>CACYSH010000198.1 GCA_902776945.1 uncultured Ruminococcus sp.
TTTGTTTTCCGGAGCTCTTTGCTCCGTGTTCTTTTCTGTGATTATATAATATCACACTTTTCGGAGTCGTTCAATTTGCAGATTGTAGTCCGAATGTTCGGAAAACTACGCTTCGGCGCTCCGGTGTCTTTAACTGAACAAAATCGTGCGGGATTGTAAAGCAACCGAAAACAAAAAAACAGCCTCCGGAAGTTTGAACCGCACCAGTAAAAACGTACAATGACAAAAAGAGCCTCCTATGGTATAATAGAAACCATAGGAGGTTTTGTTATGACAAGAAGTTACGGACACATACAACAGTAGGGACGACGGTGGTAACGGTTATTCTTTCGGGAGCATTTACAGCAACCTTCTTAGGCTCTGTTTCTGTCGGTGTTTCCTCTGTTTTTTCTTCTTCGGTATACTCAACGTCGATAACTTCTGCCGATTTATTTGGATGTTTGCAAGAATATCCACTTTCAGTTGTGCCAACTCTGCGGGAATATCAAAACTTGCGTCCATATCGACCAGCGCCATGAAATGGTTGTAGTCCTCCACCTCGGCAAGTGCGTTGCTTGTAGTTGCAAGTATTTCCGCGGCAGCGGTCAGCAGGCTCATGCTTTCTTCCATCTCCCACACGCCGCCGTCGGTAAGCGTGAAATCGGGGGCATATATCGAATACGAAATACCCTCATCAGTCTGATGAAGCTCTATGAAACTTTCATCACGGATATCCATGTAGACAGCCTGTTCCGGCTCCGCTGTTTCTGTGACCTCAATAGGAATACCCCTATCCTTCGCCCGTTGTATCAGCTTTTCTACGGGCTTCTGCTCAACGGCAGTAACACCATCAACAACGATATCATGGAAAAGGCATACTGGCGCATCAAGGAAAGAAAAGCAGATCAGAATGACGATAATGATGATAATGATGATTAAATACTATGTGTTTTTCCGGAGGAAACAGAATTGAGCAGAGACATATTATACGAATCGGCGTCAGAGCTTGTAAAGGAATACAGGACAAGAGATCCGATCAAGATCATGGAATACGAGGGAATAGACCATGATTTCGGGGATATTGGATATCTAAAGGGCTTCTTCTCTGTGATCGACAACGAACCCTTTATCGCCATATCCTCAAACATCAGCAAGCAGGAACAGCTTGTTGTCGGAGGGCATGAGCTGGGACACAGGTATCATCACTTCGACATAGCCAAAGAGCAGTGCCTTAAAGAATTCGAGATATTCAATATTCGTGACGTAATCGAAAACGAAGCAAACATCTTCGCCGCGCATCTGCTGATAGACGAAAGGAAGCTGCTCGCAATCCTTAAGTACGGCTGGTCGGTGTTTGAAGCCTCGCAGATACTTGGCATAAACGTGAACCTCATATATATCAAGCTCGCAGAAATGAACAGATGGGGCTACAATTTCGATCTTTCATGGGGCGACAGAAATCTGTTCGGCTAAACCGTATTTTTTCTTAATTCAGTCGGAAAGGAGGAACGGCAATGAATCCATGTTATATGTGCGTAGATCTCAAACGATATTTCGCTTCGGCGGAATGCGCCGCAAGAGGACTTGACCCTTTCAAAACCAACCTTGTGGTCGCAGACGATTCCCGCGGCAGCGGTGCGCTCTGCCTTGCCGTTACTCCCGCACTCAGCGAATACGGCGTTAAGAACCGCTGCCGGCTTTACGAGATACCCGCAGGGATAGATTACATCATCGCTAAGCCCCGAATGAGAATGTACATGAACATCTCCGCGCACATCTACGGCATTTACACGAAATTCGTTTCCCACGAGGACGTGTATCCGTATTCCATAGACGAGGTGTTCATCAACGCAGCGCCATACCTTTCGCTTTACAGGAAAACCCCGAAAGAGTTTGCCAATATGCTTATGGATAAGGTCATGGAGGAAACGGGCATCACAGCGACCGCAGGGATAGGCACTAATATGTTTCTTGCCAAAGTCGCCCTTGACATAACGGCAAAGCACGTTCCCGACCACATAGGCGTTCTTGACGAGGACTCCTTTAAGGCAACTGTTCAGAAACACCGCCCACTGACGGATATATGGGGCATAGGCAGAGGAACAGCCCGCAGGCTTGAGCACTTCGGAGTATATGACCTCGAAGGGATAACACATATCCCCGAACAGAGCCTTTACCGCATTTTCGGCAAGAATGCCGAGATACTGATAGACCATGCCCACGGACGGGAGCCATGTACTCTTGCCGATGTTCAGAATTATCAGTCAAAGACAAGATCCTTGTCAAACAATCAGATGTTGTTCAAGGACTACACCAAGAACAACGCCCGGCTGATACTTAAGGAAATGACCGCCAGCCTTACTAACGAGCTTGTCGAGCAGGCGATGTACACAAAACATATTTCGCTTTTTATACGCTATTCAAAGGACATGATAGCTCCTACGGGCGGCTCGCGCAAGCTCGAACGATACACAAGCTCATACAGCGAGCTGTCCGAAGCTCTTGTCGGGCTGTTTAACGAAACTACAAAAACGACCTGCGGGATAAGACAGATAGGAATAGCATACGGTGGGCTCGTCTATGAGAACTGTGAACAGCTTTCCTTCTTCGTTGACAACGACAAGCTCCACAAAGAACAGCAGCTCCAGCACGCCGTTGTCAGCATTAAAGAACGCTTCGGAAAGAACTCCGTGCTGCGGGGAATGAGTTTGCAGGAGGAAGCGACAGGCAGAATGAGAAACACACTTGTCGGAGGACATAACGGCGAGTGATACTATATATATGAGAGGAACAAAGAATGAGACAATACATATCACTAATGACAGCGGTGTTACTGCTGTCCGCAACACAAGCAGCCGACAAGCGAACAAAAAGCGACACAGAAGAAACAAAGGAGCATTCAGTATGGACAGAGCAGAACGTGCAAGGATCTTCATGCCCTTTGCCTCGCTCAAAGGATACTACGATCTTATCCTCGCCCAGGAGCAGGGACGTGAAGTAAAAAGGGAGCTTGGCGATGAAGCCGCGGAGATGAGCTCCATAAAGCTGAACAAGCTCCACAAAGGCAGCAGCGTCAGGATAAAATATTATGAAACTGGCAGCTACCTTATACATAAAGGTCTGGTAAGCAGGATAGACTACTCATATAAATACCTGATCGTGAATGAAGCAAAGATATGGTTCGATGATATTGAGGAGATCGAGGACTATGTTCCCGAAGGACGGGAAACTTGGTTGTAACAGCTATATATTTGTATTTTAGCCTATATTTTCCATAAGCAGGCAAAAAAACAAAGGACAGCGGCTTCCAATCAGATTTTCGGAAGCTGCTGTCCTCTATTTTTCATATAAGAAAATTAATATTGCATTTTCGGTTAACAGCCGAACCTTGTGCAGGCATTCGGACTGTATGATCTTACAAACACGCTACTTGTCTATTGTGTATTTTGCTATCAGCATATAAAGACCGGTAAAGACCAACGGACAAGAATAGAGTTTCAAATAATTAGTATCATTCAGATGGTTAATTATCCAGGAAGCTCTTGACAAACGCAAAACGACGTGATATAGTAACAAAAGAGAGATATTCAACCCTGTCCCTTATGTAGTGCCTCCTAAAAAATGCTACATACAAGTTGAATATCTCTCTACTTTTAACTCCCCCACTCCCCTACCACTCGAACACCCTTCTGTTAAAAGAGGGACTTCGGACGTCCCCTCGCTGTTGTTGAAGCTGATTATCAGCTTATCGTTAAACACCTGTATTGAATTCACAAATGTGTCAATAAGTATCCGCTTGTTGTCGTCATTCGTCAGATCAAGCTCCTTCATCTTCCGAAGCCACATCACGACCATGTCGCGGGTCAGCACTTCCTGCTGCAATTTCTCCCGCGAAATATCAATTTCGATCTGCTCTTTTCGCGCTTCGAGATCGTCGAGGCGCTTTTTCGTGGACTTCGTGAGGACACCTGCCTGCATAGCATTCAGCATATTTTCAATGCCCTTTTCGACCTCCGCAAGCTGCTGCTTCAGAAGCGGTATCGACGTGTTCTCGCGCTTTTGAAGCTTCATCACGCTGTCGGCAATATCCTCGATCATGTCCTCGGTGAACATTTCGGTCATGACTTTATCGAGCACAAGCTCCTCCGCGAGTTCCTTTTTGATCGAAGGTTTATGGCAGCCCTTTCGTTTCTTCACGTTTGAGCATTTATAATAATTATGCACCACTCCGCTTTTGCTCGTTCCGCACTCCCCGACCATCATAGCACCGCATTCGGAGCATATCATTTTCGTTGAGAGGAAATATTCGACCTTTGCCTTGAAATGCGACCTTGATATTTTATTTTTCGCAAGCCTGTCCTGAACCTTTTGGAAGAGTTCGTCCGATACAATTCGCGGCACACCGCCCTCAATG
>CACYSH010000199.1 GCA_902776945.1 uncultured Ruminococcus sp.
AGTATGTAAATATTGTAAGTGAGGCATATATCAAGGATAAGAACCTCGAAGCCGCAGAAGTCGATTATTTTGCGGAGCTCGAAAAGTATTCGGCGGATTATTACAAAGGTAGCGCGGTATGTGAAGCCGATTCGGACGGAGTCATCGTGAAGCCGAAAACATTTACGGCTGATTACAAAGGCGAGGAAATAAGCGTGATCGCCACGCCCCTCAATATCGATCTGCAATGCATGGACACTAAGCAATTCAGCGAGGAGGAAATAAAAAATCAGAACTGGAAAAAGATACAGGAGGAAAGATTTTCGACTGTCGAGATATTCTATACGGACGGTTCCTCCGAAACAGCCCGCTGTGTTGGCTGCGGTGCGGGCGGCAGCGCGAAAAGATTTTCCTTTTCATGCGATTACAGCACGGGGAAGCCTATGGTTATAAGCAAGATAGACCACATCGTTTTTGACGGTGAGAAGATAAGCTTTGCAGAAGCTGCCAAACAGTAATTACAACAGTCCCATCTGCTTCCGGGCAGGCGGGGCTGCTTGCGTTCATGAAATATTTACAATCAAAATGCTATAATATTTCATAGTCATGTCCGGAAATTCGTTTTATATACGTCTATAATATATGAAACGTTTCGATAAAGCGAGGTCATCATATGAACGATACGGAACTGCTTGAACTGCTGGGAAGCAGTCCGCAAGAGGGGCTTGCGGCTGTCATCGGGCAATACAGCGCTTACGTTTACAAGATAGCGTACAACAGGCTTTTCGGGGTCTGCACGAAAGAGGATATAGAGGAAGCTGTCAGCGATATTTTCATGAAGCTGTATTCCTCGGTAAGCGAAAAGGGCGTGAAACCGCGCTCGGTTTGCGCTTATCTTTCGGTGATAGCACAGCGGCACTGCACCGACATTCTGCGCCGTCAGAAAGCAAACGGACAGCACATCTCCCTTGACGAGATCGAGAATATCATTCCCGACGATGAAATAACCGCCGACAGCGGGCAGATAATGCAGGCGCTCAAAAGACTCGGCGAACCCGACACGGAGATATTCGTCAGGCGGTATTATCTCGGTCAGCCCGTTAAGCAGATAGCGCTCGAAATGAATATGAAGACCGACACGCTGAACAAAAGATTATCCCGGGGTCTTAAAAAGCTAAGAAAAATGCTGGAGGAGGAAGGCTTATGAAAACCAGGCTCGGCAGACTCGGCGCGAACGCCGATGAAAAAGACTGTGAAATCATATCGCGGGAGCTTGAAGCCATTACTGCGAAAAGCACGATACCCGACGAGCTGCAAGAACGCATACTTTCCTCCGCAATGAGAAAGGCGGGAATCGGAATGAATATGACTATGAATNTGAATAATAGAAAAGAGGACGCACACAATACCGAAAACCTGAACGCAGTAAAAAGAAATCATACAGCGGCAGCCTGTATCGCCCTGCTGTTTACGGCAGCGGCGGGTGCGCTGTTTATCTTCGGCGGAAAGTCGATAAATACAGACGATGTAACGCCCACGGTACAGTCGGAGAAATCTGCTTCGCAGAGCGTTTCGCAAACCGAGCCGGCAGATGTCGATGAAAATATTGCGGCAGATTGTCCGTTTGGCGATTACACCCCTTACCCCGTCAGACTTATGGCACCCGCGTATGCGCCGTATCTGCTCGAAGCCGATGCTGATAAGGCAATAGAGCTGCAAAGCGCCGTTACAAGCGCTTCATGGGAGCGTATACCGACCGAAACGCCCCTTCCTGACGGAGAAGCCTATTCCATGTTTGCGTACAACAGCGGTAAGCCGTTAACGCTGGTTTTCTACGGCGATAACACGGTCGAGTATAAGTCGGGAACCGAGATAAGCAGATATAAGACCGATGATACGAGCGTATTCGGGCTGATAGCAAAAACGGCAAATCCAAAGAACTTAGGCGAGCTTTCCGATACGCTGATATGGTGCGAACCGGAAGATCTTACAAGCGAGGGCGTATGGAAAAAGAGCCGCGTAAACATCGAGTTTGACAAGGACAAAAACGCTTATTACGAAAAGAACAGCGGGGAATATCTCACCTTCGACGATCTGGGGAAGTATCTTGACAAGCTCAATTCTGTTGCGGGGAGCATTCTGCATTACGGTCTTGACGAAGCCTTTGAGCCGCTTTTGGCTGCCGACATCGAGTATGAGATACTTGAACCGGGCTATTGTCCGAACGTGCCCGTCGGGGAGATTTACATGATACATGATTCGTTTGAGGACGGCTTGAAGATATACGTCAACCGCGGGGTGGAGGGTCTGCCCGACGTTAATGCCGCTGAAACGAACGATATTGTTTACGAAAACGCGGGCTTCAAGGTGCTTTATTTCGGCACAAACAGCGGTTATGCCTGCGAAGAACTCGCGCTTGACGATTTCTGCCGTGTCATCAGTGAGAAATATATCAAAACGCCCGAACAGATATCGGAGGAACTGCTCGGCAAAACCGATTCGGAGGCTGAAAAGATAATCGGCGAGGCGGGTTTCCTCTACAAAAGAATTGCCGGCGAACGCAGCGAGTACGACGCGGGGCTCATCTATGCTTCCGAGTATAGGGACGGCATGATCTGTTACTATGTCAGCAAGGGGAATATCAACAACCCGTGGGTAATGATAAATGTACCTCTGCCCGAGGGCGGTCTTAAAGGTGATTATCAGTTTGAAGCCGAAGTATATGACACACAGGGAATATATTATCCCTATGAACCGAGAAATAAGCCCAAAACCGTTTCAATCGCTGGAAAAACCGTTTCCGACCCGCAGGACGGTGCGGAAATAGAGCTTTCATTCGAGGAAATAAAGCCCATGCGGGTTACGATTTACGCCGAGCGATTAGACGTTGACAACGGACAGCCGCCGATAAAATACGCCGAGTATGATATAAAGAACGGTAAAGCCACAATGGTTGGAGAGCCGGATTTTGACAGTCTCGCAGCAATTGACAAGCAGTAATATCCAAAAAAAGTCCCGACGGAGAGCTGTTCTCTGTCGGGATCGTTTTTCCGTAATAAGAACTATAAATGAGCAATGTCGTCAATTTGCACAAACTTGGAATATCACAAGGCTTGTAGGGCGGGAGCTTGCCCCCGCCGTCCTCATGATAAGGCTTTATCTAATGATGATAATTTATGCAATTTGACCAAATGTTCTCATTTATAGATAAGAAGACAGGTGCAGAGCGAATAAGCATCGGCGGCAAAACTTTATTTGAAGCTGCTTTATAAACAGCAGAGAGGACGATTCCAATCGGGATCGTCCTCTGCGCTCATAATAGTATATTATAATCGGAAATTTGTTCAGTAATACCTAAACCAAATCAAGATCAACCTTTTCTTTTTGAAACAATGATCGCCACAAGAGAAACGATCATAACCGACGACAACGCCGCGCCCGTTGCGGGATTCTCGCCGCCATTGGAAGTAACATTCGCCGGAACCGGAGCTGCCGCCGCCGTATTTGACGATGCCGACGAGCTATCCGAACCGCTCTGCGCTGCATTTCCGGATGTCGGGGAACCATTTCTGGTTACGGCAACTCTGCCATACATTCCGCTCGGTACCCAAACAGGCTGAACCTCGCGTACCGACGTTGTTTTCTCCTTCTCAGGCTCATTCTCAGGCTCCGATACGGGTTCCTCTTCCTGAACAGTTCCGTCGGTCTCCTTTATTCTGCCGTTTCCGTAGGGATCTCTGTATTCTTCGGGGATAATTCCGCCCAAATCGTTTTCGATGTAGTCGGCAAGCGCGTCAGCGTGAAGCACTCCCTCGTCAATGCACAGTTCGCTTTTTCCGCTGAATATATAGCCGTCGCCGCCGTTTTTCAGAAGATAATCTATCGAAGCGAGAGTGTATGTTCTTTCCTTGTCGAGCGGTTTGCCGTTTATCAGCACATTCTTTACACGATATTCGCCCGTAACGCCTGTAAATTCGCCGAACTCGTTCACGGCAGCGGTGCTTTCAATGCTTTTGTCTATCGTATATTCTATGCCCGACACGTTCGGAAAACCGCCGTTTTCTTTGGGATAACTGCTGACGTTATTTTCAAGGTAATCGAGTATCTGCTGACCTGTCACCTTTGAAACGCATATCGAATTACCGAAAGGAAGGGTATTCACGAGGTCTAAATAGCGAATATCCCCCGCCTGAATTGTCTTTCTTATGCCGCCGCCGTTCAGGATAGCGATCTCGGCATTATAATAAGCTCTCGCCGCATCTGCACACAGATTGCCAAGATTTGTCTCGCCGTTCCTTACGCGGCGAACGCCTGTTTCGGGGTCGCAGTCGTAAAGCGTGAATGCCGTTTCGCCTATCTTCCGGTTCTGCTTTTCAATCTCGGCATTCAGTTCGTTTATCTTTACGTTTGTTTCGGAATCAACATATCTGTCAGCGCCGCCCCTGTCCGCAATAACGGTATAGCTGTCGGCTGGGATAGTCTCGTCCGGCGCGGGGACTTCGCTTATCAGCTCGGTGGTCAGCCCTTCGTCGGTTATGGTCATCTTGCCGATATTCGCGAGCTTGGTGCCTGTCTGAGTTACGGTAACATCTGCGCCGTCTTTGTTCTGCACGGTGAGCGAAGGCGTTGTATCGTGCGAATGACCGTCGATAACCGCGTCGATGCCCGTTGTGTTGGCAATTACTTCCTGCGCACTCCAGCCTTCGGTAATGTAGGTTTCGCCGAGATGCGCAAGCAGGATAACATAGTCCGCGCCGTCTTCTCTTGCCCTGTCAACGTTCTGCTGAACTATATCGTAAAGCGCCGTGCCTTCCTCTGCAAAGCTGTAAATATATTCGCCCTCATCATTCTGGAAAAACACGGGAGTTGATTTTGAAAACGTTTCGGGAGTTGACACACCAACAAAGGCTATCTGCGTATCGCCGCAGTTTATCAGCTTGTACGGGTCAAATAGGGTCTGTCCCGTGCCTTTGTCGTAAAAATTGCAGCAGATGTAACCGCACTCCAGTTCGGCGGCGCGTTTCTGCAACACCGACACACTGTAATCAAACTCGTGGTTGCCCAAAGTCGCCGCATCGTAGCCGACCTTGTTCATCAGCGAAATAATATACTCACCCTCGCTTATCGAGCCTATCGAAGTCCCCTGAATAGCATCGCCAGCGTCAACGAGCAGGACATTTTCATGCTCCGCCTGCATTTCGCGCTTGTACAGCGCAAGACCGTCGTAGCCGATATAGTCGTCGATACCGCAGTGAACGTCGTTCGTGTAGAGTATCACTATGTCCTTGTTCACCGAACCCTCGGCTGAAACCGTGACAGAAAGCCCGAAAGTCATTGTCAAAGCGGCAGCAATAGGTTCAACTACCCCTGACAAAACTCCATATGCAAATGACTTGCCCTTGCTTGCGCCTTGTCTTGATTAAGTCAACGACATTATATGAACAAATATGAACAAACACGTTTTTAATTCGCTCAAATGCCGTATTTATGGGGTTAATCAGCACCTTACGGTAGATACATATATTATCTAAATCCGATTTTCTTCTACCAGATTTTCTACCAAATTCGCTCTTTTTTCGTTTTCTTTTTCTCGCTAACCATTTTCCGATATTATACCCTAATCCGCAAAGTTCAAATGCGGCTTAATAGTGATAGCCCTTGAAATTACAGTATTTTAGGGTAGTTTGAAAGTGCTTGAAAAATTCACCCAATGGGTGAATTTTAATACACGAATAACAATGGCACTAAATTACGCTATATCAATGCTTTTGGCGCTCATTTGTTGCGTGAACTTTGCGGATTTGGGATAAGGTCGTAAGTCACTTTGTCGGAGACAGGGATATTAACGATGTGATGTTTGGCTATGCTTTTAATAAGGTACCCAAATCCGCAAAGTTAAAACCCTCACCCCCTTCCCAAACCGCGCAAAACATGGTATAATATTGATTGTTCACTTTATCACCAATTATCATCAAGTGCCGCCAAGTGTTATCAATTTGCCGTAGAATCGCTGTTTTTCATGGTAAAAAATGAAAAAGTCCCAGAAAATCGGCATTCTGAAAAATCATGATTTTTTGGTAGAAATTTGGTAGAAATGCGGTAGAAAAAATCATCTACCAAATCCGTTGAAAACTTGGTAGAAGAACCAAAAAAGCTGGTAGAAAGCCTGTTGACAAACAATAACTGAATATGGACTGCAATAGCGGACAGTGTTTCATAATCATGAAGTGCTATCAAGGCTCGCATTGCCGAACTGACAAAACTCGGTTACCTTGTCCGCACTCAGTTGAAATCTAACGAGAGCAAGAACCACTGCTTTGAGTACATCTATGAGTTTTTCGAGATAGCACTTTCAAAAGAGGACGCTGACAAAAAGTCGGAGAAAACCAAAAATAGTGCTGTAAAGCTCGTCAAAGACATGTTGCCGAAAAAGTCCAGAAAATCGGATAAAAGGACTTCTGACGCATCTAAAAAACAAGATACAGGTTTTCGGTCTGCGGAAAACCCACAGACTGAAAATCCGCAGGCTGAAAAGCAGGCACAAATAAATACAAAAGAGAAAATATCAAAAAATAAAAAATTTAGTGATATAGAATCCATCCGTCCTTCCGCTCCGCAGGAAAATTCTCAGAAAGTTTTCAACAAAGCGAATGTTGAAAAATCGGAAGATGAAAGATTGATGGATAAATATCGCAGAGAATATGAGATTTATACAAATATTGTAAAGCAGAATATCTGTTTTGGTGAACTGGCAGAGTGGCTTGACGAAAGCAGCGAAGAAGATGAGGACGGCTATCAGGAGGCAGAAGAAATCGTATCTGCGACGATACTGTTATCATAGCTTCGACCGATGATTGGGACTACAATCCTAATGATGCAGATGAAGTCGAAAGCCGAAAAATATTCAATGAAAACCTGTCGGTAATTACCGATGCTGAGTATTTTTTAATGCCAAGGACTACTCAAAGCACAAACAGCTTCTCTAAAGGCAAAACATAACTTCTTATGTTTTCCCTGAAAAGCTACATTGCTCAAGATGCAGTAATATCTATGATTTCAGAGAATTGGACGTAAAAGACCGTCATAGATGCCCGCAATGTAAGAATAACCTTAATGCCTCTCGATTTATAGTTGTATGCACTCATGGTCACATGGACGATTTTCCATATGATTGGTGGGTTCATGGTGGAAAGCCGTGTCCTTCCGGCGTAAAATCGCCAAGAATAAAAATGGTCAACATCTATAACAGGACTGATATTGACAGTTTGAGGCTTGAAGGTAGTAAACTGTATTCAAAAGAATTATAGCATACTGAAAAACGTTGAAGAAGATAAGCTCGTTTTTACCATAAGACAGGTTATTCATGACCAGAATATTACCGATGATGAGATCATGCGTTCATGGAGAGCTGTAAAGATTTCTATGGAACAGAAGCGAAAACGCTCGGAATT
The DNA here is from genome assembly GCA_902776945.1 of uncultured Ruminococcus sp. GTDB lineage: Bacteria > Bacillota > Clostridia > Oscillospirales > Ruminococcaceae > YE71. The sequence continues at coordinate 7,431 of CACYSH010000199.1, forward strand.
ATCGGTATATGAAGATGAATACAGTATTTTGTCCAAAGACGAGAATGAGAATGAAGATAATTTTTCTTCGTATACAGCGACTATTCCGCAAAAGTATAGACCATATTTTGAGCAGATCGCTGTGGTTGACCGTCTCACTGTTACTCAGGCGTTTACCGGATTCACAAGAATTACCCGTAACGAAGCTAACAGCGTTGCCATTTCGCAGTATCCTAAGCCGTGGCTTCCTGCGGTAGAATTAACCGGAGAAGGTATCTTCATACGGTTCAACAAGGATAAGATAGCGGAATGGAGAAATGCTCATTCTTCAAGATACAAGAGAATGAAGAAGGCTATGGACGATAGTGAGTTCATAAATGAATCATTCTCTGAAACTTACGTTATGCTACATACCTTTGCACACTTGTTTATTCGGGAAATATCCAATGTATGCGGATATAGTGCTGCCTCAATAAGAGAAAAGATATACAGTGAGTTGGGCGATAAGAACGAAGTTAAAATGTGCGGAGTACTGATTTATGTATCATCATCGGATAGCGACAGCAGTCTCGGCGGTCTTATAAGCGTAGCAGATAATGAAGATGTATTTGAAAGAATAATGGACAGTATGCTTGAACGGGCAAGCTGGTGCAGCGGCGATCCGCTGTGCATTTCTGCCACAAAGCAAGGATACAAGAATCTGAATTACGCTGCGTGCCATGACTGCACTCTGCTCCCTGAAACATCATGTGAGAGCTTTAACTGCTTCCTTGACAGAGCTTCAATAGCCGGATTACCTGATAATCCGGATTTAGGATTCTTTAACTGAATAGCATATCAAATGACAAGGCACGGAAATCGCTCTCCGTGCCTTGTTTGTTTTAGGATGTAAGTCTCCACATAATCTTCACGGACGTCTCTGAGAGCCGTTTCCGTTCGTCAGAGAGCCCATCATCATTCAAGGTCATTCCGCTTCTTTCTTTTCTGCTGATCTCGGCTCTGCTCCTGCCGCAGATACTCCTCGATCGTTCTCTGAGCATCGGCAAGCTCACGGGCTTTCTTGTCTGCCTGATTAAATTCGTTGTTCATTGCCGACAGCTTATCACGGAGCGCCGTGATACTCTTTTCCAGATTTTCTACGGTCGGGATATGTCCCGACGGGTAAAGCTCCAAAACCTTTGTACGCACTTTCCCATATTCGGAAAGTTCATAGCTGTGGGATTCCTTATACTTCTTCTCGGCTCGACCGCTGAGAGCTTTCAGTTCCTCGCCGTAATGCTTGACCTCACGATATTTTCTCAGGACATTCAGCTTGACTTCCAGATCTTCGATCTCCGTTTTCAGGTTGTTCAGCTTGGAAAGAAGTCCGCGGCTGTGAGCATAAGCGGAGATCGCTGCATTGCGTATCTCTTCCGGCTCAACTCCATATTCAGCTATAATGTTCTTGGCGATACTCGCTACCTTCATATTGCCACGGTCGATAGCGTCCTGAACAAACTTGTTCTCAGGCTTCTTCGTAATGACTCTTATCTTCGATCTCGGCACATAAACCATACAACCTTGATACTGAGCGATACGGGATTTTATCTGCTCGGTTTCATAAAACCAGCCCAGTGTTCTTGCACGGGTGAACCTTGCTCTCGGATTGCGTTCCTTCTGCTCCGCAAGCATAAATTTCAGATCGATCTTGTGGTCGGGATTGTACTCATAGAGTATGCCGTGAGCTGCACACTTGGATAGAAAGTCATCGAAATTCTCGCTCTCTTTTATAACCTGATCTATGGCATATTTCAGCTTTACTTTCCATGATAATCCCTGACGGCTCATGTCCCACTCCCAATGGCTCTTACCCCTTGCCCATTTCAGGATGCTGAATAACAAAAAGATGGTGCCGCTTACATACCTCGTCCGTGATAGTCATGAGTTTCTGAAAAGACCTGTCCTGCTTTGTAGTCCTGCGGTTCTCATGAGTTTCAAAAGTCCTGCCGTCGATGCAGTTGGTATTATTAAAAACAACATGAAGGTGCGTATGCTCCTTGTCGATATGGCAAGCCATGAAATACTGATATTCGCCTTTAAGGAACTGCTCACATATCTCCTGACCGAGCTGCAATGCTCTCTCAG
>CACYSH010000200.1 GCA_902776945.1 uncultured Ruminococcus sp.
CACGCCCACGATCAGCGGCCCCACGGTCTTTCGAGAGAGCGCCGCATACGCCGAGCACACGCCGAGCGAGAGGCAGAGCGCGACATTCAGATCGCACAGGCAAGAGCCCGCAAGGAATCCAACGACGCAAGAGTTCAGGCTGAGACCGAGATCGAGCAGAAGAACAACGAGCTTGCTATCCGCAAGGCTGAACTGAAAAAGCAGTCCGACATCAAGCAGGCAGAAGCCGACGCGGCTTACGATATTCAGCAGCAGGAACAGCGCAAGACTATCGAAGTTACAAGCTCGATGGCGGATATTGCCAAGACCGAGCAGGCAGTAATCCTCAATGCCAAGCAGGCAGAGGTCAAGGAGCAGGCTCTTAACGCAGAGATCAAGAAGAAGGCAGACGCGGAGAGGTATCGCTTAGAGCAGGAGTCTCAGGCTGCACTTTTCCAGCGTTCAAAGCAGGCGGAGGCTGAACTTTTTGAACAGCAGCGTGAAGCTGACGCAAGGAAGGCAAAGGCAGAGGCACAGCTTTTCGAGCAGCAGCGCGAAGCAGAAGCGCAGAAGGCTAAGGCAGAAGCTCTGAAATACGCAAAATTGCAGGAAGCCGAGGGTATCAAGGCAGTCGGCGAGGCTGAGGCGAACGCTATCCGCGCAAAGGCTCTCGCGGAAGCAGAGGGCTTGAACAAGAAAGCCGAAGCTATGCAGAAGATGCAGGAAGCAGCGGTACTCCAGATGTACTTCGAGGTACTGCCGCAGATAGCAAAGGCGATCGCGGAGCCGCTTTCGAGCGTTGGCAGCATCACAATGTACGGCGAGGGCAACACCGCCAAGATGATCGAGGACATCACCAAATCCACGAATCAGGTATCTTCGGGTATGCTCGACGGCATCGGCATAGACTTAAAGAGCATGATAAATTCGTTTATCACGGGCAAGGCTATCGGTCAGGGCATCAATCCTCCCGCAATCGAGAATACTCCCGCTCAACCCGAGCAGCCCGCGGAGTAAAGAACGATATAAGAAAATCTCTGAACTACACTTTCCTTTCGGCAGGAGTCTCCGCTGCGGCGGAGGCTCTTGCTTGTCGTTATCTACAAAAAAGAACGGATCATCTGACCCGTTCTTTTCTTTTACATTCTCAATTTATAACTATACGCTTACACGGAAACATTCTCGCCCTTAAGACCGATATACGCGCCCTGCTTTGCTTCGGCGGAATCGGGGTGAGCCAGCAGCCACTTATTTCTCGCCCAAAGCATCTTATCCTCAAGGTTCTTAGGCTCGGACTTAACAATATCGGTATTGGTATCTTTCGGAAGAACAATAGCTACTCTGAAACCGCCGTCCTCAGTCTGACAGGGAGCATAGTGCAGCGAGGTAGCGTATACCTCCACAACAGCGCCCGCAGGAGCGCGGAAAGCCTTTACGTCCGCCGTATCGAGAACACCGTCCTTTATCTGACCCTCTTTGGCAAGCAGCAGAATGAAATCGGTGGCACCGATGTTAAGCTCGCTGTCCTTGTGGTATTCAAGGCAGTTGAGCAGCTTGTTATGACCCCAGCACATACCGAGCTGGATAGGCATATCGCCGTATGCGCCCGCTTTCAGGTCGGCAAAAACCGCGCACTTTTCGAGCGAGTCAATTCCAGGCTCGTATGCTACGCCTTCATCGGGCAGCGCTATCTGCTCCATAGCCGCGATAAGCTCCTTAGTGTCATAACCGTCAAGCACCTTGCCGTACTCTGCAAATTCGGGGTCGTTTACTGAATAGATCTTCATTATATATCCTCCTTGTTGTCGTGTTCACGGCTTTGCGCCGTCTATTGTCATTTTAGCACATTTTTCATTAATTGTCTAACTGTTTATTGCGCATTTGTGCAGCTTATCTTAAATAATCGGCGGCGCACATCACGGCAAGAATACCCGTACCCACCGCCACTAAGCAGGAAACGACAGTCAGGACAATATACGTCAGAAACGCTTCTTTTATATGCTGTACGTCAAAGGCAAAATATCTGCCGGTACTGCGTTCGATAAGCACACTGACCTTATCCGCAAGCTCAATATAATGCTCACCCTCGCAGATCATTCGCGCTTCGGTGTCTCTGCCGTTTAGCTTATAGACCACTATTGCGGCGGCGGCGTTCCCGTACTTGACACGCGGTCGGCAATACTTCACCCATGCGTAAGTCATTTCGAGCTTTTTTTCGGGGATACCTTTTACCTGTCTGCGGAAAGCTGTTGTTATACGCAGTTTTCTTATGCAAAAAATGAATGCTGTCAGACACCCGACAAACAATCCAACGAAAAAAATCAGCGTTTCGGTAGTGGGTCTGCCCATGAGTTCAGCCGTTGCCGCGCTGACCTGTCACGGGGAGAATGAACGGCGCAGCAGGCAGACCGTCAACATTATAAATGTCAATGCGCTCGGGGTCGTCGCTGTAACAGTATTTCACGCAGTTCGGACAGGTCTTTGACTGCCATGAAATGAGAATTGTATGCTCCGATGTGAGCTTGCCCTCCGCCTGAAGAGCCTTGCCGTTTTTGTAGCAGACCTCCAGACACGCGGGTGGGTCGTTTTTAAGCGAAAGCGCGGGACCGTCGAATGTCAGCTCGATACCGTCCGATTTTAACACCGCCGAAACGCAGCGGCTGTTTTCGGGAGCCTTTTTGCCGTAAAGCATCGAAAGCGCAAGGTACGCCAAACGCTTTCCGACGGGTGCTTTATTCGTCGGGTGAAGATCGAAGCTGTCGCCGCAGTCGATAGTTACCGCCATAGCGGTGTCGGGGAACGAGAGACAGCTTTCCTGCTCGGCGCGGAGTTTCGCCCAGCCCGTGCCGACATCTTCTCCCAACATTCCTCTGTGATTCGGCAGCTGCGCAAATATCACAGGCAGCGTTCCGCCGTTCTTCTCGCGGCGAAGCTCGATATAATCACGGAACGCGCTGCGGTACTTCCCTGCTCGCTTTACGTTCGACTCGCCCTGATACCAAAGCATAGCTCTGACCCGGATATGCTCCGCAGGCTCGGCAAGATAGTGGTAAAGCGCCATTGGCTGCGCGGGACAGAACAGACCCGGCTGCATACGTTCGTTTTCAATCGCCGTGTAGCCCCATTCGCCTTTCAGGTCAATGCGGTTTTTGCCGAGTTTAAGGCAGTATTCTCCGGTCGGCTTCAAACCGCCGCCGCCGCACTTGACCTCCATGCAGACAATAACGCTGTTCTCGCCGTGTCTCAGCAGCGAGGAATTGACGGGGTATTGTCTCGGCGGGTACATATAGCCCGTGTCGCCGACCTTTTCGCCGTTAATGTAGGCACGGTCGCTGTCGGTCAGCGTGCCGAAACAAAGCTCCGCGTCAACAAGCGGCATATCATCGGGAATTATGAACTTTTTCCCGAGCCATACTCTGCCGCAGAAGCCGTTTAGCCGTTTGTCGTTGCAGAAATAGAACGGGATATTGCAGGTATCCCCGAACTCATAATCGTCCTCGAAAACCAGTTCCTTGACATTATCCTTTTCGTTCAGCTTGTCCGCCCAGTTACGCTCGTTTTCGCCTGCGGCGCTGTTGGTTTTTTCCTCAAAGCCGCCCTCAGCGTATTTCGCAAGCATTTCGTTAAGATAATCGTCGTTAAGACTGCGTATCATCCTGCCCGACATAAAGCTCTCCACCGACGCGCCGCCCGCCGAATTGTTCAGCAGACCTATCGGGACATTCAGCGCCCTGAAAAGCTCCGCCGCGAAGTAATAGCCCACCGCGCTCATACGAGGCAGAGCGTCGCTGTCGGCACGGAGCCACTCCCCGCCCGCGAAATCTCCTGCCGGAGCGTTTTCGTCAAAGCAGCATTTCACAGGCGGGCGAAATTCTCTGATAAAGGGAAATTTCTCCAGCTCGGGCGGCTCGTAAGGGTCGTATGTCCGTATAAGCGGCAGTTCCATATTCGACTGACCGCTTATATTGAAAAGCTCGCCGAAAAGTACATCTTTCACCGCCGCCGTTTCGTCCTTGCAGACAAAACGCAGTTCAAAGCTGTTAAAGCTCGCGTAAAACGGCGGCAGAATGATCGTCCAGCAGCCGCGCTCGTCCGCAATGCCCGAAAGAGAACATATATTCTTATCCCCCGAAGTAACGGACAGCGAGACCTTTTCAAAGCAGTCGGCAGTACCGCAGATCGCATTTTCCACTCCGCTTTGAAGAATAGCGCCGTCGCTCAAAAATCGCATGACCGAAAAATCCATAATGCTTCACTCCTTAAAAGCATATCCCTGAAAAAACAGGATAGGAGCAGACCCCCTATCCTATTTATCATGACTGTTGTATAAAATAGATCAAAGAGTTATATCAATGCTCAGGCAGGGCGTACCGCTGAGAGTTTTTCCGCCCTGCATGACAGCTTGTGACAGTTCCGTGACAGTTTTACAAGCCCCTCAATCCCTTGAAAATCAAGGCTTTGCGCCGCTCCGTGACAATGTGACGATTTTTTTCCTACTCTTTATATATATATAACTATATAATAATACAAGTACTGAAATACTTTTTCCGTATAAAGAGTATATTTTTTCTGTCACATTGTCACCAAAGCCCGAAAACGCCCTGTTTTCAAGGCTTTCAGGCGTGACAGTTTTTAAATTTTTCTGTCACAGGCTGTCACAAAAGGGGTAAAACTGTCACGAAAACGGTATTATCTGTAAATAGGTTCCTATATCGGACGGCTTGTAAGGGCTTGCTCCTGCCCGCTTGCCCGCAAATCCTGCCCCGTTGGGTCGAATTTGCCTGTCCCGCGCAAACTTATCCCCTTGCACGAACTTGTTCGTGCCGCCCCCCCTTCCTAAGACTTTGGGTTTGCCCTCGCTTTGCGATTTTTTCAGCAAATCAAAGAGTAATATCCATACTCAGGCAAGGCGTACCGCTGAGTTTACAGCTAAGTTCGTCAGGCTGATGCGTTCCCGCATAAAGCGTGAATTTATCGCCGAATACCCTTCTCGCGCCAAACTCGTCAACCGCAGTAAAGCAGATGTCGGGAATAGGTATCTCCACAGTAACTTCGGCACAGCGGTCAAGAAGGATCCTCTTGAAGCCGCAGAGACTTACATTAGGCACGGCGTTCTCGCTGTAATCCTTTATATAAAGCTCAATGACCTCATCGGTGCGGTCGCCCTTGTTCTCGGCGGTAACATAAGCCATGCCATCGCGGTATTCGAGCTTTGTCACATGAACATCGCCGTAATTAAGACCGAAACCGAACGGATAAAGCACGTTGTCGGTGGTATAGCGATAAGTCCTGCCCTTCATCGAATAATCGATGAAATCCGGGAGCTTGTCGGTGCTTTCGTAGAAGGTCACGGGGAGCTTGCCTGACGGAGAGAAGTCTCCGAAAAGAATCTGTGCCAATGCCTTGCCGCCCTCTGAACCGGGATACCATGTGTGAAGAATAGCGTCTGCGTCTGCTTCGGTATTAATGGCGCTTCCCGCCGCGCAGACAATGATAGTCGGCTTGCCGATCTTCATTATCTTATCAATAAGTATACGCTGGCTTTCGGGCAGCAGCAGACCGTTCTTGTCGCCGGAGGAGAACTCGTTGCCGGTGTCGCCCTCTTCGCCCTCGATAGTAGCGTCAAGACCCACGCAGAGAACAACAACATCGGCGTTTTCGGCGGCTGCTTCGGCTTCGGCATAGCGGTCGCCCGGCTGCGCGAGCCACGAGATCCTGTTCTTATAAAGGTGACAGCCTTCGGCATAAAGCACTCTTCCGCCGAACCTGTCCATGATGCCCTCAACGAAAGTAACGTATTTGTCGGCGGTGCCGCAGTAGTTGCCTTCGAGAGCGGCGCGGCTGTTGGCATTCGGACCGATTACCGCTATCGTGCGGATCATATCTTCATTGAGCGGCAAAAGACCGTTATTTTTGAGCATTACAATAGACTTTTCCGCGCAGAGCAGCGACATACGCTTGTTTGTCAGGGAAGAAACCACGCTGTAAGGAATATCGTCATATTCGGTGTGCTTGTCAAACATTCCCAGACGGATACGCGCACGCATCAGCTTTACGCACGAACGGCGTATCAGGTCTTCGGTGATAAGCCCCTGTTCAAGCGCGGCAAGCAGATTGACGTATGTGCAGCCGCAGTTGACATCGCAGCCCGCTTTAAGCGCCATAGCCGCCGACTCGACGGGCGAGGAAGTGACCATGTGATTTTCATGGAAATCCTTGATAGCCCAGCAGTCGGAAACAAAATGCCCGTCGAACTCCCATTCCCTGAGCTTGCCCATGAGGAAATCGCTCGCGCAGGCAGGCTCGCCGTTGACGCGGTTGTAAGCGCCCATTACGGCTTCGACCTTCGCGTCCTTGACAAGCGCCTCAAAAGCGTAAAGATAAGTCTCGGTCATGTCCTTCGGGGTAGCCTTTGCGTCAAAGCTGTGGCGCACCGCTTCGGGACCGCTGTGAACGGCGAAATGCTTGGCGCAGGCGGCGGTCTTTAAGACCCTGCCCTCGCCCTGCAAGCCCTTGACGAAAGCCTTGCCGTTTTCGGCGGTAAGGAAGGGATCCTCACCGTAGGTTTCATGACCTCTGCCCCAGCGCGGGTCGCGGAAGATATTGATATTCGGTGCCCAGAGAGTAAGTCCCTTGTAGATGTCCCTGTCGCCGTGCTTTGAATACTGATTATATTTCGCCCTTGCTTCGGTGGAGGTTATGTCGGCTGCCCTTCTGACAAGATCGGTGTCGAACATCGCCGCAAGTCCGATCGCCTGCGGGAACATGGTAGCGGTTCCGCTGCGGGCGAGACCGTGTACGCCCTCGTTCCACCAGTTGTATGCGGGAATACCGAGCCTTTCGACTGCGGGCGCGTCGTATCTGAGCTGAGACGCAGCCTCTTCGATAGTCATTTCCGCCACAAGAGCCTCAGCGCGTTCCTGCGCCGATAAAGATTCGTCCAAATATTTTTTCATCGTGTACCTCTTTCTCAATAGAGCAGTTTATATATTTGTGCCATTATTATTTCAGCCAAAAACGCTGTTTTTTATCTTATCAAGCTCAGGCTC
>CACYSH010000201.1 GCA_902776945.1 uncultured Ruminococcus sp.
GGAAAGATAGGAAGTTGCGGACACGAAGATACGCAAAAGAGAAGGCAAAGAGCTTTCTCTTTTGGTGTATATTCCTCCTTAGCTCAGTCGGTAGAGCGAGTGTAAGAACTTTACAACGCAAGTCGAAGGGCTGAAATGGGAATAAACGAGAGAAACTATTAACTGAAAGTTAATTAGTTATTCCTCCTTAGCTCAGTCGGTAGAGCAGAATTAAGATTCTCGCACCCGAAAAACGAGCTAAGAACAAATTTTCGATTTATGTTTCATATTTTAGGATAAGAAACATATATTCCTCCTTAGCTCAGTCGGTAGAGCAGAATTAAGATTCTCGCACCCGAAAAATGAGCTAAGAACAAATTTTCGATTTATGTTTCATATTTTAATAATGTGAACATATATTCCTCCTTAGCTCAGTCGGTAGAGCGAATGAATTCAATTCATAACGCAAAATTGGCGAGTTGAGAAAAGAGGTTTGTGAACTAATAGTTAATTAGTTATTCCTCCTTAGCTCAGTCGGTAGAGCGAGTGTAACGGTTTTACACCGCAAAATTGGCAAAGAAAATGAGGAAAAGAATGAACAGCTATTAACTAAAAGTTAATTAGTTATTCCTCCTTAGCTCAGTCGGTAGAGCAGATTGAAGTCTGTTGTACGCAACAAATGAGCTGAGAACAAATTTTCGATTTATGTTTCATATTTTGATAATGTGAACATATATTCCTCCTTAGCTCAGTCGGTAGAGCATGCGGCTGTTAACCGCAGGGTCGTTGGTTCGAGTCCAACAGGGGGAGCTAAAAATAGAGAGATATTCAACTTGTATGTAGCATTGTTTTGGAGGCGCTACATTAGGGACAGGGTTGGATATCTCTCTTATGTTATTATATTACGTCGTTTTACACTTGCTATGAGAATTTTGGAAAATATCTCGTCTGAACTATATTGAATATTTGAAACATAAACTTTGCCCGCTGGTCTTTATTGGTCATTATATGTGTAATAGCAAAGTGTACAAAAATAATAGTGACAATTTAGGATATCATACAGTTCGTTCGCTTGCCAAGCGTTCGGCTGTTTACCGAATTATTAGTGTTAATTTTCTTATATATCTTTTTGCTTATAAAAGTTGTTGATCTGCTTTTGCTTTCAGTGGATGTTTGGTTTGGTAGATCAAGTTGGTGACTTTGCGAACAAATGTGCTGATTTGGGGCGTATAATTCTGTTTCTACATTTTTTTATCAAAGAAGTCGCTTTCGGCCGAGGCTATCATACCTATGTCGATTAGCTTTCCATTTAGGTCTTTATCGCCATCGTAGAACAGCAGCGTTCTTAAGGTGCTGTCTATTTTCTTTACATCGCCTTTGAAGCTAACGTATGAGCCGCCCGCTTTGGTTTTGTCCGGAACGAAGTATGTTACTTTGATCTCGGGGCGGTATCCTGCTTCTATCATAGCATTTAGCAGCATGAACTTGTTGTTGAGTTCGTCTTGGCTATGTTCGGGCAATTCTATCATATCTTCTGTTATTCTTCCGGTTTCTTCGATCATTTCATCATAACCGGAAAGTGCAGCAAACGGTGAAAACTGAGCCGCACGGTCGTAAAGGCTCATGCGCCTGCGCCCTTCTGCCTGATGGTGCGGCAGGTCGATAATGTCATTGTAAAGAAAATATTCATTCATGCTCTGTGACCTCCAATCTGTTCGTTTCGCTCGATCGTTGTACCGCCTTCGAGGAAATTCATGCCTTTCAGAACGGCGTTCTTTCCGAACCTCGCCTGCAATTTCAGCGTTGCCTGCTGCAAACGATGCTCTTTTTCTTCGGCGGCTCTTTCTTCTTCTCTTTTCTTCTCCTGCTCGGACGGGTCGGAGAAGAAATCGAGCTGCAACGGTTCGTCATCGGGAATATCCCGCTCAAATATGACGTTTTCGGCTACTACATACATTCTTCTCAACAATAGATTTTTATCAATTATCTTGTCGTACAGCCGCAGAACTGTCTCACACAGCAGGGAAGTCGAGCTGGTGTAGTGGTCGATATTTTCCGTGCCGTGGGCGTGTTTAGGTATCGTCCGTCCGTAATGGTCTCTCATGACCGAACCTTTGTACTTCTGCCCGCGCTCACCGATAAGGCTCTCACGGTCATAACCGACTGTGAGGGTTATTTTGTTTGTTACAACGCCCTTTCGCACAAGGTCAAGCGAGAGCAGTTCCATCATCTCGCGGACGATCAGTCTGCCCTTGTCGAATGAATAAGGCTCTTTAAGCACTTGCCCCGATGAGAAAGACTTTGCGGACGGACGATAGCTTTTTATCACGGGGATAGTTGTCGGTTCCCAGCCCCAAGCGTGGTCGATTATCAGCTCGGCGTTGATGCCGAATACCTTGTAGAGCCTGTCCTCCTGATACGGATTCAGCGACGCCCGCGCTATATCCCCCATCGTGTAAAGCTGCATGGATTCGAGCTTTTTGCTTATGCCTCCGCCAATGCGCCAAAAGTCGGTCAGCGGTCGGTGATTCCAGAGCAACTCGCGGTATTTTCGCTCGTCTATTTCGGCAATACGCACTCCGTCCTTGTCCGCGGGAACGTGCTTCGCCACAATGTCCATGCAGACCTTCGCGAGATATAGATTTGTCCCGATGCCGGCAGTCGCCGTAATGCCGGTTTCAAAAAGCACATCGCGTATCATAGTCATAGCAAGCTCGTGGGCGGTCATGTTGTAGATCTTTAAATAGCCCGTAATGTCAATGAAAACCTCGTCGATGCTGTAAACCACAATGTCATCTTTGCTGACGTATTTAAGGTATACCGAGTATATTTTGCTGCTGTACTCCTCGTAGAGCCTCATTCGGGGCGGGGCTGCGATGAATGACAGTTCGAGTGTAGGGTCTGCTTTGAGAGCTTCTGCGTCAAACGACGAAGCAGAAAAAGCATACTTACCGTCAGCGTTCTTCTTGATTTTTCCGCTGCGGATACCCGCGTTCAGGCGGTCGCGGTTGACGTTTTTGACCTGCTGAACGACCTCAAAAAGCCGTGGTCTGCCCGGAATCCCCTGCGCTTTCAGGCTCGGAGACACCGCAAGACATATTGTTTTCTCGGTGCGGCTCTCGTCTGCGACAACGAGGTTCGTGGTCAGCGGGTCGAGCTGTCTTTCGGCACATTCCACGGAAGCGTAGAACGACTTCAAATCAATGGCAAGATATGTCTTTTCACCCATGAAATGCGCCCCCCTTTTTTATCAGATAGTTAATACATACCACCGCCCGATACGGCTCAAAAAAGTCGAATCGGCAGGCTCAAAAAACAAATGCTTTTCCGCGCCCTTTATCATCACCGTGAAGCAGTATCCGGTGCAGTCGTCGCGGTAGACGCTCGCCGGTCGGAAATCCTTGACTTTCTCAATATCAAACGTCCGCCCATCGCCCCAAGTCACCGAACGCGGCTGCATATATCCTGTCTGGTCAAAGTCGGTGCTGACCTTGACGTATACTTTTTCTTTCTTGTTTCGGTCAACAGCCATATTGCTCACCTCTCACTTTTTTACACAAGTCTTATTCTTCATTAGCCAGCTGATACGTCTTAATATCCTTCTGTGACGCTATATCCTCTGCGGTTATAACGCCTATTACCTTGCCAATCAGAGAAACATTATCGTCATCGTTGAACTTCATTGTCTTGTATTTCTCATTATACGAATGAAGTCCGTCCTCGCGGCATTCTTTGATGTACGCTTCGTTGCCTATAAGGAAAGCTCCGACCTGACCGTATTCTATATCGGTACATTTTTCCACAAGCACCATATCTCCGCTGTTATATACAGGCTTCATGCTCTCGCCGTTTACGGTGAATACATAGTCCGCCTTATCAATTAGCTCGGTGGAGTACAGATAAATAGGCTCTCCGTCGTCGTCCATGTCGGTGGGATCGCCGATACCTGCGGCGAGCTGTCTGTTAAAGTATCTCAGTACGGTAAGCTCCGGAATATCTTCCGCGGTGACGGTTTTCAGTTCGGCTTCGCCCAGCATATCTATCATGGTAGAAACGGCTGCTCGGTGTGGTTCGTTCAGGTCTTTGTATTTGGCAAATACTTTCTGTTCCTGTTTGCTGTATTTCATCATCGGGTCGTCGAGCCCAAACAGTTCGTAAAGGCTTATACCGAGTATCTTAGCGACCGGCACAAGGACTTCAAGAGTAGGCTTTGAATAGCCCGTTTCCCAGTTGCCCACCGCGCTGTCGGATACGCCGAGCATACGGGCAAGCTCTTTTTGTTCCAGACCGCGAAGCTCG
>CACYSH010000202.1 GCA_902776945.1 uncultured Ruminococcus sp.
CATCTCTGACGAGCATTACTATCCCCGACAGCGTGACGAGCATTGGCGATGATGCGTTTTGGAATTGCTCTTCGCTCACAAGCATAACAATCCCCAACAGCGTGACAAGCATTGGCGAAGAGGCGTTTAAATGGTGCAAATCGCTCACAAGCATTACTATCCCCGACAGCGTGACGAGCATTGGCGAAAATGCATTTTGTCGGTGCTATCGGCTCACAATAAAATGCACCGAAGGCTCGGCGGGAAATAAGTACGCCAAAGCTAACGGCATTAAATACAAACTGATGCCGGAAGAGGTCGCTGTGCGCGAGGTTGAAAAGCCTAAGCCTGTTTCGGACAGCAGTTTTGAGATTGTCGAAGATAAGGGAGAAACGATTCTTGTGAAGTACAAGGGCAATGGCGGTGATGTCGTTATTCCCGATGGGGTGACGAAGATAGGCAATGATGCGTTCCGTGGCTGCACATCTCTGACGAGCATTACTATCCCCGACAGTGTGACGAGCATCGGCATTTTAGCGTTCGCTGGCTGCACATCTCTGACGAGCATTACTATCCCCGACAGCGTGACGAGCATTGGCGCTTGGGCGTTCTATGGCTGCTCATCTCTGACAAGCATTGCTATCCCCGACAGCGTGACGAGAATTGGCAATGGTGCGTTCGATGGCTGCACATCTCTGACGAGCATTACTATCCCCGACAGCGTGACGAGCATTGGCAATCATGCTTTCGGCTACATCGAAGAAACCGGGAGGTTCGGCAGAATGAAATATGAAAAGGTCAAAGATTTTACTGTTTGTTGTTACCCGGATTCGGAGGGAGAGAGATACGCCAAAGCTAACGGCATTAAATACAAACTGATAAAGTACTGATAAAGTGAGGAAATAATTTATGAAAAAATGCACGAAATGCGGAAGAGACAATCTTGACGATGTGCTGTTCTGCGGGTACTGCGCAGAGAGGTTGCCCGCAAAGGATACCGCCAATTTGTTCAACGGCATGAACAAAGTTCATGAAACGATCTTGACTTTTTATCCTCTGCATAAGGGGTTCAGACTGCCGTGGACGGCGAGGCACAAGCCTATTTCGGACGAGAATTTCGAGATTGAGGAAAAAAACGGAGAATATGTACTGAAAAATAATAAAGGCACGGACGATGAGTTCGTTATCTCCGAGGGGTCTACTATATGTGAGGATTTTAACCACGCTATATTACATTGCTTTTGTGTGAAACGTCATGACAGCTCTACGTTGCAAATAGGAAAATATCTATAAATGAGCAGTGCAGTCAATATGCACAAATTCAGACTATCACAAGGCTTGTAGGGCGGCTGCACGAACTGCGTTCGTGCCATTGCCCCCGCCGCTCTCATTAAAAGGCTTTATCTAACAATAGTTATCTATGCAATTTGACAAAACACGCTCATTTATAGGACTGTATACAAATCAAATTCAGTTAAAGGAGTTTAACAATGATAGTCTTAAAATGTAAACGCTGCGGCGCGGATATCAGTGTTGATGAATCAAAAAGCTATGCGGTATGTGAGTTTTGTGATACAGAACAGACTATACCAAAGCTCAATATTCCGAATATGACAGCTTCATCGGTGATAGCAGGAAGATCGGTAGTCACGACAGGCTCGTTGTTGATGATAACCATATCGTCCTCGGGCTGATTATCTACCACCGTCTGTATTTCTTCTTCCGTAGGCTCAGACAGATCTATCTCGGGAGTTTCCTCGGGCGGTACTGTTTCCTCTACTATCTCTGTCGGAAAAACAGGCTCCATATTTGTCGGTATCTCTATTCCTGCAAAGGCATTGAAATAGTCAGCGGCGTTGAGATTGATGTTGCCCGAAAGCAGCATACCGCCGTTCTGCTCGCATCTGTTAGCGATCACGAAACGGACAGCAGATACAACAGACCTCTGATATTCCGCCACATCTTTCTGCGGCAGATTCATCTGCTCTATCGTGTACTGCATTTCCGAAGAATGAGCCTTGATGTTATCCACTGCCACCGCAGCAAGTGCTTCGTGAATATCCCTGCAATCCTTGCCGTAGTTCTCGTTTATGACATCTACAAACTCATTCGCCACATCTTCAGTGAGCCGCCAGCCGTTAGGAACAGGCTTGCCGTTAGTTTGAGAAATATCAAATAAATGCCTGCACCGATCTCCGTCGCCAAAGACAGCGATACTGCGAGCGCCCTTATTCACAAACCTACCAAGCCTGTTCCATGTTGCAAGCTCCGCGACCTTTGTGGCGTTCGGGTCGTGGTAGAAAACGAGTGCCGCATCGGGAAATTCCATTTTATACAAACTTGCAGAAAAGCGCATAAAACGGGCTAAGGTCTGCTTGTCCTTCTTAAGCCTTTCGGTCACTTCCGACCAGTTGTAGCATACGC
Source organism: uncultured Ruminococcus sp. (assembly GCA_902776945.1). Classification (GTDB taxonomy): domain Bacteria; phylum Bacillota; class Clostridia; order Oscillospirales; family Ruminococcaceae; genus YE71. Next base: position 2,404 of record CACYSH010000202.1, read on the forward strand.
TTTGATACCGATTATTCAATAGATAATTTCTCCTTTCCTCGAAGCCGTGAGCCCGTTTTATGCACTTTTCAAGCCCCTGCTAAATTGACATTATGAGTACATTCCCTTGAAATCGGGAATATCCGAGCAGTCCTCCGATCCGTCGAAAACGCATTTGGCGCAGGCTCCTGCTATTGCGCCGTCATTCCTGCCTTTGTCATAGCCCTTGCTGTTACCGAGCTTGTAAACTATGGTAATTACAGCGGAATTGATAACGATCATTGCTATTGTCTTTATGATTTTTCTCATAAGTTTTTCCTTTCAACTATTTGTAAAATTTCATTTTGCTGTTGCATTTTACGATAGATTATGTTATAATAATTACAGCAGATAATATAATCTCAAAAAAGGAGGTCTTACTATGCCTAATATAAAACCTGTTTCTGATCTTAGAAACTACACCGAAGTCCTTCGTGATATAGCAGTCGGAGAACCTGTATTTCTCACCAAAAACGGTAGGGGACGCTTTGTTATCCTTGATATGGAGGAATATGAAAAAGCGCAGGCAACCCTTAAACTGTTGACGGAGCTTGCCAAAGGCGAACAATCGGTTCGTGAGAAAGGCTGGCTCTCACAAGAAGATGTTGAAAGAGAGCTTGGTCTTTTATGAATCTATTAGTTACCCCTGCCGCTTTGCAGGACTTAAAGGATATACAGAAATATATTAGGGACGAACTCTCCAATCCCATTGCTGCCGATAAGACTGTGAGGAATATAATCTCAAAGTATAAAAAGCTTGCAGATATGCCCTTTATGGGAACACCGTTACAGCAAACTATATCTATCGATGTGCCGTTTCGCTATCTTGTAAGCGGTTCGTACCTTATCTTCTACAAAGTCACAGATAATATTGAAATACATCGTATTATCTACGGCAGACGTGACTATATCCGTATTCTCTTTGATATGAATTTTTCAGAAGATGATTTTGAATCAGAATAGATGCTATTGCGCCGCCTTCATAAGCGGCGCACTTTTTACTCCGTCTCAGGCTTGCGCTTTCTGCGTGTCCTGACATACTCGACAAAATTCAGATTGACATAATCGCCGCTGTCATCAAGCTTAAACACGGCAGCGTATTTGTTGCCCCTGCTCGAAATACAGTTGCGGAGCGTCACCTTTCCGGTTGCCAGTAGCACGGATATTTCTTCAGGCGTGTAGTCCCTGCCAATACGCTTATCGTGCTTGTAGATAAAGAAATCGCAGTCCTCGCTGTTGGAGCAGTAAAACGCTTTCTTTCCCTCTCGAATAAAGCTGCCGCACCATGGACACTTCCCGATCTCCGCAGGCTGTTCAGTCGCCGCTGTTTTAACCGCAATATCCTCATTCTCAATTACTTCTCTCACGTTCTTGATTATCTCATTCATAAAATCTTCCTCCTTACTTTTGCCCGATTCAATGTCGGAGAGCATCTGCTCCCAGTGTGCGGTAAGCTCTACTGACTTGATTTTTTCGGGCAATGCGCTGATAAATGTTCTTCCAAAATCGGTTATGAGCAGCATTTTCTTTTTGCGCTCGATGTAATTCGCGGATATTAACCCCTCTATGATCTGCGCTCTTGTCGCGGGCGTTCCCAAACCGCGATCTTTGACGTAGCTTTTGAGTTCTTTATCGTCGACACGTCGGTCGATGTTTTCCATAACAGCCAGTAACGACGCCTCCGTGAAATGCGCAGGCGGCTTTGTTTCGCAGTCGCGCACCTCGGCATTTTCAATTGCCACTACCTGTCCTTTTTCGTAGGAGATCATCGCACCGACATCTTTGCAATTATTGTAGGCTCTCCACCCAAGCTCGATAGGCAGTTTGGTCGTGAGTTTGAATAT
>CACYSH010000203.1 GCA_902776945.1 uncultured Ruminococcus sp.
CTTCAACAAGAAAAGGATTGATATTCTTGGTTCTGTACACGCTATCATTATCGAATATAGTCTTTTCTGTACAATTATCAAAAATACTAAACCCGACAATAACACAATGAACATGAGCCTTTATGCTTGCTTCACTATCCCAACGGAAAGTGCGGTGTGCAAAGTCGATATGTATTCCGAAACGGTCATACAGTGGTTTCCATACGCCCGCGACCTGTTCGCCCTGCGTAATGCTGTTTGTTGAAACAAACGCGGTGCGGATTTCTGTGCCGACCATAAGCTGTGCCGCTTTGAAATACCACGCGGAAACATAATCTATCTTTCCTGCGGTCTTGTAGGGCTTGCCCTTTTCATCAACATATATCGAAAGTATATCGTTTTTCTGTTCGCTGCTTTGGAGAGAATACCCCACAAACGGCGGGTTGCCCATGATGTATGACAGCTTATCCTTAGGCATGACGGTCTCCCAGTCGGTGCGGAGGGCGTTGCCTTCGGTTATGTTCGCATACGACCTCAGTGGGAGAAAATCGAGGTCGGTGTGCATTATCTCCTCGGTCTCGCGGAGCATCTGGCTCTCGGCTATCCACAGCGCGGTCTTTGCGACCGTCACCGCGAAATCGTTTATCTCGATGCCGTAAAACTGCTCGATACCGACCTTCACGGGGTCGTAATCGCCGAAAATGGTCTGCTCGCCGTATATCACTTTCAGCGCGTCGTTTTCAAGGCGGCGCAGGCTGATGTACGTTTCGGTGAGGAAGTTGCCCGAGCCGCAGGCGGGGTCGAGGAAGGTCAGCGCGGCGAGCTTTTCACGGAACTGTTCGAGCTTCGCACGGCGCGTCTTGTCAACTTTGACCGCGCTTATCTCCGCGAACTCCGCTTTCAGCCCGTCGAGGAAAAGCGGGTCGATGACCTTGTGGATATTCTCGATCGAGGTGTAGTGCATACCGCCCGAGCGCCGCGTTTCGGGGTTCAGGGTGCTCTCGAACACAGCGCCGAAAATGGTAGGGCTGATCTCCGACCAGTCGAAACCCGCGCTCGCCTTGTTCACGAGCAGATCGACTATCTCCTCATTAAAGCGCGGTATCTCGATATTTTTCCCCGCGAAAAGCCCTCCGTTCACATACGGGAACGCCGCGAGGTCGTCCTCCATGTAGGGGTCGCGGTCTTCGGGTTTGGTGTCGAGCACCTCGAACAGCTTTATTAATTCCTCGCGGACTTTCTTTGCGGGAAACTGCGCGAGGTACTGCCCGAACATCTCATGTGTGCCAAAAATACCCGCGTCCTCCGCGTACAGACAGAACACGAGCCGCACGCAAAGCACGTTCAGCGATTTGAGCGTTTCGGGGCTTTCGGGGTTCTTGTACTGTTTCAGTATCGCGTCGTAAAGCCTGCCCACCAGCTCGCCCGCCTTCAACGAGATCTCCATTTCGCGCTGCAATATCTGCTTGTTCTCGTCGATGATGAAGCTGAAACGGTGGCATTCCTTTTCGATGTCGCAGAGCCTTATCTCGTCGTAGGTGCTCTCGAAGCCCTCCCTGTCAAGATTGTAAATGCGGAACGTCTCGAAGTTCGACACGATGATATACCGAGCCTTTTCCGACAGCTTGAGCTTCTGCGAATACTGCTCCGCCTGCTTGAACGGCGTGAGCATCTCCCCGTGACGCGGCTCGGGCTTGTCGAGATCAACGCCCACGCTTTTCTGCTCGATAAGCACTCGCGTTTCGGGAATATAAGCGTCAATGAACGTGGTATGCCCCTCGTACTTAACGGGTTTCTCGAACTTGATATGCTCGTCGGCGTTCTCCACCCCGAGCACCTTCCTCAGAAAGCCGATCCAAAAGCGGTGAGTATCCTGCTTCTCGTCCCCTACGCCCGCCCATTCCTTAGCAAACGCAGCCGCAGCCTTTTTCTGTTCCTTGTCGGTCATGTCGTTCCCTCCGATCTCCGTGATCTGACAAAATATTTTTATATAATTATAGCATATCGTGGCGGCGTTTTCAAGTCTTTGTATGAAAGAATCATATACTCCTGACAGTATAAATGCTGTAATGAATAACAGCCCGCACTTCAAAGGTGAAATGCGGGCTGTCGGTATCTGAACATTATGCAGGCTTGCCCTCGGCAAGAGCCTTGACTTCTTCCAGCGTCAGACCGGAATACTTTGCTATATCCTCGAAAGAGAGTTTGCCGTCTTCAATCATTGATTTAGCCATCTGACGTCTTTCCTCACGGCGAGCTTCATCTCTCAGCTCTTCAACTATCTTACACATTTTCTCCCGACCTCCTTCTGTTTCCTTGTAGTAGCGCACACCCTCTGCAAGCTTTGGATAGTTCATATCCTGCGATTTCAAGCATTTGAAATCGTGCATCAGCTTGGCGAGGGGCGTGTCGTCCTTGTCATGTTCTCCGTTTACATAAATGATATGGGTTCCGTCACCGAACAGTTCTCCTGTTTCCTCGATCTTACGGTTGATATGATACATGGGCAGATTGCGTTTCAGTACATCATGCTCGGTGATGAATATAACGTATGTATCCGCAAGCTCAGAGAAGGGCTGCCCTTTATCGAGCAGACGGGTATCAAGCATACTGCTGTTATATCTCGCCCTGCGTACTTCGTTACCTTAATATCCGGTTGTTTCAGGATAATGCCGAGAACGAGCTCAACCCCCTCGTAGTTTTCATCAAACACCTGACACATAAAGTCATCGTCCATCAGAGTCATCTGATCAACGGCTTTTTCGATCTTCTGTCTGTCCATATCAATCCCTCATTGTATTCTTCTTAAGGGTATCTCTAAAAACCTATCTTTTTGCAGTTTTCATACTTGAAAAAGCACGCAAATACGTTATTATAATTTGAAAATCAGGGGTTTTTAGAGATCCACAACTTTCAGATAAAATCAATAGGAAAGTTTGATTTTTCTTTAGGCACCGTTACTGCACAAAAACAGGAACGGTGTTCTTTTTGCCCCCGAGCATATATTTAATGAACGCAAGAACAAGAATTACTCAAACAAAGACATAGACCCCTCACGCACTTGCTTGAATTATCACCTGAAAGAGCCGAGGGAGGACAGCTACGAGAAAGAGTTCTACCGTATCAGAAACGAACATGACCTGAAAGGCAATCTGCGGCTCACGGGCAAGAAGCAGAGCACCGTTCTCTGCGAGTTCGTGATTACTTCGGACAAACAGTTCTTCGACAAGCTCGGAGAGGAACGAACGCGAGATTTCTTTTGCGACGCCTACCGATTTGTCATGCACAAGGTCGGCGGGGAGCAGTTCGTGGTGTCGGCGGTCGTTCACATGGACGAAAAGACGCCGCATATGCACGTCGCGTTCATTCCGACGGTCGCGGGAAAGGACAGAAAGGGAACCCCCGCGTGTTAATGCACGTTCCTTTGCTCTTGGGAACTTCGGGACATAAATAAAATCCAACAGGTATACGTTTCTTATCGCATTTCCTGACATAACTGCTGACGTGCCTGCTCATCGGTTTGCCGCAGCAGCCGCAGATAACTTTACCCGATAAGGGCTGGATTTCCTGCGTTCCTCTGCTTGCTCTTGCGGGCTGCGAATACCTTGTGCGTGATTGTTCCCACAATTCCTTTGAAATAAGCGGCTCATGCGTGCCTTCAACTCTCACCCACTTTTCTTTCGGTACAGTCACCTTTTTCTTGGAGCGATAGCTGACCTTTTTGATTCTGCCCTGAACGGTATTGCCTATTCAGACCTCTCTCGAAAGCATTGTCCTTATCCCATCACTGCTCCAAACATCATCAGTATAACGGCTTCGGTAATTAGGATAGAGCGTTGTCTTGTAAGCTGTCGGACTCGGAATACCCTCGGCATTCAGCATTTCTGCTATTTTTCTCAGGCTCATACCACCGACATAGCTTTCAAATATTCTTAAAACAATATCCTTGGTGTTAGGGGCGTGGACGAGATGATATTTGTCGTTCGGGTCTTTCATATACCCGTAGGGAGCCGAGCGATAGTATTTTCCCTGTTTTCGCATAATGTCATTTGCAGCATTCTCTTTCTTGGAAATATCGCGGACGTACCACTCGTTAAAAAATCCTCGCAAACTGGAATTATCCATGAAGTCGGGGCTTTCACTGTCCACATTATCGGAAAGTCCGATAAACCTGACGCCCCACATCACGAACTTTGTAAGCAGATATTCTTTTATGATAACATCGTCCCTCGCAAATCTCGACTGATCCTTGCAAAGAACAATATCTATCAATCCGGCTTCGCAATCCTTGAGCATTCTTTGGAACTCCGGTCGCTCCCGCTCCATTCCGGTGATGCCGTCATCAACATAAAGGGCGTAGTTTTCCCAGCCCTGTCTCTCGCAGTAGTCGATAAGAAACTCCTGCTGATTTATAATGCTGCGGCTGTCCACATTTCCCTGCTTATCCATGTCCTCGACCGAAAGTCTTGTACCTACGCTGTTCATAAATTTTGTCCTCCTTAAAAATACAGCGAGGTACAATTATCCTAATATAATTATACCTTGCTCACGATATGTTGTCAAGCCTCAGCCGACATTTTTATCGTATATTTTATATATCGCTTCACGGCTTCGGTCACGTTTTTTTTACGCTCTTTTTCATCGGTGGTTTTATAGTTGACCTTGACCTTTATTGTTTCTTTTTTCAGTAATATCGACCTCCGTTTTTATTTTACATGATACCACATTAATTGTTCAAAAGTTAAAATGTTTTCTGCTCGGTTTTCCCGAGGAAGTCCGCAAGATCGGAAACGCTCACGCCCGCGAGTATAATTTCTTCCTTTATTCTTTCGTTAGGAGTTTATCGTCCCTTTTGTTTTTTTCTCTAAAAATATTTATTGCCACTATTCATAATGATGTACAGTGTGATTGCTTATTAAATGTGGTAATGAAAATGCCGCTGCATACACAGCGGCAAAAAAATCATCAGCCCATTCGGGCTATTTTATTTTAGAAAATCGGAATTGTTTCCGGTTTGTAAATGCCGTCATAAGTAAATGCCGTCATAAGCAAGTATAGAAAGTGCCGTATACCGAAGGCTCCGGCACTTTCCAAATCGCAGAACCCTGCGATTTGATGTTTAGGGAACCCGTCGCCCTTAACAATATCCCTCTGCCGAGGGAACACACATTAATAACCATAAGAAACGAAAGGAGCAAAACTATGGCAAGAAAGTACAAACAGATACACCGAAAGGAGATCGACTTCGACATCAAGGATTGGGAGATCATCGAGCGCAGGGCTGAGGCGTGTCATACTACAACATCGAAATATCTAAGGCAGGTGATACTAAATGCGAACCCGACGTTCTATGACATGAAGGAGATAGCACCTCTGCTGAACGGTATGAGGATTATTTCCAATAACATTAATCAGATCGCCAAGAAAGCAAATGAAACGAACAACATATATGCAGCTGACATTGAAAAGCTGCGAGAGGAGTGTGAAAGCTTATTCCTTATCTTAAATCGATCTCTATCCATACTTCGGTCAACAAAAGCCTTGCCTACATCTTAAATCCCGACAAGACAGAGAACCTGTTGTACACGACCTCGATCAACTGCACCACAAATGCCGAGCAAGCCTATAATCAGATGAGGCTGGTCTATGAGCAGTTCGCAAGGGATAAGTACAGCAGCCCTCCGCCGTTAGAGGGGAAAGGCACAGTGAAGGCTATTCATTACATCATGAGCTTTGCCGACTCTGAGAACGTCACGCCCGAGCTTGCTTTCAAGATAGCCAAGGCTTTTGTCAAAATAGAATTTCGGAAAGGACGCGCAGGCGGTCATCGCAACTCACGTTGACCGCAGCCATGTGCATTGTCATGTGATACTGAACTCTTACTCGCTGTCCGGACAGAAGTATTATGCCTGCCGCGACTCTCTGCGGCAGGCGCATGAAAACGTGAACGGTGTATGCCGAGCTTTCGGTGTGACCCCTGCGCTCAATTTCGAGAACAAGGGAACATCGGTACAATATTATGAATGGGAGCAGCAGAAGAACAGAACTTCGTGGAAGTAGCAGATAAGGCAGGCTATTGATGAACTGATAGGTTCGGTCAATTCGCTTGACGAACTGTTGCAAACTCTCGAAGAACGTGGTTATGAGATCAAGCGCAGCAAGTACATTTCCATAAGAGCACCCGAGCAGGAACGCTTTGTTCGAACAAAGACACTTGGAGAGGAATATACCGAAGAAAGCCTGAAAACTCGGATACTCTATCGTGAGGTAAGTGCAGGAACAACGCCCGCGCAGGACAGCAAATCGCAGCTGAGGGCAGCGTATGTTGCAGTTATCGGAGATGTTCGCATACTTGCGGAGCAGCGGAAGAAGGTTCCTCGCAAGCGGATCATTACCACAGAATACTCAGTCGATAATGACCTCGATGTGTATAGGCTGTCGGCACAGCTGTCCGTCATCAGCAAAGATAATATCATGTCCATTGGCGATCTGGAGGGCAGGATCACAAAGCTCCGCGCCGAATATGAAAAGCAGCGGCAGGAGATAAACAACTACATTGAGGAACATAACCGCATGGTGAGCCTGTTGGAACAGGCACAGGAATACTTTGCGCTGTCAAAGAAAGGAGAGCTTACCGCCGCAGAGCAAATGAAGCTCAACATTTGCAGGCAGGGAGTAAATGACAGCGGCATAATGACCGCTGCCGATGCCGACCGTCTGCGGGAGCAAACCTCGCAGCTGGACAAAAAGATAGCAGCCATCAAGGAAAGACTTGACGACTGCCGGCAGCGGTATGAGGTTTATAAGGATATTCGTGATACTTATGCTGAAATCTTGCAGGGCGACTATATCAGCAAGCTCGTTGAAGAGGAGCGTCATCGCAGAGAACAGGAGGTGAAGAAACGAAAAAAATGCTGTAAAACATTTCGCAAGGGGTAGCAATCCGCATGAATTTGTGGTATAATGGTATCAGACAAGGAGACAGATATGAAAGATACCATTTACAGATACAACACTCCCCTGCGGATAGCACTGCTTGCCGATCTACATGA
>CACYSH010000204.1 GCA_902776945.1 uncultured Ruminococcus sp.
CATGATAAGGCTTTATCTAATGATAATTATTTATGCAATTTAACCAAATACGCTCATTTATAGTAAATAAAAAAGCGGCTCCGCAGAAATGTGGAGCCGTTTTTATAAAAACAAAGCAAATGAAAAACCGTGCATAGTCAATCTTACCGACCAGCAGAGCTGTTCGTGCCGCAAACTGAGCGGTCAGCAAAATCCTGCCGGTGGGGCAGAGCGCGGTTCTGCACTTTTCCTCACGGTGTGACAAGGCGCATTATTTCGCGAAAATCGCTGCGCTCTTTCGCGAAATAAAATCGGCAATTTGCTTGTTTCCGCTCAATTTTGCTGATTCATCAAATCCTGCGTTTTTGTTCATCTTTCTTGAAATTGCCGATTTTATTTTAACCATTCACATCTGCGGGGTTTCGGGGCTTTGCTTTTGATGCGCCTGCGGCGCATATGGGGCGCTGCCCCATACCCTGCTTAGGGGGCGCTGCCCCCTAAGAACCCCTGCAAGGGGCGAAGCCCCTTGACCCCGGTTCCGCTTCGCGGGTCTGGTCGGTTTATATCTCGTCGTCCGGGAACCTTATCGTGAAGCTGTCAAGCCATTTCAGCATCGAATCACGCATCGCACCTTTATCACTCTCGGCACAATAAACCTCCACAATATAATACCCCTTCGGTATCGGATAAGTCGCTTCAATAAGCCAAATATCGTCCGATTTGCCGACATAATTCGCACGGTGAACAGGATATTCCCCATATATATAGTTCCCGCTCCCGCCAAGCGCATAATGCACCTCATGATCGTTTACCGAACGCCGCCGCCCCGACTGGAGATCAAGATAATCCTTCGCCGTATACGCGCCGAGAACCGCCTTTTCGTCGTCCTTATACTTATACAGATTTACATCAAAACCCGCGTTATAAGAGGTATAAAAGCAGATATGCTTTATATCGCTGCCCATGACGGTCAGCATTTTCCCCTTTTTCAGCGAGGAAGGCGCAGTCATCGTGAAAAGCGATTCTTCAATGGTCTTCCAGCTGTCCTCGTTGTTCGCCTGATTGTTTCTGAACCAGCCGTACCCGAAATACACCGCGACACACAGCAGCACGGAGATCATCGCCATGACCGCCTTTTTCGGAAAGCCGCCGCCCCTGCCGACCGACCTCGGAGCGCTCCCGAAACCCTGCTGCGCCGAGTTGTCGAACCCGCTCGTGCCGCTACCCCTGTCGTAGGTCAACGGCATTCCGCAGCTGCAATAAACGCTGCCGTCGGGGCTTTCCTTACCGCAATATTTACAAGTCATAAATCACTCCTGTTATGGCTCACGAACTTACCTTTTCGCAGCTCTTTATTGCGAACTGACCGTCCTTGTCAAGACCCACGGTAATGATCGAACCCATATCGACAGCGCCCGCAAGAATATTCTTAGCCACAAGCGTTTCAATATGCTGCTGAATGTATCTGCGGAGCGGTCTCGCGCCGAACGCGGGGTCAAAGCCGCGGTCGATAACAGCCGTCATGGCTTCGTCAGTGACCTTTACCGAAATGCGCTTGTCAGCAAGGCGGCGGTCAAGCTGTGCTATCATAAGGTCAACGATCTTCGAAATTTCCTTCTTTTGCAGCGGCTTGTAGTAAACTGTCTCGTCCAGACGGTTCAGGAACTCGGGGCGGAAGCTGCGCCGCAGCAGCGCCTGTACCTCGTCTATCGACTTCTGAGCAATCGTGCCGTCCTCCTGAATGCCGTCAAGCAGGCTCTGCGAACCAAGGTTCGAGGTCAGTATGATTATTGTGTTCTTGAAGTCGATAAGCCTGCCCTGCGAATCGGTAACGCGCCCGTCGTCAAGCACCTGCAAGAGGATATTGAATACATCGGGGTGAGCCTTTTCTATCTCGTCGAAAAGCACTACCGAATAAGGCTTGCGGCGGACTGCTTCGGTCAGCTGACCGCCCTCCTCGTAGCCGACGTATCCGGGAGGCGCTCCGATCAGTCTCGAAACGCTGAATTTCTCCATGTATTCCGACATATCAATTCGGATAATGCTCTTTTCGTCGTCGAACAGAGCTTCCGCCAGCGCCTTCGCAAGCTCGGTCTTGCCCACGCCCGTGGGACCTAAGAACAGGAACGAGCCTATCGGCTGATTGGGGTTGGAGATACCCGCCCTTGAACGCCAGATAGCTTCGGTGACTTTCTGCACCGCTTCGTCCTGCCCGATAACGCGCCTGTGGAGCGTTTCGCCGAGTGCCAGCAGCTTTTCGCGCTCGCCCTCAACGAGCTTTGTCACGGGTATGCCCGTCCAGCGCGATACTATGCGCGAAATTTCCTCGTCGGTAACGCGGTCGCGCAGCAGACGGTTCTTGCTGCCCGTAAGCTCTTCGGTCTCCTTTTCCTTTTCTTCGAGCTGCTTTTTAAGCTCGGGCATTCTGCCGTATTTAAGCTCGGCGAGCCTGTTAAGATCGTTGTCGCGCTCCGCCTTTTCCATTTCGGCGTTGCAGTCCTCGATCTCCTCGCGCAGCTTCTGAATTACGGATATGCCGCTCTTTTCGTTGTCCCACTTTGCCTTCATCGCGTCGAACTGCGACTGAAGCTCGGCAAGCTCCTTCTGAACTTCGGCAAGCTGTTCCTCCGCAAGACGGTCGGTCTCCTTTTTAAGAGCCGCCTCCTCGATCTTGTGCTGGATTATCTTGCGGCGAACCTCGTCAAGCTCGGTCGGCATCGAATCCATTTCGGTGCGTATCATGGCGCAGGCTTCGTCTATCAGGTCTATCGCCTTGTCGGGCAAAAATCTGTCTGTTATATAACGGTCGGAAAGAGTAGCCGCCGCGATAAGCGCCGCGTCCTGTATCTTTACGCCGTGAAATACCTCGTAGCGCTCCTTCAAGCCGCGGAGTATCGCAATGGTGTCCTCGACATTCGGCTCGGCGACAAGCACCTCCTGAAAACGTCTTTCGAGCGCCGCGTCCTTTTCGATGTACTCGCGGTATTCGTCAAGAGTGGTCGCGCCGATGCAGTGCAGCTCGCCGCGTGCCAGCATGGGTTTGAGCAGATTGCCCGCGTCCATAGCGCCGTCGGATTTGCCCGCGCCGACAATGGTGTGCAGCTCGTCGATAAAGAGGATTATTCCGCCCTCGCTCTTCTTGACCTCCTGCAAAACGGCTTTCAGGCGCTCCTCGAACTCGCCGCGGTACTTAGCGCCCGCGATAAGAGCACCCATATCGAGCGAGAACACCTTGCGGTTTTTAAGATTTTCGGGAACGTCGCCCTTTACGATACGCTGTGCAAGCCCTTCAACTACGGCGGTCTTGCCTACGCCGGGTTCGCCTATCAGCACGGGGTTGTTCTTGGTCTTGCGGGAAAGAATGCGGATAACGTTGCGTATTTCGTCGTCGCGCCCGATAACGGGATCCTGCTTGCCCGAACGCGCTCTTTCGACAAGCTCTATGCCGTATTTTTTCAGCACATTGTATGTCGATTCGGGATCCTGTGAGGAAACGTTCTGATTGCCGCGCAGGGTCTTAAGCGCTTCGTAAACCTTTTCCTTTGTGATGTTAAAGCTCTTGAAAAGCCTTGCGGAATCGCCGGGAGCTTCAAGCATACCGAGCAGGATATGCTCCACGGAAATAAAGCTGTCCTGCATACGGGTCTTGACCGCCTCCGCTTCTGCGAGAGCGCGTTCAAGGTCGTTGCCGTAGTATATCTTATTCGGCTCCGAAACGCCCGAAACACGCGGCAATTTCGCTATCTCGTTTTCAGCCGCCTGTACGAAAGCCTGCGGCTGCACGCCGATCATCGTAAGCAGCTCGGGGATAAAGCCGTCCTCCTGCGACGCGAGCGCCCATATAAGGTGCTGGCAGTTGATGATCTGCTGCGAATAGCGGGCGGCGATGTTCTGTGCGCTGTTAAACGCCTCCTGCGATTTCGTGGTGAAATTGTTTATATTCATAAGACATTCTCCTTTCGGTGATGTTTATTTATTTTTATTTCAGATACATAACATATACCTGACACGGATTGTCCTCGTCCCATAGCATCGGGAATACCTCAAACTCCTTAAATCCGCAGCTCAGATAAAACAGGTTCGTTTTATCATAATCGGGATATTTTCCCATTTGAACGGTTTTTACCTGCATAAAGGAATACCCCTCCTCCTTCGCCGCCTGCTTTGCCTTTTCAAACAGCTCGCGCCCTATGCCCTTCCG
>CACYSH010000205.1 GCA_902776945.1 uncultured Ruminococcus sp.
GGAGCCGACAATGAAGAACGTTTCGAGGATTTTGCCGTGTTATTCGGCGGATACGGCGGGGGTCTGCTCGGCGCTTTATGAGCTGGGCGGGCTGGTCGTTACGCACGACGCTTCGGGGTGCAATTCCACCTACGCTACCCACGACGAGCCGCGCTGGTACGATATGCAGTCGAAAATGTATATCTCCGCGCTTACCGAAATGGACGCTATCATGGGCGACGACGAAAAGTTCATATCCGATGTCTGCGCCGCTGCCGCCGACCAGAACCCCGAGTTTATCGCCGTCTGCGGTTCGCCCATGCCGATGATGATCGGCACCGATTTCGATGCGGCTGCCGCCGAGATAGAAAGGCGTTCGGGCATTCGCACGTTCGGTCTGCATACCAACGGCACCCACAGCTACATCGGCGGCGCTTCAGAAGCGCTGCTTGACATTGTTAAGGAATACGTCCGCGAAACGCCTTCAAAGACCGCCGACGGCGTGAATATTCTCGGCATGACCCCGCTCGATTTTCCCTGGCGCGGCACTATGGAGAGCATTCGCACATGGCTTGCGGGGAACGGTCTGCGGCTCGTCAGCTGCCTTGCTATGGACGGAGCCGAACGCGGCAGAGTTACCCTTGACGAGATTCGGCAGGCGGCTTCGGCGCGGGTGAACCTTGTCGTGTCGTACAGCGGCTTTGCGGCGGCGGAATACCTGCGCGAGCGCTTCGGCATTCCCTACGTCTGCGGCGTTCCCTACGGCAGCCTTTGGGCGGAAATGCTCGGCAGCGAACTCAGGGCGGCGGCAGAAGGCGGCACTGTCACAGCCGGTGCGGCGGGGGACTTTGGTTCGGGTATGGCAGACCATTCCGGCGAGCTTGTTATCATCGGCGAGGGCATAGCGTCAACTGCGCTGTCGGCGGCGGTCTTCTCCGATACCGGGATAAGATCCCGTGTAATATGTCCGCTGCCCGTCGGGGATAATATCCTGCCGGAGGGCAGCCTGACTGTTTCCTCGGAGGAAGAAATTGAAGCGGCGCTTAAAGAGCTTCGCCCCGAAAGGGTCATAGCAGACCCGCTTTACAAATACGTTCTTCCGGAGGGTACTCAGCTTGTCCCGCTGCCGCACTTTGCGTTTTCGGGGCGGTGCTTTGAGCGTGATATGAAAGACATTATAAATACTGATTTGACGGAGTTTCTGACATGATAAAACTGGCAATTTACGGCAAAGGTGGCATTGGCAAATCCACCTGTACGGCGAATCTTTCGGCGGCGCTGGCGGTTCTCGGAAAGCGGGTCATACAGATAGGCTGCGACCCGAAAGCCGATTCCACGATAAATCTTTTAGGCGGCACACCCGTCACGCCCGTTATGAACTATCTGCGCGAGCATGACGACGACCCCGAGCGCATTGAGGACATCTCCCGCGTGGGCTTCGGGAACATTCTCTGCATCGAGACGGGGGGACCCACTCCGGGCTTGGGCTGCGCGGGGCGCGGTATCATCACGACGTTCAATCTGCTTGAACAGCTGGAGCTTTTCGAGCGCCGGAAGCCCGACGCGGTGCTTTACGATGTGCTTGGCGATGTGGTATGCGGGGGCTTTGCCGCGCCTATCCGCGAGGGCTACGCGGAGGAAGTGCTTATCGTCACTTCGGGCGAGAAAATGGCGCTGTATGCGGCGAACAACATCAATTCGGCGGTGAAAAATTTTGAAGACCGCAGTTATGCGCGGGTGCGAGGTGTCATCATGAACCGCCGCAGCGTGGAGAACGAGGAGGAGAAAGTCCGCGCCTTTGCCGAAAGCGCGGGGCTTGAAATAACCGCCGACATACCGCGTTCCGCCGACATAATCAAGTACGAGGACATGGGCAAAACAGTGATCGAGGGCGACCCGGAGTGCGAGACGGCAAAGCGTTTCTTTGCTTTGGCGCAAAAACTCATCGACGAAGACGAGAAAAAAGTGAAAAGTGAGTAAAGTTAATAAAGTGAGTAAAGTTAATAGTTAATAGTGAATAGTGAATAGTTAAGGAGCGCCTGCGGCGCGTATTATGCGGAGGCTGCGCCCCGCACTAATATTTTCACTATCACACTTGCGGTTAAAACTGACGAGCGCAGCGAGTCAATGCGCGGCTGCATGAACTTGTTCATGCCATCGCCGCGCAACATCGCCGAAGGCGATACCTTAACTATTCACTATTCACTATTCACTTTTAACTTTTGAAACTATACACTATATAACTAACTTTGTTTAAATGGGGTTATGATAATGAACAAAGCGTATTACATCACGGCGGCGGGGCTTGCGGCGCGGGGGCTTTCCGACTTGCCGGACGAGCTGGTGTCGAGTAAGCACATGATCTATTCCTCGCCCGCCACTCTGGATTTCAATTCGCCCGGTGCCAAGGGCTTTGGCGTGAAAAGGGCGGGGCTTGTTATTCCCGGATCGGTCATGCTGCTCGTTTCGCCGGGCTGCTGCGGCAGAAATACCGCGCTCCTCAACGAGCTTGGCTACAACGAGAAATTCTTCTACCTGCTGCTTGACGATACCGATATTGTTACGGGTCGCTATCTGCGCCGCATTCCCAAAGCCTGCGCCGCTATCGTCGAGGAACTTGATTACATTCCTTCCGCGATAATGATATGCGTTACCTGCGTTGACGCTCTTCTCGGCACCGATATGGAGCGCGTCTGCCGCAGCTGCACCGAAGCGGCGGGGGTTCCGTGCGTGCCTGCCTATATGTACGCGCTGACCCGCGAAAAGCGTCTGCCGCCAATGGGGCTTGCGCGAAAGACTATCTATTCGCTGCTCAAACCGCAGAAACGCCGCTCCAACGAGTGCAATATATTGGGCTTTTTCTCGCACTTAGAGGACGGCTGCGAGATTTACGAGCTGCTGCACCGCGCAGGTATCAGGCAGGTGCGCGAGGTCGGGCGCTGCAAGACCTTCGAGGAATACGAGCAGCTTTCGCGGGCGAATTTCAATATCGTGCTGAATGCCGAAGCCCGCGCCGCCGCGCAGGATATGCAGTCGCGGCTGGGAATACCGTTCGTCGAGCTTGTGCGGCTTTACCGTATCGACAAGATACACAATCAGTACAGATTGTTCGCGCAGGCGGTGGGGGCGCAGTTCGACGACGGCGATTTCTACGACGCGGCGCTTGATACTGTGAACGCTTTCCGCGCAGGTCACGGCGCTTTGTCGTTTGCGGTGGGCGAGTGCCTTAACGCCGACAGCTTCGAGCTTGCGCTGGCGCTTGTGGAATACGGCTTTAAGGTCGCGGAGATTTACGGCACGGTCGGTGAGCGGAACTTTGTATTTATAAAGAAGCTGGCGGAGATAAGCCCCGACACGCGCATTTATTCAAATCTTTCGCCGACAATGCTCGGCTACGAGCGCGATATTGCTATTGATTGCTGTATCGGCTCGGACGCGGCGTATTATCATAAAGACCTGCCTTCGGTGCCTTTTAGCGAGGAAGAGCAGCCCTTCGGCTATCGTGCGGTAACGCTGCTGTTTGAGCGGCTCGACAAAGCAGTCAGTAATAGTTAATAGTGTATAGTGATTTAAAAAGTTAATAGTGTATAGTGATTTAAAAAGTTAATAGTGTATAGTGAATAGTTAATAGTTAAGGTGCGCCTGCGGCGCGTATTATGCGGACGCTATGCGCCGCAAAAAATATACTCTGCTCAACTGTGCTTTGTAAAACGCGGAGCAAATGCAGGGTCGCTGCGATCATCACCGCAAAGCGTTACTGTTTTTGGGCAGATAATACTATTATTATGTTTGTTATATGTCGTTGTTGTTTCGCCGTAAGGCGCTTACGCGGATTCTGTATCTATAACTATAACTGTATCAGTATCTGTATCTGTATGATTTGTATAGTTTTCTATACAATTGTATGCTTAAGCATACATAAGCAAATGCTAAATTTGCTAAGCAAACCTTAGCAAACTTAGCTGATAATGATACTGTTAATGAAACTGAAAATAATAATGTTATTGTTACTGAGAATGGGAATGAGAGTGAAAATGATACTGTGACAAGCTCTTGTGCTTACGCACCCGCGCCCAAAACAAACATATAAAAAATATATATTTTATTATATGTTGTCATTGTTGCTGCGCCGCAAGGCGCTTACGCGGATTCTGTATCTATAACTATAACTGTATCA
>CACYSH010000206.1 GCA_902776945.1 uncultured Ruminococcus sp.
GCCGCTTTTCCGCAAGTCCTGCCCTTGTCGGGCAGAATGTGCCTGCCCCGCGTTTTCGTTTGCGAAAATCGACCCCCTTCCTAAGACTTTTGGTATGCCGCTGTTTTGCGATATTCGGCGGTTTATATAGCAAAGTTTTATTTATTCCATTTTTATTATCACGAGAGGAGAATTTTTATGAAGAAAAGAGCTTTGAGTCGCTGTACTGCGGCGGCTTGTGCTGCTCTGATAACTGTTATGTCGCTGTCGCAGCTGTCGGTCAGCGCAGCTTCGGGCATTGTTATTAACGAGGTATGCACCAAAAACACAACCGTCCCCGCGCCGGACGGTCAGTTTTATGATTTTATAGAACTGTATAACCCTACCAACAGCGCAGTTTCCGTCGCGGGCTTCGGTCTTACCGACGACGCAGCCGACCCGATGAAGTATACCCTTCCGGGCGGCGCTTCCGTTCCCGCAAAGGGATATTACACTATTTACTGCGGCATTGACGAAAAAAGCGGCGTTCAGGGCGCGTCTTTCGGGCTTTCCAAAAAGGGCGAAACCGTCACTCTTTCCAATGCCAGCGGCAGCGCGATCGAGACCCTTGCGGTTCCCGCACTCGATGACGACACCTCCTATGGCAGAGTTCCCGACGGCAGCCAGATCTTCGGCGTGCTTTCCTCGCTTACGCCCGGCTATGCCAATCCTTCAAATCAGCCCGTAAATGTAGACGTTGAAGCGCCCAGGTTCTCAAAGGACAGCGGTTTTTATGCGAACGGTTTCGATCTGAATATCTCCGCGCCGCAGGGCTGCACCGTTTACTATACGCTTGACGGCAGCGACCCCACCACCCTTTCAAACCGCGCCGACGGGGCTATCAAGGTGTATGACAAGTCCTCCGAGCCGAATGTTTATTCCGCCAAGACCGACATTGCCGACGGCTATACCGCTCCCACTAACCCTGTGGATAAGGCTATGATCGTCCGCGCAATTGCCGTAGACGCAAACGGCAACACGAGCGACATCATCACCAAGAGCTATTTTATCGGCTATACGCAGGAAGACTGCGAGATGAATATGCGCGTTATCTCGCTCGTTACCGACCCCGATAACCTGTTTGATTATGAAAAGGGAATTTATGTAAAGGGCAAGATCTACGACCAGTCAACAGGAAATATGATGCAGTCATGGAATCACCCCGCCAACTATACGCAGGAAGGCAGGGAATGGGAGCGCCCCGCGCATATCACCGTTTTTGAAAAAGGCACGGCTGCGTATAATGCAAATGTCGGTATCCGTATCCACGGCGCAGCTACCCGCTCCGACTCGCAGAAGAGCTTTAATATTTACGCCCGTTCCGATTACGGCACATCAAAGCTGAAATACGACTTCTTTAACGGTCAGCTCACCAACCACAAGGGCGAGGTCATCAGCTCCTTTGACAAGATCACTCTCCGCAACGGCGGCAATGACAACAAGACCAAAATACGCGACCGTCTGAATCAGGAAATGGTCGGCGACCGTCATTTCGGCACGCAGGCGCAGACAGAATGCGTAGTGTTCATCGACGGCGAATTTTGGGGTACATATAATATCGTCGAAAAGCTCGGCAAGGAATATATCGCCGATCATTACAAGGTAAAAGAAGGCAGCGTCTGCATGATAAAGACCGACGAGCTTGCCGACGGCAGCGAGAAGGGCAAGGCAGATTATGAAGAGCTGAAACGCCTTGCGACTTCGACAAACTATAATGAAAGCGGCGTGTATGAAAAGTTCAACGAGCTTATTGATCTGAGGAGCTTTGCAGAATATTTCGCGACAGAGCTTATTGTCGGCAACGGCGACTTCGGCGACAATAACTATGCGCTCTGGAAAACTGAGACAGTTGACCCCGACAAGAAGTACGGCGACGGCAAATGGCGTTTCCTGCTTTTTGATACGGAATACGGTCAGGGGCTGTACGGTCAGAGCAATTCCAACACCAACTCTTTCCAGACGCTCCGCCAAAAGGACAAATGGCTCACAAAGCTTTTCTTCGGTCTCTGCGGAACGGAAGAGTTCCGCAATCTCTTCCTGACGGCTTATTTCGATCAGTGCAACGAGAACTTCGATACCGAAAAGGTAGTATCAAGGCTGAACGAACTGGAGCAGGTCTATAAGAAGTCTATGGGTAAGACCTATACCCGTTTCGGCTGGGACAAAACTACCGGCTGGGGCGGCGGTTTCCCCGGCTGGGGAGGAATCCCCGGCGGCGGACAGCAGGGCGACCCGGAGGAAAAGTTCTCAACCGAAGTCAATTCTATCCGCAGCTTCTGGAATGGACGTATCTCCGCCTGCGAACAGCACGTTTTCCAGTGGTTCAACATCAAAGAAAAAGTGACGGTCAACGTGCAGAACAACTCGGAACAGGGACATATCAACTTCAATACGCTGAAGCTCTACTGCGAGAACGGCGAATGGAGCGGCGAATATCCGAGGGGATGCACCCTCAGCTTTGAAGCAAAGCCTGCCGACGGCTATCATTTTGTAAAGTGGATGATATCGGGAGACATCGAATATGTTTCGGGCAATTCTTACTCGCAGGAGATAAAGATCAAGCCGACCTATTATGATAGGGTAACGATAACAGCCGTTTACGCAGTCGGTAGCGGACAGTCTGCCGAAAACTATGTAACGCTTCCGGGCGACGTTAACTGCGACGGCAGCGTTAATATCGCGGACGCTGTTCTGCTGGCACGTTTTCTCAGAAGCAGCAGACTGGCACCTATCACCGAACAGGGCAGATACAACGCCGATGTGAATAACAGCGGCGCACCCGATCAGGACGATGTTTCGGCTATCCTTAAAATGATCGCGAAGGAAAAATGATCTTATCGGATAAGAATAAATAGCGTGAGAAGACCCGTCGTGTCCGATGTGATGCGGCGGGTCTGATTTTTTCCTCTGCATTGATATGAAATCGGATTACAAAATCCCCTCCTTTTGGGAGGGGAAAAAATCGCCTGCATTTACGGTTCATAAATATTCGAATTATCCTTGAACACGCGCATCATTTCGTTAGTAAGACTGGTGCTGTTGGGCTGCAAGACAATATCCTCGCGTTTTACCCACTCGGCATATTTAAGTTCGCTTTCGTCCATGTGGATTTCTCCGTCGCCGTCAGCCTCGCAGAAAAATCCCACAAGAATATCCTGCGCCATTCCCCACGGCTGAGACTTGTAGTAGCGGATATTCTTCACCTTTATGCCCGTTTCCTCCATGACCTCGCGTTCTGCCGTCTGTTCGAGCGTTTCGCCGATCTCTGTAAATCCCGCGACAAGCGCGTTGTGCGCGTAGCCCTGCCTGTAACGTGTGATAAGCAGACAGTCGCGCTTTACAACGCCCACTATCACTGCGGGATTGATACGCGGATATATCTTTCCGCCGCAGCTACGGCAGACGAGCGCTCTTTCCGTGCTGTCGCAGGAAAGCCTGCCGCCGCATTTTCCGCAGTATCGGTTGTCATCGTACCATTTCCAGAGATGAAACGCCGTGAACGCGATAAACAGTTCCTTGCCAGTGCAGCTGTCGCGGAGTTCCCTTATCGTGCGGAATCCGAAGCCGTCGGGAATGTCATCGGGCTTTTCGAACGAAAGAAAATAGCGCTTATCGTCTACCGAAAAGAGGTAAACCGCCTTAGCGCCTTCTGTTCCCGGTGTGAAACTAAGTATACCGTTTTCTGTTTTTGAGAGAAGCCTTCCGTTTTCGTCGAAATACAGAAGACTGTCCCGCTTGTCGGGAGTGCAGTCCGTGAAGCTGTTGTCAAGTCTGCTTGGGTAAATATCCTGGATCATGTTTCCTCCTATATTTTATAGTAAACGACATAAATAATTGTTCGTTGATTATGTAGGGCGGGGCTTGTCCCATACGCAATCAAATAACAAATATTGTAGGGTTGCGGCTTGCCGCCGATTGTCGGCACGATTTTCACCGTTGCCGCGGTTTTCTGACCGTCGTGCAATTCGTTTGCGAAAATCGGCAATTTATTCGTTTTAGTCACGTTATGCAGAGCTATGACCTTCTGATTTTTCCCGACTTTCTTTTAGAGTTGCCGATTTTAATTTTGAACCGTTCAATTTTCTTTTTACCGTTAGTTTGC
>CACYSH010000207.1 GCA_902776945.1 uncultured Ruminococcus sp.
CAAGATAAAGATGATAAAGCGCAGGATGTACGGCAGGTGTTCATTTGAACTTCTGAGGGCGGCTGTGCTGCTGAATCAGAACGGGTGAGTAAGAACCCCATAAGGTTGTACAAAATCCGATATTTCTCGGAACCGCAAAACGCTTGTTATAGTAAATCTTGTATGCTTATATATTTTTCTTTTCTGCCAGCAAAAGGATTCTGTATTTTATTAACATCGAGCTATTGATCATTAGTTTTATAAGTGACATTTTGATACTGCATTTTTATCCCTCCCTAAGTACCGACAAAAATCGGGGTTTTTATAAGTGAAATTCGGAAATTGTAACCAAATTGTAATATTTCTCCTCTGTTGAGGTATGATATTATTCTGCTATGCGGCAGGAAATAAGTGCTGTTACAGTTATCTCACGCTACAAATAAATATACACTAAAAGAAAAAGGACTCTGCACCTTCATTCGGGTACAGAGTCCTTTTTTATTCGATTGATCTTATTCTATTTCCTGTTCCAAATTATCAAACTCGGGATCACTGAAAAACTCTCCTAGCGTCATTTCCAGTCCGTCACATAGGATCTTTATCGTTGTGATGGAGACGTTTCCTCGGCGTTCGTCGAGCAGACTGTAAACCGTAGAAGGAGTGACTCCCGAAACATACGCAAGTTCGTTCGGTGCTATCCCCCGTTCCTTGCATATATTCCTAAACCGCCTGACAACAGCGTTTTTGACTTCTGACATAAAATCACCTACTGTATAATTTTACACTAATTATACAGTTTTATACGCTTGTGCGTATACGCACTTGCGTATACAGAAAAACTATGCTATACTCATAATGGGGGATTGTTCCCTAAAACGAAAAGAGTAGGTGATCATATGGAAATCTACACAGTTACATTCTTCGGTCACAGACAACTATCCGACCCTTTTGGCATAGAAGTGCGGCTGGAGTCTATTTTGCATGACTTGATAAACATGAAGGAATACGTTGAGTTTCTTATCGGGCGGGACGGAGAATTTGACCTGCTCGTATCATCTGTCATAAAACAGGCTGTGGCTAAATACAGCTGCGGGAATACGTCCCATATCCTTGTGCTGCCATACACGAAAGCCGAGTTCCGCGATAACGAGCAGAGCTATCTCGAATACTATGATGAGGTCGAAATATGTTCTGCATCAGCCCAAGCTCACCCGAAAGCCGCTATCCAAATAAGAAACAGGAGCATGGTTGACCGATCAGACATGGTTATTTGCTATGTTCAGCACAAAAGCAGCGGTTCTTACAAAACGATACAATACGCCAAAAAGCAGGGAAAAAGAATAATAAATCTGGCAAAAGAGAGATAAAAACAAAAAATTTTTTTCTGATGTCTGCAAAGTATGACAGCAAAAGCTTTACAAATCCGTCGAAGTATGTTATAATAAAAATAATAACCAAAAGGAGGCGTTTTCGCGTGCGCTCGAACGATAATTGTCAGAAGATAAAGCTGCTGAAACTGTATGAAATGCTACGTCAGGAGACCGATGAGGATCACCCAATGCGGACGAACGACATCTGCCAGCGATTAGAGCAGATGGGCATTTCGTGCGAACGCCGCACTCTCGCGGTCGATATACAGACACTAAACGACTTCGGTTTCGAGGTGTGCTCCCGCAGGGTCTGCAAGGGTAAGGGTTACTTTATTGAGGACAGGAGTTTCAGCCTGCCCGAGCTGAAAGTGCTGATCGATGCTGTGCAGGCTTCAAATACTATTACCGAAAGCAAGTCCGACGCTCTGATCGACAAGATAGCAGAGCTCGGCGGAAGTCATCGTTCTGCGCTCCTAAAACGAAATACGGTTCGATTTAACACGATCAAGCATACGAATGAGCACGTTTATCAGACGATAGACCAGCTTGAAAAGGCGCTGCGGACGAACAAGAAGGTCGAGATAGTGTATTTTCACCTTGATGAAAACGGCGGGAAGATATATCATACGGAGGGCGGAAAGCATACTGTCGAACCTATCTCTATGATCTATGACAACAACGAATATTACCTCACCTGCTATGACCCGGGTGCCGAAGATAACAGAAATTTCAGGCTTGACCGTATTGAGAGTGTCAAGCTGCTTGATGATGTTATCTGCGACGAAACTAAATCGCGCAGGCGCGGCATCGCCCATTACAAGGCGAGTATTTTCAAGATGTACGGCGGCAAGACGGAAAAGGTCACGCTGGAATTCGACGGCAGCCTTATCGACAGCATTTATGACAAGTTCGGCGCGAAAACGAGGATAAAACCCTGCGGAGAGCGCTTTACTGCGAGGGTCGATGTGCAGATCAGCCCGACGTTCTGGGGATGGGTGTTCCAGTTCGTGGGGAAGATGAGGATATTAGAGCCGGAATACATAAAAATCGAATACTCAGATAGATTAAAAGAAGCATTGGCTTTGGAGGAATAAAAATATGATTGAAAAGAAAATAGATGTAATGTGGGACGATACTCCCGTTGATGTCTCTACCGAAGTCAACTTTATCTGGTCTATCGCCAATAAGCTGAGAGGTACATATCAGAGCGACAAGTACAAGGACGTTATTATTCCAATGGTTATTATCCGACGCTTTGAGTGTGCTTTGGACAGTACCAAGCAGGCAGTAGTCAATAAATACAAAGAGAATCCCTCCTATCCCGCAAAGGCAATGTGCAGAGTTTCCGGATATCAGTTCTTCAACACAAGCGAGTATACCCTTGCAGAACTTATTAACGATTCCGATCACCTTGCCGCGAATTTCAGAAACTATATCGAGGGCTTTTCTGCCAATGTGCAGGACATTATCAAGAGCCTTGACTTTGACAAGCAGATCGACAAGATGGATAAGAATAACCGTCTGCTGTCGGTGGTAAAGGCTTTCTCGGAGCTTGACCTTGATCCCAAGACCATTGACAATGTGAAGATGGGCTATATCTTTGAGGACTTGATTCGTAGGTTTTCTGAAAATGCCGAGGCTGGCGATCACTACACGGGCAGAGATATTATCAAGCTCATGGTCAATATTCTGCTTGCAGAGGGCTGTGATGATATTTTCGATGACCACAAGGAGATCACCATACTCGACCAGGCAGCAGGAACAGGCGGTATGCTTTCAACTTCTTATAACTTCATTCACCGCTATAATCCTACGGCGAATATCCGTCTGTTCGGTCAGGAGATCAACCCCGAATCCTACGCTATGTGTGTAGCGGAAATGCTTATCAAAGGACAGAACGCCGAAAATATCCGTATGCAGGACACCATGAAGGCAGACTGCTTCTCTGACAGAAAGATGCGTTTTGTCATTGAAAACCCGCCTTTCGGTACACCGTGGGGTGGTAAAGATGCCGCTGAGGGCGTAGAGCAGGCCGTCAAGGAAGAAAATCAGAAGGGCTTTGATGGACGATTCGGTGCAGGTCTGCCGGGGTCGGGAGATATGCAGTTACTCTTTATTCAGTCGGCAGTAAACAAGATGGACGATCACCTCGGTCGAGCTGCAATTATTGAGAACGGTTCTCCGCTGTTTTCGGGCGGCACATCTTCGGGCGAGAGCCAGATCAGGCGGTGGCTGCTTGAAAATGACCTGATCGAAGCGATCATCGCACTCCCCGTTGACCTGTTTTACAACACAGGTATCGCTACATACATTTGGGTGCTGTCGAAGAATAAGCGTGAGGAGCGCAAAGGCAAAATTCAACTCATTGATGCAGGCTCTATCTTCCACAAGCTCCGCAAGGCTCTCGGCAACAAGAAAAACGAGATCAGCCCCGAAGACCGTTCCGCTATCACGAAACTGTATGCGGACTTCGCTGAGAACGAGTATTGCAAGATTTATCCGAACACGGAGTTTATTTACCGTGAATACAGCGTTATGCAGCCGTTGCAGAGAAGCTATGCCGTGACTGAGGAGCGTATTCAGGCGATGCTTTCTAAGGGTGCGCTGTCCTCGCTGTACGATCCTGCAAAGGTCGCAGAGCTTGAAAACTCTGAGGAGGAGCTTTCCGGCAAGGATTTGAAGAAGCTCGAAAACTATCAGAACAATCAGCCTGTGTATGAAGCTATCATTGATACGCTGAAAAGCGCTGTTTCGGACACGGTTT
>CACYSH010000208.1 GCA_902776945.1 uncultured Ruminococcus sp.
CTGACAGGAGGTTATCTTAATGAGTAAGGATAATGCAATAATAGCATACGCTTTATATAGAGTATCTACCAAAGGACAGGTCGATAAGGTCAAGGACGATATACCCATGCAGAGGGAAGCCTGTCACGAGTTCGCCGATAGAATGGGCTGGACGATTGGCAAGGAGTTTCTCGAAAAGGGCGTGTCCGGCTTCAAGGTTTCCGCAAAGGATCGTGACGCTATTCAGGACTTGAAGGAGGCGGCACTTAACGGAGAGTTTCAGGTGCTGTTGGTGTTCATGTTCGATCGTATCGGAAGAATAGACGACGAGACGCCGTTCATCGTCGAGTGGTTCGCCAAGCACAACATAAGAGTTTGGAGCGTCAACGAGGGCGAGCAGCGTTTTGAAAGCCATGTCGATAAGCTGATGAACTACATAAGGTTCTGGCAGGCGGCAGGGGAGTCTGAAAAGACTTCAATGCGTATCAGAACGAGAATGCAGCAGCTGACACTTGAAGGTGTGTATCGCGGCGGTCCGGTGCCGTTCGGGTATCATCTTGTAAACAACGGCAGACTGAACAAGAAAGGCAAGCCACTGTATGATATTGAAACCGATCCCGAAGAAGCCGACTTGGTTCGCATGATGTTTGAAAAGACGGTCAAGGAGGGCTACGGCACTCACAGGCTGGCAAGTCTGATGAACGAGAAAGGTATCAAGACCCACAACGGTTCAAAGTTTCAGTGCAATACCATAAACAGAATCCTGCGAAATCAGATGGTCACGGGGTATCTTGTGACCAAGAATGCCAAGTCTCCGTTTCTCCCGCAGTTGAAGATAGTTGATGATTATCTCTTTAACAGAACGCAGGAGATCCTTGAACAGCGTGTCGTTACAAACGAGGAACGTCATAGCGTCGCACTTACTACAAGAGGACAGGATTTGCTTTCGGGCATGATGTACTGCGGTCACTGCGGCGGCTTTCTTACCTCTTACGAGCACAGGCGCAAGCATACGCTGGCTGACGGAACTGTAAAGGTCTATAAGCAGCGCAGGTATATGTGCTATCACAGGACGAAAAAGCTCTGTGACTGTGACGGGCAGGGGACTTATGTGGTCGCAAGGATAGACAAGGCTGTGAATGCTGCTGTCGAGGAAATGTTCAGTCATATCAAGGACGCTCCCGACGAGAAGGAGCTTGCCAAAGCCTTTAACAAGGAGGCGGCGAGCTGCAAGGCTAAAAAGACCAAGCTGAACCTTGAACTCTCCAGGCTGACCAAGCAGAAGGAAAAGCTGGAGCAGGAGATCCTTAAGGCGCTGATGGGCGAAAGCGGATTTACTTCCGAGCAGCTCAGTACGCTCCTTAAAAACGTTCAGACCGAGATCGACGATGTCAATGAAAAGATGGAGACTCTTGAAAGCGAGGTTGCTTCTAAAAAGACTTCGATTGAAAACATTCGCCCTCAGTATGAGAATTTCAGAACGTGGGCGGAGGAGTATGACAAATGCACCGTGGAGCAGAAGAAGATGATCATCTCGCAGCTCGTAGACAGGATAGAGGTTTTCAGGGATTATAAGCTCAACATGATCTTTAATATGACCTACAAGCATTTCTGTGAGGATTGGAACACTGCAACGGGCATCAATATTATTGAAATTAAGTAATTGCGGCGGTTTCATATAATACTAAAGGTCGGCTTGACACCGACCGATTTTTTAAAAAGTCTTGTTTGGAGAAGAAGAGATACCTCTGTTAGAGCATGCGGCTGTTAACCGCAGGGTCGTTGGTTCGAATCCAACAGGGGGAGCTAAAAATAGAGAGATATTCAACTTGGAAGTAGCGATTTACGGAGGGAGCCATTTCGTGTAGTGAGTTGAATATCTCTTTTTTTGTTGCTATATCACGTTTTTACGTGCTTATCAAGTCTCGGTGTGCAACTGTTTCAATTGGTCCTCATAATATATGAAACAGGAAGCCTGTCCGTTGGTCATTACTCTTATTGACTAAAGCAGCTATATTAAAGCTCTTGAAATGTTACTGAAATGTAAAAACACCTCATTCCTGTGGAGAATGTTTACCGCAAAATATATCATAAATATTAACAACACATAATTTGTACATATGTATAAGCATTCAATTATGTTAGTGGAATTCTTGGCATTCGCAGAATAATCATCGAAACAGGATCGGTCGGTAGCTGCTTCTGTGCTTTGATGAATGCTGTGATTAAAGTCGCCCTCTCGAATAAAATATTTGCAGGTGAACTGTAATGAATGAGGATACAGGCTGTGCCTGCCGCTTAAAATATACTATATATAATATATAATGAGGGAGATGTGAGCCGTTCACATCTCCCTCATTTCATATCATCTCATCGAACAGCTTGCTTTCCGCCGAAACTATGCAGTCAATGTCTATGACCTTGCCCGATGTATCATGCTCGCGGTCATAAAAGATAAGTGTGCGGAAAGTGCTGTCAACTCGTTTGACCTCGCCAGTGAATATGTCATAGCTGCCACCTGCTTTGAGACTGTCCGGGATAAAGTAGGTCACGGTAACTTCGGGGCAGTAGCCCTCGTCGATCATAGCCGATAGCAGCATGAACTTTCGGTCAAGCTCGTCTCGGATATGCTCCGGAAGGTTAATAAAATCGTCCGTTAGCCGCACCTTTTCCTTGATTATCTCGTCGTAGCCTACAAGTGCTGCATACGGGCTGAACTGCGCCGACCTGTCATAAAGGCTCATGTGCTTTCTGCCCTCCGACTGATGGTGCGGAAGGTCGATAATGTCGCTGTAAGGAAAATTCTCGTTCATGCGCGGTGCCCTCCAATCTGTCCGTTTCGCTCGATGGTCGTGCCGCCTTCGAGCAGGTTCATGCCTTTGAGCAGCGCGTTCTTGCCGTATTTCGCCTGTATTTTCAGCGCCGCCTGCTGGAGCTTGTACTCGCGTTCCTCGGCTCTCTTTGCTTCCTCCCGCTCCTTTTCGGCTGCGGCATAGTCGGTGAAGAAATCAAGCTGCTCGGGCTCATCTTCGGGGACATCTCGCTTGAGGATAACGTCCTCGGCAACGATATTCACCCGCCGGATAAGCAGATTCGGGTCAACGACGCGGTCGAATATATGCAGTATCACCTCGCAAAGCAACATTGACGAGCTTGTGTAGTGGTCGATATTCGCCGAGCCATGGGCGTATTTCGGCACACCCCTGCCGTAATGGTCGTAGATCACATCGCCCTTGTAGCCTTTCCCGCGCTCACCGGAAAGGCTTTCTTTATCGTAGTTTATCACAAGCCCTATTTTCTTCGTTACAACGCCCTTTTTCACGAGGTCGAGCGAAAGCAGCTCCATCATTTCGCGGACGATCAGCCTGCCTTTTTCAAAGCTGTAAGGCTCTTTCAGCACCTGCCCCGACGATATAGACTTCGCGGACGGTCGGTAGGTCTTTATCACGGGGATAGTCGCGGGCTCCCAGCCCCAGGCGTGGTCGATGATAAGCTCGGCATTGATTCCGAACACCTTGTACAGCTTGTTCTCGCTTGACGGGTACAGCGAAGCCCGCGCCACATCGCTCATCGTGAAAAGCCCCATCGCTTCGAGCTTTCGGCTGATACCTACGCCAATTCGCCAGAAGTCGGTCAGCGGGCGGTGCATCCAGAGCAGCTCACGGTATTTTCGCTCGTCTATCTCGGCAATACGAACGCCGTCCTTGTCTGCGGGAACGTGCTTCGCCACTATGTCCATGCAGACCTTTGCGAGATACAGGTTCGTCCCGATGCCCGCGGTCGCAGTAATGCCTGTTTCGTACAGAACCTCGCGTATCATTGTCATGGCAAGTTCGTGGGCGGTCATATTGTATACGCCGAGATAGCCCGTTACGTCCATGAAAACCTCGTCAATGCTGTAAACCACGATATCCTCGGCACTTACATATTTGAGGTAGATAGAGTATATCTTGCTGCTGTATTCCTCGTACACGGTGCCGTAGGCGTAACTCCCGACGCTCTTATCGAGATGTTCGTGACGATGTTCCTTATCTACGGAATGCTCATCGTAAGGAAGGAAACCGGCAACGCATGGGGC
>CACYSH010000209.1 GCA_902776945.1 uncultured Ruminococcus sp.
TGCTCACGCCCTGGGAGCTTATAGAGAAAAGACTGCGCCTGGCGGCCGAAGGCGATTTTTGCATTTCGATATACAATCCCCGTTCGGTCGTAATGTCGATGACAAATCACGATTATGATAACTACTGGACTAAGACCGAAACGTTCCGGGCGCTTGCCGACTACATTCAGGCGGACTATGACGATCTGCATAACAAAGTCGTTCGTCTTATAGGCGGCGAAAAGCCGGAGGTCGATGTCACCACGTTCCAGAATGATATGGTGACGTTCAACAGTTCCGATGATATTCTGACGCTGTTAATACATTTGGGTTATCTAACCTACGATTTCGATACAAAGCGCTGTTGGATACCTAATTCGGAAGTTCAGGAAGAATTTATCCGAAGCATCAAGAATGACAAGGGCTGGTCGAAGATAATGTCAGCGATCAAGGAATCCGACGAACTAT
Source organism: uncultured Ruminococcus sp. (assembly GCA_902776945.1). Lineage (GTDB taxonomy): Bacteria > Bacillota > Clostridia > Oscillospirales > Ruminococcaceae > YE71. Next base: position 448 of record CACYSH010000209.1, read on the forward strand.
TGCAGGCGGTGCTTGACGGCAATACGGTAGCTGTTGCAGCGGGTGTGGAGAGATGCCATGAGGACAACACATCTATTCTCAAATTCAACGACGAGAACTCGCTCAGCTGCGTTATCTCGCTTGCGTTCTATTCGGCAAGAAAGTATTACATGATAATCCGAGAAATGCCTGCGGGCAAGGGCTTTGCCGATATTGTATTTCTTCCGCTGCCGAAGGTGGATAAACCTGCACTCGTTATCGAGCTGAAAAACAAGCAGGCTGTCGATACGGCTATCGACCAGATCAAAAAGAAAAACTATCCCGATAAGATAAAAGAGTACATCGGCAACGTTTTACTTGTTGGTATCACCTACAACGAGGATAAGCACCATGAGTGCGTGATCGAAAAGATATGAAAAACGGGCGGCTCCGATCGGAACCGCCCGCTATGATTTATAACATATTTTCCGTCTTACCATGATTCCCGATCCAACAGAATAGCTTCGACCAATTCAACGTTTTCTCTCTTTCGATAGTTATTGCTGTTCGCAGAAAATCCGCAAAGCCGCCACGCCGATAATTTGATTAACCGAGCAAACATATCATCAAAAAATTTACATTGTTTGGTTTCGGAAACGAAAGGCTATTTCTGATTTGTCAAATGTCAGGTTTGTTGACGCGAGCGACCGTCCCGGACTGGAAAATATCATCAGGGAGATCGAATTAAAAAATATCGCCTGCAAGGTCAGATATGAGGAAGAATATGCGGAGCTTGCCGATCAGATGGTGCGAAATACGCTCGGAAAGCTTGGGTTCAGACTGAAAAGCAAAGGAACGCTGTATCTTCATGAGATCGTAACGATGATGCTGAACGGCGATATCGACGAGGCTGGTTCGGTGGTGAAGGAGACCTATCCCGAGATAGCAAAGCGCAATAATACAACGGCAGAAGCTGTCGAAAGAAGCGTAAGGGTCGCGATAAACAACTACTGGGACAACAGTAAATGTGTCGATTGTCTCGGAAATATCGCAGAGCCGCTTGCCGAAAAAGGGATAATCCCCGATAACAAAGAAACGATTCTGAACATTTGCAGCAGCGTTTCGGAAAAGCTCAGGAAAAAGAGCGGCTCCTTAAGAAAAGAGCTCGTGGAGGAAATCGTTTTGTCATAAAAGTAAAACTATATCAGGTATCAATTATGTATACAATGAAAACTACAAATGCAAAAGAGCTTAATGAGAAGTTCAAGGACTGCCCGACACAGATAACAGAGATAGAGATCGAGGGCAGAAAGTCCGTTGTCATCAGCCATTTCACAGGACAGAAAGACCTTGATGACGTAGTATACAAGAATGCCTACAAACAGGCTATGGACGAGGTTCTCCACGCCTGAAAAATACAGAACAAAAGAAAAAACAGCTTCCAAATAACTGGACTCTTTCGGAAAATTATGCTATTATATCACTAAAATCGGGGGTTAAAACCTGACAGCTGATTGCAAAGATTTTATTCATCGCAAAGCAGAACAGCCGTACCGATGTCGTAAGCTGCCGCTTTATTTCCAAAAAACTCAATCGGCTTGGAGGCTGCCTCGCCGCGTTCGATGCGTTCCGCACCCTCGAGCAGTTTAGGTATGATCTCCATGCTGACAGGACAGGTGCCGTGACACGGATATATCCCGGTGATCTCGCCGGAAAATGTCAGCAGACGTTTCAGACTGAGAATATATGCCGAAAGATCCCGCAGCGGACCGAACATGAATATCTTTCCGTCCTGCACCGGGTCTCCGCTGAAAAGCATACCGCTGTTAATATCAAGCAGCGCCGTGCTGCCGGGGGTGTGACCGGGAAGGGCTATCGCTTTGAGAGGTCTGTTCCCGATGTCGATGATGTCACCGTCATACACGGGGAGAATGTTCTGCGAGGTGTGCGGCTTGGGGTAGTTTACAAGCTCGGCGGGATTCATCATCACTTCGTCAAAAGCGCCGTTGCCTGCGATATGGTCGGGGTCGGCGTGGGTGTTGAACAGCTTCACGGGCTGTGATGTCACCTGTGCCGCAAGCTCCTTTGCATTCTCGGTTTTCATTCCGCTGTCGATGAGCAGAGCGTACTCCGTTCCGATAAGCAGAAAGAACCGCACACCCATATCTTTGTAACTGAATGTTGTGTCGTTGATCTTTATCCAATCCATATAATAACCCTCCGTCAACCGATATATGTGACTTTGTTTCCCGTTCTTTCAAGAGGCTCAAGGCAGGGCATACCATCTTCCGTGTCCGCATAACCTATTGCCAGCGCCCCGTAAATTCGCTCGTTTTCTTCAAGTCCGAGAGTATGCTCGTATTCAAGCAGAGCCTCGTCCTCGTTCAGCCATTTGAGCTGATTTATCCAACAGCTTCCGAGGTCAAGCTCGTTTGCGGCAATCATCATGTTTTCAAGTGCGCAGGCGGTGTCTGCGATATTGTTGCCGTAGTCCTTCCGATTAGCCACAATTATCAGAGCGTCGGGATCGTAATGGAAAACATATCTGCCATTTTTCGAGGCTCTGACGGAATTGGCGATCGACTTATACATACCCTCGGTGATCTCCATTTTCGAGAAAGCAATCTGCGCAAGCTCAGCCAGCTTTGTAAGGACTTTCTTTCTGCGTACCACGATAAAGTGGCAGGTCTGAGAGTTCCCGCCGCTCGGCGCAAAACGTCCCGCACTTACTATCTTGTCGAGCTTTTCCAACTCTACGCGCCTGTCGGAAAACTTGCGGGTGCTGCGGCGTGTTTTTATTGCTTCAAGTGTGTTCATGGTGTTCCTCCTGTATTATGTTATTCATATTGTGTTCGGCGTAGATACACCACGCAAATCCCTTAGCTGTTCTTACCTTCGGCTCGGTGAAATGATTGCCTTCGTTCCATTCAAGTGTAGTGCAGAGGTCAGATGTTTTCAGCTTTTCGTACAGCCTGCGGATATTATCGCCTACCGCTGACAAAGTTTTATTGCGTGTCTTTTCCTCTTTTTTGCCTAAGCTGAGGTATATGCTTGTTACGACCGGAGAGTGCTTATTAACAAAATCGTTCCATCCCGGAAACCATATTGAAGGCGATACCGCCGCAACAGCCGTAAATCTATCGGACGTATAAGCTGCCCATAATGCAAACAGACCGGCGAGAGAATACCCTCCGAGAATTATCGGAATATCCTTGTTCGGGGAATACTGCTCTGTCAGCTTCGGAATAAGCGCTTCTTCAAGGAAAGCGAGTGTTTCGCCTGCGCCGCTTCCGAAAGGTTTATTCCCGAAAACAGGAGGCGCTGACCACAGGGACAGTTCACTGTTCCGGTCGGTTATTTCAAAAGCTGCAAAAGCAAAGGGTGTGTCGGTCAGCGTTTTTATTTGTTCGAGCTCTTTGTCAAGCATTTCAAGCTCATGTTTGTCTGTGGGCTGTATCAGCAATAATAGAACTTCCCGAAAACTAATTCACAATTTCAAAGTTGATGATTCCGCATATAAGATTTAACCTTAGTAAGTGACGTTTTCTTCTGTTACGATATGGAT
>CACYSH010000210.1 GCA_902776945.1 uncultured Ruminococcus sp.
TCCACTAAGCCGAAATAGGGAAACGGCTTGGTGGGCTTCTGCTTTGTATTACCGTATAAGGATAAGAAACGTGATAAATTGGGACGTTCATTTACGACCGTCCTTTTGTAGTTTTTCATCATTTTACTCCGCAGCCTTCCAATCGGAAAGAATACGTTTCTCGCTGTCAAAGGAAACGCCTATTTTGTACTGCTTTCTGTTATCAGCCGCGAAAGGCAAAGTAATAGGATACCATTATTATGGTAAGCTGTCAAGGTGCTCATGATCTAAATACTCCGCTGTCCGCAGATAAAAATTCCTCAAGCCTCTTGAAACGCCGATTCATTTGGTGTATAATATAAACAGAGGATAAGTGTCAAATCGTCTGTAAAGGAGATGACAGCCATGAATACTGCATATAACAATGAGAGAAAGCTGCCTGCCGGTATCCAGGATTTTGAAAAGCTCAGAGAGCTTGATTACGTTTATGTGGATAAGACCGAGTATGTATATAAACTTGTCAAAACAAGCATTCCCTTCTTTTTGAGCCGTCCGCGCCGATTCGGAAAAAGCCTTTTGCTTTCAACGCTCCGTGCATTTTGGGAAGGAAAAAAGGAACTGTTTAAGGGACTTGCGATCGAGCGTCTTGTGACTGATGATCCGAACGCATGGACACCATATCCGGTTTTCTATTTTGATTTGAACAACCAAAATTATACACGAAAAAATGCATTAGAGAATGTACTGTCAGCGCATTTGAGCAAATGGGAAACACAGTACAGCTGCACCGCAGATAATAAACCTTTGGAGGTGCGTTTTGCCGATCTGCTGGAGACCGCACATAAACAGACGGGGCGGCGCTGTGTAGTTCTCGTTGACGAGTATGATAAGCCGCTGCTCGATCTGTACGATCTTCCCGAACAGAAGGAGCATAACAAAGCCGTATTCAAGGGCTTTTTCGGTAATCTGAAAAGCTGTGATGCCCATATTCGCTTTGTATTCATTACCGGAGTAACTAAATTCCACAAAGTCAGCATTTTCAGCGATCTGAATCAGCTGACCGATATTTCGCTGAACGAAGACTATGCCGAGCTTTGCGGAATAACAGAAGAAGAGCTAAGACGAGTCTTCATGCCCGAGATAAAGGCATTGGCTGTCAAGCGCAAGATAGACGAGGAAACGTGCTTGCAGATGCTCAAAAAACAATATGACGGCTATCATTTTCATCAGGACGGACAGAATGTATATAATCCTTACAGTCTGATCAAATCCTTTTTTGCAAAGGAATTCGGAGCATACTGGTTTGAATCCGGCACACCGTCATTTCTTGTAAAAAGGCTCCGGGCTATGGACTTCGATATACGCAGGTTCAACGACAAGACTTTATACGCAAGTGAAAGTATGCTGAAGGATTACAGCGACGACAATCCCGACCCGATACCGCTTCTGTATCAGACCGGCTATCTGACTATTGCGGACTATGATCCCGAGGTAGGCGAATATACGCTTTCATTTCCAAATAACGAAGTCAAATACGGTTTTCTTGACTGCCTGATGCCCGAATATGTGAACGACTGCGGTTCGGGTTCGGGGATAGACATTTTCACGCTCAGAAGATATGTAATACGCGGCGAGCTTGAAAGCTATAAATGAGCAATGCCGTCAATTTGCACAAAACTTGACTATCGAAAGGCTTGTAGGGCGGGGGCTTGCCCCCGCCGCCCTCATTAAAAGGCTTTATCTAACAATAGTTATCTATGCAATTTAACCAAAGACGCTCATTTATAGAATCGCTTAAAATGGAAAAAGAGCCGCTACCACAGTAACAGCCCTTTAACTGTAACTCTCATACTCATGGTTTCAAAGCTGATTTATTTCTTGATCTGTTATCAGCAAAAACAAAATCACCAGCGTATAAGCCCCATGCTCTGCTGACCAAGCTCATAATAACGCTGCTTGACGAGATCATAGCTGTAAGCAACATTACCTGCCAGCGGGTCGGCAACGTAAACTATGCCTTTGTCGAGATCGTATCCCGTAAGTACAAGACAATGCTCGTATTTGAGCCAGCTCATCTGCTCGCCCGACGGGGTTATCCAGGTGTGAGAATAATATGGCTGAACAAGCCCGCCCGTCACCCACAGCAGCAGGGGGATATCATTATCAATATAATTCGTGAGCAAGTCCTCAAACGAGGAACCCGAAGCATCAAAGGTCGATAATCCGCCGCCGACATCATTAAGATAATTCTGCGCGGTGGTGATCATGCAGGGTGCAAGACAGCCGTAGGCTTTGGGGTCGGCAGGGTCTCCCGCGAAGGTATATCGGAAATCGGGTCCGTGCATAGTGTTGGTTTCGTCGTAATACACATCTGCGCGGGGCATATAGTAAGTTGCCATCGACATTTTATCGGCGTTATAACCGAAATAATTGAACACCATAGTCAGCGAAACAGCCTCGCAGCCCATAGGAAGCTCAGGGTTCTGCAATATACAATTAACATCTATTTTATGACTTCTGCTGCTCTGCGAGGAATCTCCCGTGATCAATTCGGGCGTTTGGGACGACCATGTTTCGGTAGGCGGCTCAGTTTCTTCTGCGGAAGTCGTTGTGGTGATCTCGGTAGTTACTTGCTGAGTCTGAGTTGTTTCAACGGTCGTCGTGGTTGTTTCGAGAATAGTCGGCTCAGGAACAGATGTCTCGGTAACGGCGGCAGTTTCCGGTGCGATAGTGGTAGTCGTTGTGACAGTAGATTTGGGAATCTTCGTCGTGATCTCTGCCTGCGCTTCTGCTGCTTTGGTCGTGGTAGTGGTCTTTTTGTTGTTTTTGCTCTTCTTTTTCTTTTTATTTGAAGCCTTTGTAGTGGTGGTCTCCACGATTTCAGCGGACGAAGTTGCCATAGTAACAGCAGGCGGTTCGGTTAAAATTTCCGTTTCGGGTTCGGTCGTTATTACCTCTTCCGAAGAGGGCGCGTGTGCCATAGATTTTGTGATCTCGACGCCTCCGCAGCCTGTCAGCGCAGCACAGGCAAAATATATTGCCGCAAGCATAGCCGCAGCTCTTTTAAATGTTCTTTTCTTCATGTTCTTATTCATTTTGATCTCTCCCACATATAATTATTCTTTATCAAATGTTTTATGACATCTTTTATAAAGTTCTGCGGTTCAACCGCTTGCACTTAATAGACTGTTTTGAGGACAGAAAAGTTTACAATTTTAAATTAACGATTTGTAAATATTATATTAAGCATCAAAAATCGCCCCTATGAACAAGCAGGAGCGATTTTATCTTTTATATATCGTTGTCTGCGCGAGTATCGCCTGTGCTTTTTCGTTGGTAGATTTTTCAAGCTGTTGCCCCAAATTGCATAAAATATGTGATCATTATTATGATCCACTGCCCTGACGAAAGAAAAAGGCTCGGAAAAAATACTCCGAGCCTGATCCCATATAATAGACTTCCTCGGAAACTACCGCACGCCACGGTCTGTCAACCTGAATCCTTTACGACAGATGCCGAAATCTTTTGCCTTGCTGCTACGTTGTCCTCCTCACCGTGCGTTATCTCCCCGAACACGGGGAGGTGTCAGCTCAGCTGACAGAGGGGCTGACCGACAGACCGGCACGCTGGCATTGCAAGCAATGCAGTCGTCCGGCTTGCATCATGACAAAACCTTTAGTATCAGTTTACTGATACCACATTCGGCATACGTTAGTTTCCGAGGAAGTCTAATGATCGAAACAATGATACTTTTTTCGTAAGTGCTGTTGGGCAGACCGCCATGAGCGAGCTTTATAGTAAACGACAGAAATATTTGTACATAGATCTCGAGCAAAAATTTCGCAGGGCAATGGAGCTTGACGACGAGTGATGAGCCGTCAGTGCCGAGATTTGTCTGCTGTTCTTTTAGGGATTAGTATAAATTCAGGTGCCGAACAGTATCTTCAAGACCTCATCGGGCTTTTTCTCCTGCAAGCCGTCGGGGTCGGATAGCCCGTTTTCGGCGGAGGTGTCCCATGTGAAGCGCCCGGCCGCTTCGTTCTCAAAGGCGAAGTATACCTCGGGGTCGCGGAGCGCTGCGGGATAGCGCTCATACCATTCGGGATAATGCTCCGACATATACTTGTCCGCCAGCTTGTAGGCTTCGCAGTTCTCGTCTGTGCCGATGGCGCTTATTTGTACGCCGCCGCCCGGCTGTCCGCTCCTGCTGTCGGAGGGGGTCGAATGGACTATGACCACGCTCCCGTCATCGCAGGTGCCGAGAGATACCCACACATGACCGTCCGTGCTCATGATATCCCCCGCCTTCATAACATAGCCGTTCTTGCCGTCGGGAGCCTTGATGTCATGCGTCCATTCGCCCATGCCCTTGTCGGAAAGCTCCTTTGCCATATCTACCGCGTAGGTCACATAGCCCTCTCCGCCGTCCGCAGTTTCAAAGGTGTTGTATTCTATCCACCCCACGAATCCCGAGCAGTCAAGTCCTGCGTAGTAATACTCGTTATAACCGCCGTAGGGGTAGTAGCTGTTCTTTGGGTCTTTGTTGTCCTCGTTACCGTCCTTTGATCTGTAGGTGAAGTCCTTGTCCTGCTCCGCGAAGAATCTTACCCAGTCGGGAGAAACGCCCAGCGTCCTTGCGCTGACTGCCGAACCCACGTCCTGCCAGTCCCAGCCGCCGCCGTATATGTAGAGGGTAGTACCAACGGGCATCAGTGAGGTCTTCAAGAAATTCGTGAGGGTGCGTTCCCCGGGAGTGCCGCTGACTATGGGCGTAAAGGACGGAGCTTCCTCGTGTATCTCCTCGGCGGCAGTCACCGTGTCGCCCTCGATCATGATATTGTATCGGTAGTTCTCTTTGAGCCTGTTCTGTATGGGGTAATCATAATTACCCTCCGCATCCTTCGTACCGTTGAATACGGAATATATCTGCTCCTTGCCGTCCACCTCAAAGCGGTATTTGAACTCGGGCTTGTTGTCCATGTTCACATCTTCCGAGCCGTAATCCTTGACGCCGAGATATACGGCTTCGGTGTCCGTCACCTGTGCGGAGGCTTCCACCGCTTCCCCCGAAGAAGGATCGGCGGGAGCCGCAGCCTTTTCGCTCTCTCCGCATGATGTGGCTGTGAACAGCATCATACCGATAGCTGATGCTGCCGCAATGTATTTATTGATAGTACGCATTTCGTTCACTCCGTTCTTTTTTAACGTCATTTTTTACATCGGATAAAATGATTATATCATAAAAGCGCCCCAATTGCAATACCAACCTGCAACTTTTTTACAAAGAATTAACAATTCATGGTATAATCAGTGCCTGTGATCAAGCAGTTGGCAGCAAATCTTCGGAATGAGGGCGTAGCCCGAACGGAGAAGATTTGCTGCGGCGCGGCATCACGCCGCCCCGTCGGTCGAATAGATCAGGTCAAGTTCTTGGTCAAACAGTTCGTCCGGGGTCTTGTAGCCGAGTATCTTTCACGGCAGACCGTTGATGATATCTGCAAAATAGTCGATATCCTCCTGCGAGTATTTGACCATGCTCCTGCCCTTGGGGATAAAACGCCGAAGCATCTTGTTGTGACACTCGTTTGTACCCTTTTCATCGGG
>CACYSH010000211.1 GCA_902776945.1 uncultured Ruminococcus sp.
TTCCTAAGACTTTTGGTTTGCCTTTGTTTTGCGCTTTTTTCGCCTTCCGATTGACAATCTTTTGCTTATGTGTTATAATAATGATAACAGGTATAAATCCGCTGCGGTTTGAAAGGCGCAATTATCAGCCGAGTAGATCAAATGGGAAGTCGGTTCGATTCCGACGCAACCGCCATTACCGTGTTTGACCTTAATATCCTGCCATGTCATCAAAAAAGGACAGTCATTGTTCCAGAAAAAGGAACGAGAAGGCGGCAGGATAAGCATTCAGCGGGTCATAAGCCGGGAGAACTGCCGCAGCGTGACGGATTTTTTCTTCTCCGTCAGCACCGTTACAGGTCTTGGGCAAGCGGAAGACTTCAGGTCGGTTTGTGGCTGCGGCATATTACCGTTTTCGGCTCGTTCCGCAAAAAAAATCACGGCGGTTCGTGTTTTTTAAGCTATGCCGCAAAGCCCGCACCGTAAAGCTCCCCCACACCGCCCGGCGCGGGATTTTTTATGCCTGAAAATATTTTTAAGGAGGGTCTTTTTATGATGAAAGGACTGTTCAAAAAAGCGTCTGCGGCGGCTGCGGCTGTCGTTCTCTCGGTCAGCACCATTGCAACGGGCGCAAGCGCATTCGGCAGCGTAACGGAATGCATCACACCCGATTCGGCTGAATACACAGGGCTTAAATGGGTAACTCGCGCAGCCGCCCCCGACGACTGGGAACACGCGCCCGGTATGCCCGCGGTAATCGACGATAAGATGATAGTTTACGTCTGCGGCACCGAGCTTTGCGCTCTCGATAAGGAAACGGGCAGACCGCTCGACAAGAAGGGTACGCTCGCTTCCGCCGCTTCCTACGGGCTTTCGGCTCCCGTTTACGCCGACGGAAAGATAATTGTCGCTTTAAGCGGCGGCGTTATTCAGGCTTTCGACGCTGAAACTTTCGAATCGCTGTGGGTATATCACGACGAGCTGGGCGGTCAGGCGACAAGCACCGTCGTTTATGATAACGGCTATGTTTATGTCGGCTTCTGGGTAAGCGAGACCGACGAGGCTGATTTCGTCTGCGTGCCTGCCGCCGATACCGACCCCGATTCTACCGACGAGGAACAGGCTGCCGCCTGGAGCTATGCCGCGAACGGCGGTTATTACTGGTCGGGTGCCGCCGTCACCGCCGACCTTGTTATCTTCGGCACCGACAACGGCGACGAAACAGGCGACGGCAAGGGCAGCAAAATAATCGCCGCCGACAAGAAAAAGAGCATTACATCGGGTAAGGCTGTCATCAGGGGTTCGGCAGAAGGGCTTGCGGGCGACCTGCGCTCGGGCATAACCAAAGACCCCGATTCCGACTATTATTATGTTACGTCCAAAGCGAAAAAGCTCATAAGATTCAAGACAAACAGCGCGGGTGCGATAAGCGGCGTTGAGGAGCTTGACCTTCCCGGCGCTTCAAGCTCCACGCCCGTTATTGCCAACGGCAGACTGTATATCGGTATCTGCGGCAGTTCGGCTTGGGAGGAATACAGCGGACACAAGATAGCCGTTATCGACACCAACGATTTCGACATCGCCTACACCGTCGAGACCAACGGCTACTGCCAGTCGAGCGCACTTATCAGCGACAGGGACGACGATAACTATGTTTACTTCACCGCCAACGCCATGCCCGGAAATGTTTACGTTCTCCACGACAAGCCCGGCATGACCGCTCCCGACCTGACCGAGACTGTCAAGACCGAAAAAGGCACCATTGAGACCTGCCCCGTGCTTTTCAGCCCCGAAGGCGACCTTGCGCAGTATTGCCTTTCGAGCGTTCTTTCCGATAGTGTCGGCACGCTCTATTTCAAGAACGATTCAAACAACATTTTCGCCGTAGCAACAAAGCCCGATTCCATAAGAGTACGTCTCGGCGTGGACACCTACAAGGAAGGCGAGGAATTTTATACCGACGGTATTGAAGTAAAGGCGCTCTTCGCCAACGGCGGAAAGCAGGATCTTTCCGACCTTGCCGAAATAAACGTTCCGACCGGAGCGCTCAAACCCGGCGTTTACGAGATCAAAGCCACTTACGAATACGGTCTCAATCCCGACGGCACCGCCGCCGAGCCTTACAAGGCTGCCGCGCCATACTATGTTCTCGCTGCCGATGATTACGATAATTACAATCAGACGTTAGACCTTATCTGGAACCTGAAGGATGTCACCGCCGCCGACCGTGCCAATGTTGAAAAGGCAAGAGAGCTTTATAACTCGCTCTCCGACACGGCTAAGAACCTTGTTTACAATTATGACAAGCTCCTTGAAGCGGAAAAGGTTCTTGCCGACCTGCCCTCGACCGATAACAATAAGATAACCTTCCGCAAGTACGATTCCGCCACGACCGACACCGTAAGGATAAGCTGGGAGCCTGTCAGGGGCGCGGCATTCTATCAGCTGTTCATGTATGACAACGCAGCGGGCAGGGAGAGAAAGCTCGCCGACCTCAGAGCGAACGCCGTAAGGATAATCGGTCTCAAACCCGGCACGGAGTACAAATTCAGCGTCAAGGCGGTCAGGTTCGTCGGTTTCGGAAAGACTGAGACCTTTGCCGAATCAGGGGTAAAGACAGCCGTTACAAGACCCGGACTCAACAGGATAAAGGGCGGTATACCTACGAATAACGGACTGCTGCTGACCTATACGAAGTCGGCGGGTGCGGACGAATACAGGATACAGTATTATAACAGAAACAAGAATTTATGGGAGACCTTTGCGACCGTCGGGGCGGAGCATACAGCCGTAAAGATAGCGGGGCTTAAACGCGGCAATTATTACAGACTGCGTGTTCTGCCCGTGAAGAATACAGATAACGGAACTGTAATCGGCTATCCCAGCAACGAATTTGCAACGTGGGGCTTTTAAAAAAGTGGGGCTTTTAAAAAAGTGAATAATTAAACAAAGTGAACAGTTAAACAAAGTTAATAGTTAATAGTGAATAGTTAATAGTTAAGGTATCGCCTTCGGCGATGTTGCGCGGCGAACGTGCCGCGCATTGACTCGCTGCGCTCGTCAGTTTTAACCGCAAGTGTGCAGTAAAAAAGGCGCGCAGCGTCCGCATAATATCGTCCGCGAAGCGGACACCTTAACTATTCACTATTCACTATACACTATTAACTTTTGAAACTATACACTATTAACTTTTTAAAACACTATGCACTATTAACTTTTTGGGAGGTGTGAGACCATGAAAGCAGGCAGAATGATCATCAGGGCGGCAGCCGTACTTACATCAGCCGCCGCCGCACTCTCCGCCGCCGGACTTAAACCTATCGACCCGCAAATATCCGCCGGAAACGCGCCCGCCCGATCCTCTCACGCCGTGACCGCTGCCGTTTTTTCCACCGACACGGAGGACAGCTCCCCCGCAGGCGGCAAAAGCGACGATACAGACAACCAAACCCAAAACATCACAGGAGAGGAGGAGCTTTTCACGGAAGAAAGCTCCTCCGTACTCCCGCGGCTGCCCGATGAAAGCAGCGCCGCCGACAGCAGCTCGGGCGGCGAAAGTATGTCCGGATCCGCTCACGCGGAGGACATCGGCGGTACGAATGAAATTCGTGCGGACAGCGGCGGGAACACGGAGACCTCTCATCAGCCGGACAGGCAGGACGATAAGCAGGACAACAATGAAGATACTCCCGAACGAAAAGAAAGCGCTCCCAACGAGGACAGCGAGCCGCAGTCGGCTGAGGAAAGCGAGCCGCAGCAGGCTCCGGAAAGCAATTCCGGCACGGAAGGCGCTGTTTTTGCGGAAAGTGCCAATGATTCAGCCAATCGGGAAGATAAACAGGAACAAACCGAACAGCCGCCCGCAGATAACAGCGATAATAATAACAGCAATAATGACGAATCGGAAAGCGACGAGGAACAGACAGTCATTACCGACGACGGCGAAAGCTCCGACGAGCCCGGCAAGGAGACCTATCCCGACGGCACCGCCGACAAGGTTTATTTCACGACCGACATTACCGACGGCAGCCACTACGATAAACCCGAGCTGTATCTCACAATAACTCACTGCGACCCCGAGCTAACGGTCAGGCAGACCGAAGTTAAGCTGAACGGCAGCAGACAGCCCTTTGCCGACCGCCTGACGCTCGCGGAGGGCAGGAACGATATTTACATTTCGGTCTCGTATACCGACAGCGCGGGAAAGGTCGTCACCGCCTGCCGCGAATATACCGTGTGGCTCGACAAGGCAGAACCCGCAAAGACCCCGCCCGTGTTCGTCACCGACCTTGCAGATACAAGCACGCAGAACGCCGAATTTGCGTTCAGGGCTTATGTTGAAGGCGACGCAGACGCTCTTACGCTCGAAGTAAGGCTCGGCAGGAAAACGCTCGAAGGCGATAACGGCAGCTACAAATGCACCCTTTCACGGGGCGGGAACGTCATCACCGTAACGGGCGGCTATGATTTTGACGGCAGACACACCGACATCAGCGAAAGCTATATTATCACGCTTGAAGCCGACAGGGAAGCGCCTTATATTGATTACATAAACGTCCCCGAAAGCACGCGCAGCAGGATATTCATGCTCGATTTGGTGGCAAGGGACAGCGGCGGCGGCAGGCTGTACAAGGGCAAAATAAACGTAAGGCTGAACGGCGCGGAGATAAAGTCCTCATGGGGCGAGACCGACTATACCTCCTACGCGCTAAAGCTCACCCCCGGCGACAATACGCTCGATATTCGCGTGACCGACGACAGCGGGCGTTGGCACGAACAAGTTCGTGCAACCGACTATTCCTACATAATCAACTGCACGGCGGGCGCGGACGGCGAGGTGATAGGCAGGGCGGCGCTTACCGTGGACTGCGGCGTGCTGGGGCTCGGAAGGCTCTGCGAAAGCGCGGACATCGACATAATTCAGGGGCAGTCCGCCGCCGAAGCGGTCGTCAAGGCGCTCGAAGCGGCGGGCTTCACGGCGGGCTGTCGCGGAGAATTTGAAAGCGGGTTCTATCTGTACGGGCTTTACCGCGAGAACATAGCGGCGGGCGCGGAGATTCCCGCCGACCTGCGCGGCTGTCTTGAAAACGACCCGCTGATAAGGATAACCGGCAAGACCGACCCCGACAGGCTCTGCGAATACGACTTTACAAGCGGCTCGGGCTGGATGATTACGGTGAACGGGCATTTCACGACCTATGGATTCAGCGACATTCACCTTCAGGACGGCGATTCGCTCGTGCTGAAATTCACACTCGCAAACGGCAAAGATATAGGCGATAAAGGCAGCGGAACGCTTTATGATGTACAGTATTGATACAGCCGCGCAGTACACGGCGGAACAGCAGGGCGGCAGGATAACGCTTACCGATGAAAAATTTATAAAGCTCGTCGAAAACGCCCTCGACCGGGAACGCCGCCGCCTGAAAGACGATTCTCTCGCGGAGGGCTTTGCCAAAAACGTCGGCACCGCAGGTGGTGCGGCGGCGGGAAGTCCCGAAGGCGACTGGTTCATGATAGCCGAAAAGGCGCTGGGCTTTGAGGACGATTACGCCGCCTACATAAGCGCCTGTGAGCCGCCGCAAGACCCCTCCCCCGCCGAAGCGGCGCGGCGGGCTATCACCGAAAGACTGCTCACGGGCGGCGGCACGAATTTTTTCGTGCCAATGCCCGAATACGAGCCGAGCGAGCTTGCGGTCAACGAGATAATCTGGGTCGGCACGGCGGAAAGGCTATGCGGCGGGGACGGCGGCATGAACACCGTTCATGCGAACGAGTTCGTGCAAGCGGCTTATCTTGACGAGCTGATAAGCAGGCAGAATCCCGACGGCAGCTTCGGCATGAGGGGCGACAGCGACCCCGACCTCACCGCAATGTCGCTGATACTTCTCCCCAAAGAGAGCGAAGCGGCGGTAAAGGCTCTGGGCTGTCTTTCGGAGATGTGGCAAAGCGGCGGGATAACCAACTGCGAAGCCGCCGCATGGTGCATTATCGGGTACTGTTCGCAGGATATTTGCCCGAACGACACGGCGGACTTTACCGCCGCCAATGGCAGGAGACCCATCGACCTGCTGGCGCAGGACTGCCTTTGCCGCGACGGAGGTTTTTCACATCTGCCGAATGATGATGATTCGGCGGCTCTGCCGACCGAACAGGCGCTTCTGGCGCTTGCGGCGCTTGCCGAATATAACGCGGGCGGCGGCGGGCTTTTCGATGAAATAACAGTCGATACGGATATTTACAGTCAGCATAAAATAAGCGGCGAGAGCTTTGACGAATTTGACGAAGCCGCCGCACAGGAGCTTTCCGCCTCCACCTCGAACATTGAAGCTCTTAGGGCGCTGCATGAACGTGCAAACTACTGCGGCGCTACCGATGAACAAAAGGCGCTTGTAGAGGGAAAATTAACGGAGATCGCCGAAAAGCATCGCGTAATAAGCGAGCTTAATCTTGAAACGACCGAATTTTTCTACCCGCCCGAAGACGTAGGCTTTTCAAAGCTGAGTCAGCTTACGGAGCATAACCGCCGCGCCGCCGCAGTCGCGGAAGAGGACAGGTCTCTGCTGCTGGCGGCGGAGGAGCTTGTCTCACGGGAAAAGCGGCTCAAAGCCGAGTGCGCCGCAGGAATCGCGGGACTTGCCGTGCTGATAGCGGCGGCGGTCATAATCAAAGTTAATAGTTAATAGTGAATAGTGAATTTAGTTAATAGTTAATAGTGAATAGTGAATTTAGTTAATAGTTAATAGTGAATAGTGAATAGTTAAGGAGCCGCTTCGCGGCATATTATGCGGACGCTGCGCGCCGCACTAATATTTTTCACTGCACACTTGCGGTTCAAACTGACGAGCGCAGCGAGTCAATGCGCGGCACGTTCGCCGCGCAACATCGCCGAAGGCGATACCTTAACTATTCACTATTCACTATTAACTATTAACATGAGATAAACAGGGCGCTTATCGGGCGCGGGGATACCGTGCTTAAATGCCTTACCGCGCTTATCGGCTGCGGTCATCTGCTGCTTGAAGACAGCCCCGGCGTGGGAAAGACCACGCTTTCAAAGGCGATAGCGGCGGCGGCGGGGCTTAAAACAAAGCGCATTCAGTTCACGCCCGACACCCAGCCTTCGGACATAACGGGCTTTACGATGTGGGACGCGGAGCAGAAAAAATTCCGCTTTCACGAGGGCGCTGTACAGACGAACGTGCTGCTCGCCGACGAGATAAACCGCACCTCGCCGCGCACCCAGTCGGCACTTTTGCAGGCAATGGAGGAAGGCGCGGTCAGCGAGGACGGCATAACGACCGAGCTTGAAAAGCCGTTCATGGTCATAGCCACGCAGAACCCCTTCGGCGCGGCGGGTACAATGCAGCTGCCCCATTCGCAGCTTGACCGCTTTATGATGAAGCTCTCTCTCGGCAGACCGAACGCCGCCGAGATAAAAGAGATGATCCTCACACGCGGGACAGGAGCGCCCGAAATCCGTCCGGTAAGCAGCCGCGAGGAAATTCTTTCGTTTCGCGAAAGGGCGGCGCAGGTCAATATCTCCGACGCGGCTTCGGAATGGATAGCCGCCCTCACCGAGCTTACCCATTCAAACGAGAATATCGCGCAGGGAGCAAGCCCGCGTGCGGCGCTGTCGCTGGCGGCGGCGGCGCGTGCGGCGGCTTTCATCGACGGGCGGGACTATGTTCTTCCTGCCGATATTGCGGAGCTTTTCGCCGACTGCTTCGCTCACAGACTGGTGCTTTCGTCCGCTTCGGTAAGGGACAGCAGCGCGGCGCGTGCCGTCTGCGGCGAGATACTCAAAAACTGTCCGCCGCCGCACATACTTAAAAGATAAAAGATATAAGATATAAGATAAAAGATATTTTGAAGCGCAAAGCCATGTAGGGCGGCTGCACGAACGTAGTTCGTGCCATTGCCCCCGCCGACCTCCCGAAAAATCCGAACGGTTTTGCAACGCCTTGTAGGGGCGCACCTATGTGTGCGCCCGTTCGCCTTGTGTACCCATATATTTATTCAAACGGTTGGGTTATTTCGCGGGCGCACACGCAGGTGCGCCCCTACAATAATTGTTAAACCGTTCGGTTTTGCGTTGACACGGCGGGGGCAAGCCCCTTTGCAACTTTGAAACCTTTGCTTATATATATATTATATTAGGCGTATTAGGCTGCTATATATACTCCCTTATACCCTCTAATTCACCTATTTTAATTAATTAATAGAAATAAAGTTGCAAAGTTGCATTAGCTAAAAAATAACGGTATACCGCAGTTTTGCCCGCAACTTCGGT
>CACYSH010000212.1 GCA_902776945.1 uncultured Ruminococcus sp.
CAGTAAAGAAAGCCATTGGATATGTTCGTATCTCGGATTGTAAAGGCTGGTTCAGATCTTGCGGCGTGTGTTGCTAATTTGTTGGATTGCTATAGGTCGAATACGAAGCCAACGTATTTGCGGCGCACCTGCTGATAGACGAGGACGAGCTGCTCCGCTATCTTAAAATGGGCTATACGGTTTTTCAAACCGCTATGATGATGAGAGTCAATGCTAATCTTGTAAATATCAAGCTGTCGGAAATGAACGGCTGGGGATACAATTTCGATACTTCGTGGGGAAGTCACGATCTTTTCAGATAATCACTATAGAGGGAGGTCTTGATTTTGGCTGTAAATTACAAAAATTGCTTTATGTGTATTGATTTGAGCAAATTCTACGCTTCCGCCGAATGTGCCGCAAGAGGACTTGACCCAAACAAGACCGACCTCGTTGTTGCCGATGAATCAAGAGGTAAGGGCGCTATCTGCCTTGCTGTATCTCCCTCCATTCATAAAAAGGGAGTTGAAAACCGCTGCCGCCTTTATGAGATACCCGACAACCTTGACTACATCATAGCCAAGCCCCGAATGAGAATGTACATGAACATCTCAGCGCACATTTACGGCATTTACAAGAAGTTCGTAGCTGCTGAGGACGTTTATCCCTATTCCATTGACGAGATTTTTCTGAACGCCGGTCCATACCTTTCTTTATATAAGATGACTCCTAAAGAGTTCGCCAATGCGATAATGGACAAGATAATGGAGGAAACGGGCATCACCGCGACCGCAGGTATTGGCACGAATATGTTTCTCGCAAAAGTCGCCCTTGATATAACTGCGAAGCACGTTCCAGACCATATAGGCGTTCTTGACGAGGACACTTTTATTGCGACCGTTCAGAAGCACCGTCCTATAACCGATATTTGGGGAATAGGCGGAGGAACTGCTCGGCGGCTTGAACGCTTCGGCGTTTATGACCTTGAAGGGATAACAAGGATTCCCGAAGCCACCATGTACCGCACCTTCGGTAAGAACGCCGAGATACTGATAGATCATGCTTATGGACGCGAACCTTGTACTCTTTCCGATGTGCAGAATTATCAGTCCAAAACCCGTTCTTTGTCAAACAGTCAGGTACTTTTCAAAGATTATTCACTATCAGGCGCTCGGCTTATATTGAAAGAGATGGTTGACAGCCTTACTAACGAACTTGTAGGGCAAGCGATGTACACCGACCATATTTCCCTCTATATAAGGTACAGTAATGATGTTATCGCCCCAACGGGAGGCTCTAAAAAACTGGAACAGCACACCAATTCCTACAAGGACATCTCTGAAATGATGTTGTGGATATATGACAAAACCACCACTAAGGGATACAGTATACGTCAGATCGGGATAAGCTATGGCGATCTTGTTTACGAGCATTGTGAGCAGCTATCGTTTTTCAAGGACGACATTAAGGCGCAAAAGGAGCAGCAGCTTCTTCACGCAGTTTCGGTTTTAAAGGACAGGTTCGGCAAAAACTCAGTACTTCGCGGTATGAGCTTGCAGGAGGACGCAACGGCAATGATACGAAATACACTTGTAGGAGGTCACTGCGGTGGATAGATCAGAACGAGCAAAGATATTCATGCCTTTCGCCAGCCTGAAAGGGTACTATGACCTTATCCTGGCACAAGAGGAAGGACAGGAGGTCAGGCGGCAGGTGGACGATGAAACCGCGGCAAAGATCTCCGACAAGCTGAACCGTATCAATAAAGGCAGCAGCATTAAAGTCGAGTATTTTGAGTGCGGAAACTACATCACTGAAAAAGGGAAAGTCAGCCGTATTGATTATTCATACAAGTTCCTTGTGGTGAATGAGCAAAAGATATGGTTTGATGATATAATGGATATTGATGACTACGTTCCCTATGGGCGGGAAACGTGGCTGTAAACGAAAAAAAGGCTTGCTCCGAAGTGGAACAAGCCTTTTTGTGTATTGAGATAAAAATGATTACAGCAATAGTGAAGTTTAATATATTAACACTGAGAGATTATATACTGTGCCATAAGTCCTCAAACCCGCATAACGAGAGGTCGTCCAATGAAAATCCCTAAAAAGTTATGATAAAATATGAAACTCGTATTCTATCATAATTGCGAGTTACTTCTAATAACACAAAATAAGTCGGTATATCTTTAGTTGTCAAATAGTAGTCAAAAACCAATTTTCATGTGATCTCAGAAAAAGTAAAAAGCTCGCAAACCGCGTGTTTGCGAGCTTTTTTGAAGCAGGGGCAGAAGGATTCGAACCCTCGGCACGCGGTTTTGGAGACCGCTGCTCTACCAACTGAGCTATACCCCTATCAGTTTTTTGCTCTCGTTCTCGATTGCATAATTATTATAGCACAAATTAATACGGTTGTCAATACCTGTTTGATATATTTTTTTATTTTATCTAATTAAATTTTTGTTAATGATATTTTGGAATAATCTGAGGGAATCTTCTGAGCTTGTTTAGCGCCTTTACATTGCAGAAAAGTTTGAGTTTGAAGCTGCAAGACGCAATGAAATATCCCCGCAGGCGAATTATACCTTGCGGGGATTTCTGCTGAATCATTCTCTGTTCCTGACTCTGCTGATGTTGCGCTCAAACTCGCCGCTGTCGAGCCATTCGGTGACAAAATATTGCTCCAGCATCGGCACGGTGCAGGAATAAAAGCCCACCGTCCGCTCGTACACGCCGAGAAGCGCTTCGGGGAGTATCATGTACCCCGCACGCAGCGAGGGCGCAATGGTCTTTGAGAATGTGTTTATATAGATGACGTTCCCGCCGCTCTGCGCGAAAAGCGTTTCGGGGGCTGTTCCCGTGAGCGAAAATTCCGAGTCGTAGTCGTCCTCTATTATTACTGCTTTGCGCTCGTTCGCCCACAAAAGATACTCCTGCCGCCTTGCCGCCGAAGCCGTGATATGGCTCGGAAAGCTGTTGAACGGCGTGACATGAAGTATGCTGGCTTTGCTGTGCGAAAGCTCGTCCGTGCGTATGCCTTCGCCGTCCATTTTGAGCATTTCGCAGGCGGCTCCGTTTGCCTGATAGACCTCGCGTATTTTCGGGTAGGACGGGTCTTCGAGAGCTACTGTTTTGTCGCGCCCGAGCATCTGTATGCAAAGCCCGTACAGATATTCCGCGCCGGAACCCACAACTATCTGTGCAGGGGAGACTTTAATGCTCCTGCTGCGTGCAAGATAGCGGCATATCGCTTCGCGCAGTTCCGCGCAGCCGTTGTTCGGCGACTTCATCAGAATCCGCTCGCCGCAATCGAGGATAACCTTGCGGAGCCGCGCCGCGACCGCCGAAAAGGGTATATTCTCTGCGTGATAGTCGTCAGAGATTTCCGCGCTGTGACCGGCGGGCAGATTGGACAGCGGAAAGCTATGTTCGGGGGCGTACTTCACAAAGCACCCGCTGCGGGAACGAAGCTCGCACAAGCCCTCGTCGGTAAGCAGCTGATAGGCGTGTTCGGCGGTTATGACGCTCACGCCGCAGTCGCGGGCAAGTTCTCTGCGGGAGGGCAGCCGTGAACCGAACGGAAAAGCCCCGCCGACGATCATGCCGCGAATCTCGGTATAGATCTGCATATAAAGCGGCACAGCGCTTTCCGTATCAAGTTTGATGTACACCTGCTCACCTCCCGGGAAATCCGTAAGTCTATTATACTATCACTATTATACTATGAATGAGCAATGTCGTCAATTTGCACAAATTTGGAATATCACAAGGCTTGTAGGGCGGAGGCTTGCCCCATATGCATTAACCTATTTTGATTACCCCTTGAAATTATTAGACCCAAATGGTATAATAAATGTAGGGGGTGAAAGTATGAACAATACAA
>CACYSH010000213.1 GCA_902776945.1 uncultured Ruminococcus sp.
TTTGTAGGATAAATAGCGCAGTTTGCGGGCGCTCACATAGGAGCGCCCCTACATAATTGACAAATATCATTGTATTAATTTTGAAAATTGATTTCCGTGATATTATTCAACAACGGAAATCAATTTTACTCCATTTTTTTAATCTTGTAGTGGCTGCCGATTGCGCAAAATGAGTGCAAGCAAAAAAATTTTTTCGAAAATTTGTGATGTAAGCTACAAAGCCGGAGCGAAGTGTAGCTTTTACTACATTTCGTCTGAAAATTGACTATTGTATTTCTTTTTGACTTATGATAAAATAAATTCGTGATAAAGAACAGGTAGCACACCAAACAATAAAGTACACAAATACGGCTTTAAAATCCGAAATTCATTGTAGATTTGCTGTGCGGCGTTTGACATAATCAACTTATATCAAATAAATAAAAATAACGTACATATTTCAGGAGGTCTTTACTATGGAAAACGTAAATATCAAAGAATTTATTGACAATCTTACAGAGGAACAGCGGGCGGCGGTGCTTGCCTGCAATACAGAGGAAGCGCTTGAACAGGTCATTGAAGAATATGACATTGAGCTTACTCTTGAAATGCTTGAAGGCGTGACGGGCGGCAAGGGTCTGTTCCAGACGCTCGTTGCTTCAGTCGTCGTATTCACAAGCGCGGCTTCGGTCGCCGCTAATACCGACACAGGCAGAACTATCTTCGCTTCGTCGGATATAGTTGCTTCGGCAGACGGCGAGACTATTGAAAAGATCGAAAAGCAGCTGCTCAACGCTTCTATTGATAAGGGTCTTGAACTCTTTTCGGCAAATGTTCCTTATGTCGGCGCGATGCTCAAGGGACCTCTCGGAAATCTTTTAAAGGACGCATTCGGACTTACCGAAAAGCCGCCTATGACCAACGAGGAACTGAGCCAGCAGATAGGCGAGCTTTCGGAAAAAATGTCCGCTATGGAATCCAGCCTTAAAGAGCATATGGATTCAAACACCCTTAGACTTATCAATCAGATCAATAACGAGGCAACTCTTTCCACCTACAAAAACAGCATGAACGCTTTGAGCGTAAGCGGCAATTCCAAGCTGGCAGAGCTTGCCGAGCTTAGAACGAGCAAGGACGACGAAAGCGGAGAGCGTGAATACAACGATGATGAAAAGCTCTTTATCATCGCAAACGTTATCGGCAACAGCTCCACATGGGACACAAGCGGAAACATCGTCTGGTATCTTAAAGAAGTCGGCGGATATATGATGGGCAAAAACTATATCTCCGAAAAGGACTTCTATACTGCGCTTTGCGAAAGCGGCGTTTTACAGCAGAACTGCCTGTTCTATGACGAAGTACAGTCGGCTGCCGCGCCTTATATCGAGTACATGATGAAGGATTACCTCGCGGCTTACGCTATCACGGCTCAGTCGCTTAAGGCGCAGCTCACTATCGTTGACGCTATCGACACCGAAAATACCGAAGTATTCAACCCCAATAACCTCAGACCGAGCCTTAAAAAGCTCTATGATAATTTCACGTCCTCAAAGACTAAGATCAACGCCACATCAAAGGAGCTGACAACGATCTTCTGCGGAAACGGCGAGGACGAAAGCCCCTGCATAGTCAATGCGTATTCTGATTTCGTAACCTGCGGCAAGACGGAGTTCATAAACTACGGCAAGGAAAGCACCAGGCTCACTCTGGAGCATAAGACCGTAACGGGCAATGCCGACGTATTTACCAATATCTACAACAACAACTATCTGACAGGCAAGGATCTGCAAGCCGTTCTTAACAGCGCGAACTCGGCGGGAATGAGCGTTGCCGATTATCTTAAAGCGCACAACAATCCCCTTCCCGAAGGTGCCAAGTATCTGCTGGTAGCGGCGGGAGAGAAGGACAAGAGGGAGCGTTTAATAAACTACGGTCTGTTCGACACTAATTACCGGGATCGTGTCTATGACGAAATTACCGTGATAGATGTAAACGATGTTACTCAGAAGCGTCAGGCGCTCTGCGTATATGAACATATATTCGCGAGACAGTACGGCATCGGCTGGAGCGATTTCAACTATGACTATGAATATCACCCGACAGACGTAGTTGTAATAAAGAAGGAATTCTCCAGCACGACCAATCCTTTCGGCAATATGGACGAAAAGACCAAGCAGTATAATCTTAAAAGCGGTACATACAGGCTCGGCAAGGACTACTATTCAAACGGCAGCATAGTTATCGGCAGCGGCATTGACGTTACCATTGACCTCGCGGGATATACCATTAACAGAGGTCTTGACAAGCAGGACGGCATGGGCAGCGTTATCTGGGTAAAGGGCGGCGGAAAGCTCACCCTTATCGACAGTACAGGCACCTGCTCGGGCAAGATCACGGGCGGATACTCCTGCGTTTACGGCGGCGGTATCTGCGTTGAAAAGAACGGCGAAGCGGTCATCGAAGGCGTTACCATTACCGGGAACAAGGCAAATGAAAAAGGCGCAGGCATATTCTCGAACGGCAAGACCGAGATCACCGGCTGCGTTATCGAGAACAACGAGACCGGTTTCGGCGGCGGAATGTACATTGAAACGGACGGCAATGTGACCGTAAAGGATACGCACATTCTTTCAAACACCGCAACAGGACACGGCGGCGGCGGTATAGACAATCACGGTACGCTTTCTGTCGAAGATTCCACCTTTGACGGCAACAGCGGCAAGACCAACGGCGGTGCGCTCTTTATCGGCAGCGAGTACAGCAAGCTGACCGCAAAGAACGTTGTGTTCAATAATAATACTGCCGATAACGGCGCAGCCGTATATCTCCGCGGAGAGTTTTACGTTTCGTCGGCTATCTTTGATAACTGCACATTCACAAACAACAAAGCGAAATCCTGGGGCGGCGCGGTATACGCCCGCAACGAAGAGAGGCACAAAGACTACATTCTCAAAGTTGATAACTGCTATGTAGCTGACAACGAGGCAGGCATAAGCGGCGGCGGTATGTTCTTAGAAAATTCCTTCGTTGAACCCAATATAACCAATACCGTTATCACCCGCAATAAGGCTCTCGGATACCATGGCGGCGGTATCTATTCCAAGTGCTATACAAAATTGACAATAGACGGCTGCACGATCAGCGAGAACAGCGCCAAGGTAGACGGCGGCGGACTTTACTTCCCCTTCTATTTTATGGATACCGTAGGCACTTTTGTTAAGAATTCCAAGATAGAAAACAACACCTCCGGTTCGGGCGGAGCCGGCGTATGGATAAGAGCCAAAGTGACCTTAGAGAAGTGCGAGATCGCAGGAAATCATACGCTGATAAACGGCGGCGGTATCCTGACGCACGGAAAGCTGACCCTTAAACAGTGCAATATACATGACAACAAGGCAGACGGAAAAGGCGGCGGACTGTTTATCGGCAGTTCTATGGATTACAAGAACGAATCCAACTTTGCTTATATCTACGGCGGAAGCATCAGCAACAACGAATCGCCGAGCGGTGCAGCTATATTCTGGAGATATTATAATAAGAAAAATCAGTCGTATGCCACCTACGACGATGCCAGGATCGAAGGCAGCATAGTTCACGGAGACTGACCGCTCACAGCCACACCCCGCGTTTCGGGCGGCAGATGAATAACAGAGCGGAAAGTCCGGCACTCACATTGCAGGCAATTACAACTTAAATCAAGCCCACGGAAATCAATTTTCAAAAATCGCATAACGATATTTGTGAATTTTGTAGGGGCGCTTGCATGAACTTGTTCATGCCCGTGAGCGCCCGCAAACTGCGCCTTTTGACCAAAAAAAATGGGCGCACACATAGGTGCGCCCCTACAAGACTACCAACATATGGAGCAAA
>CACYSH010000214.1 GCA_902776945.1 uncultured Ruminococcus sp.
AATCAAAATAAAATCGGCAATTTCAAGAAAATGTAACAAAAACAAGTAAGCCTGATAAATCAGCAGAACGTGACGGAAACAAGCAAATTGCCGATTTTATTTGCACGAAAGAGCGCAGCGATTTTCGTGCAACGATTGCACGAATGTTCGTAAAATCGCAACAGCGGGGAAATTCACGGGCGGGAGCAAGCCCCCGCCCTACATTTACACAACAACGTCTTGCAACACCGATAAGAAAATGCTGACCGCACAGACCGCTCGTTCGCTCCGCTCACTTCGCACAAAGGTTGCACGAACTTCGTTCGTGCCGCAAGCCGCGCGAACAGTTCTGCAAGGCGGTAGGTTTGACTATGCGCGGCTTGATTTAAATGGGGGCGCTGCCCCTGCATGAACGCTTTAGCGTTCATGCCGCCCCCGCAAGGGGCGAAGCCCCTTGACCCCGGTTCCGCTTCGCGGGTTTCTACACCAACATCACGGCGTATGACGGCAGAAATGCCCCATACGCCTTTTTGCCGCAAAATCAAGCTCGTTATTCGTCAAAAAACACACAAATTCACAAGTTGCCAAGCCTGAAATTGTTCAAGCACACGAAAATTATTCATCGGCAAAATATACTGGTGACTTTATGCAAAAATAATGATATACTATAATTGGACGGTCTGAAAATGCCGATTTTTATCTGTTTTCGGAGAAATGCTTATGTTTACTTGGAATTTTCAATATATATCAAAAACAAGGCTCACGGAGGCTTTCGGGCAGCTTAAACTCGATTCGGGCAAGGGCGATATTCTTATAAGGATACACACCGCGATACATACCGAAAGCGAGGCTGTCGAACTTGCCAAATACATCTCGCGGCTGGTTCCCGGTGCGCATATCTTCGGAACAAGCACCTCCGCAGTCATAAGCCGCGGAAAGCTGCTGCCGAATCAGTGCGTTATATCGGTAACGCAGATGTCGGGCGGGCGCGTGAGAACTGCCATGCTGCCGACCTTCCGCGAAAACGGTCTGCCTATTTCGCCCGACGAGCTTTGCGAAAGCGTGAAAAACGCCGTTATCGACAGCGGCACAAAGCTCATGCTTACTTTCTTAACAGGCAAATATCTCGGCGTTTACCGCTTTGTGGAAAAATCGAATCAATATTATCCCGGCGTGCAGATGATAGGCGGTCTTGCCAACACTTCGGAGATAAATCTTAAAAAGTTTATCGATTCGGGCTTTGTCTTTAACGAAACGGGCTGGTCTAACAAAAGCATAATCGTGGCGGCGCTGGGCGGAGATAATTTCGAATGTTACAGCTCATACGCTACGGGCGTTCAGGCGATAGGCGAGGAATCGGAGATTACCGACACCTTCTGGACTTGCATACTCTCGATAGACGGCAAGGACGCAGCGGCGGAATTTCGTCTGGGCGTTGGCGACAAGCTGCGCGACCGCCCCGAGCTTACTAACCTCTTCCCCTACGTTTACTCCGACGCAAGCGACATACCTATATTCGTGCGTTTTTCGAACGATTCGAGCATAAGCGACATCTTCGACCGCTCCGACCCCATAAACAAGATAATGTACGACGCGCACCCCGACCTCGACGTTGACGGCAAGCGCGAAATGATAAACGCCAACCACAACGTGACCGTCGGCAAGAAGCTCAAAAGGGCTTTCATCTACGACAGAAAGGTAATAGCGGACAACCGCTCGCTGTTCAGGCGAATCGAGAATTTTGAAAAATCCGAAACGCTGTTCGGCTATTCGTGCATCGCCCGCTCGATGATCTATTCGAACTGCGTAAAGTGGGAGATCTCCGCTTACGAAAACTCCAATATGTGCGGCTGCATAACCGAAGGCGAGATAGCCCACGTTGACGGCAGGAACACCTTTGCAAACTGCTCGTTCGTCGTGTCGGTAATGGGCGAGGAGGAGGCTTCGCAGAAGTACAATCCTTATGTATTCTCGCACACCGATACGCTCGTGGCGGACAACAGCGACCTGTTAAACTATCTCTACGAGGTAGAGCAGCGCCTTATAGACAGCGACCACTCCTACGCCGCCGACAGCCTTAAAGCCTTCGTGCGGGACTGCGAAATGAAGCTGCTCTATTCCGAAAGCGAGGAGCTGCCGAACGCCGCCGCTCTCAATATGGACATTGCGCTTAAAGGCTACGACCGCGTGTGCATGATAAACGTCTTTGATACCGCCGCAATGCGCACGGTATTCTCCGACAAGCTGATAGACCTCACCCGCCGCAACTACCTTTCGCAGTGCCTTTCGTTTTCGAAGAAAATGGGATATTCGCTCTATCTTGTCAAGGACTGGCATTTAGCGATAGCCGCGCCCTCGTACTTTGTGGCGCTGAGAAAATTCGTCAGCGACATGAAAGACCTGCAAAAGCTGCTTTTCAAGGCTAATTCGGACTACATCGCAATAGTGCCGATGTTCTGCATAATCGACGGCTGCGATATTGACAGCGTGTTCTCGGCGTACTACTCCGCAAGGGTGGAGATGACCAACAAGAATATGCAGTTTTACGTCCGCGACACAAACACGGGCGAGATCGACGAGGACAGCATCCGCGAGCGTTTCCACATGGTGAACGTGATAAACTATGCTATCGAAAACGACAAGGTGATACCCTATTTTCAGGGCATATTCGACAACAGCGAGGGCAGGATACATCATTACGAATCGCTGATGCGCATAGAGGACGAAAACGGCAGGATATACTATCCCGACAGTTTCCTTGACGTTGCGCGGCAGTACGGCTTGCTTTACGACAGTATGTCCGAAATAATGATACGCAAGGTATTCGAAAAGTTCAAAAACATAAACGACATAAGCGTGAGCGTGAATCTCGGCATACGCGACATCAAGAATCCCGAGATAACCGATATGATATTCAACTTCCTTGAATGCTCGCCGCACCCCGGGAGATTTGTGTTCGAGATACTCGAAAACGAAGACATCGACGACTACGAGGAGCTTGTGGAATTTGTTGACAGGATACACGAACTTGGAGGGCTTATCTCGATAGACGATTTCGGCAGCGGATATTCCAATCTCCAGCACATTGCGAGCATAAACTTTGATTACCTTAAACTCGACGGTTCGATAGTCAAAAAATGCACGCAGGACGAACAATGTGTGAACCTTATAGCGCTTATTGCGGGGTGGAAGAATCTGAGCAATAACAGCATGAAGATAATTGCCGAATATGTGGAGAATCAGGACATACAGAATACGCTCATGCAGTACGGTATTGATTATTCGCAGGGGTATTTGTTCTCGCGACCCGACCCGGATATTGACGCTCACAAGAAATAAAAAAACGCAAAGTGAAGGTAAACCAAAAGTCTCAGGAAGGGGTTGGCACGAACAAGTTCGTGCAGGGGGGCAATCCTTCTTCAGAAGGGTTCCCCCCAGAGTCTGAGCGGTTCAAATATCATAAGAAACAGCAAAAAGCCAGTCCGTACAAAATTAAAACCGGCAATTTCAAGAAATTACAACAAAAACAAGCAAATTAATAAAATCAGCAAAATTGAGCGGAAACGAACGAATTGCCGA
Organism: uncultured Ruminococcus sp.; assembly: GCA_902776945.1. Lineage (GTDB taxonomy): Bacteria > Bacillota > Clostridia > Oscillospirales > Ruminococcaceae > YE71. The sequence goes on from CACYSH010000214.1 coordinate 3,559, forward strand.
TTTTAATTTGCGAAAGAGCGAAGTGATTTTCGCAAAGAATGACGCGAATGTCCCGAAATCGCGGCGGCGGAGCAATTCACGGACAGGGAATTTCACGGGCGAACAATGCACGCCCCTATAATATAGGCTATGTGATTTTGCAATGTGTATTGTAGGGTCGGGGCTTGCCCCATATGCATTAACCTAAGTTAAAAACAACCATTTGAAGTCTGACCCCTTTTTTTCGAGATTCAACATGAAATAGTTT
>CACYSH010000215.1 GCA_902776945.1 uncultured Ruminococcus sp.
TAGCTCTCGCCGCTCACCTTCTCGATGACCTCGGCGAGGAGGAAGTAGTTTGTATTGCTGTAGGTAAAGTTGAGGTCGGGCGCAGGAGTTGTGTTTTCGAGGATCCACGTTTCCATAGCCGCCCTGTTTTCATCGGCGGAATTGTCGGCGGTCACTCCGATGCTCTCGGGAACATAGGCGCCTTCGAGCATCGCGTCGGTGTAGTCCGCAATACCCGAGCGCATGCAGAGCAGATGGTGCAGCTTTACGGTATCGCCGCCGCACTCTGCGGGCATTTCATCGTATATCTTAAATGTTTCATCATAATAGAAGCTCATGAAAACGCAAGCCTGTTTCCAGTTCTCGATGTCCTTGCGCGGCTTGGCTCCACCCTTGCCGACGTTCAGCGCAGCGATAGTCCTGTCCTTATATTTGGACAGCAGATCGGCATAAGCCGCGTCATATTCCTTACACCAGCCGAGCCATTCGTCATAGACCTTTTCGGGAGACATGGCGCAGATGACCTCTTTTGAAATATCCCTGAGCTTTTCGAGATCAACAAGCGCTCCCGAGATAGACATTTTCTCGAAGCTGTACGGAAATTCGAGGTAGCTCACGCCGGGATTCGCAAGCCGCCATTCCTCGTAATTGGAGTTTAAGAGCGTAAGCAGGAACTCCCATACAACATCGCGGCTGATTCCCTCCTGCTGATAGTAGCTTAAAGCCAGCTCGGGGTCTTTGCGCTTGGAGAGCTTGCGCTTGCCGCCGTTTTCCTCATCTATCTTCATGAGGGTGGCAGTGTGGCAGTAAACGGGCTGTTTCCAGCCTAAAGTATTGAACAGCTCAACGTGCATCGGCAGCGACGAAAGCCACTCCTCGCCCCTGATAACATGGGTAGAGTGCATAAGATGATCGTCAACAACGTGCGCGAAATGATAGGTCGGTATGCCGTCGGATTTCAGCAAAACAAAATCCATGTTGTTTCTCGGCATTTCGAGCTTACCGCGCACAGCGTCCTCGACCGCTATGTATTCGTCGGTCTCCTCGCCCTTGAAGCGCAGAACCCATGTCTTACCCGCGTCAATGTTAGCCTTTACCTGCTCTAAAGTAAGACTGCGGTTAGCTTCTGCGTATTTTCCGTAGATACCGGGATTTTCCTTGTTTGCGGTCTGCTTTTCGCGAATCTCGTTAAGCTCGTCTTCGGTCAGAAAACACGGATAAGCCTTGCCCTGCTCAACGAGCCATTTTGCGAACACCTGGTAAATATCCTTACGCTGTCGCTGACGATAGGGACCGTATGCGCCGTTGTCGCCTTCGGCGGTAGCTCCCTCGTCGAACTGCACGCCGAAATAATTCATGGCATTGATAAGCGTTTCCACCGCGCCTTCGACCTCGCGCTTGTTGTCGGTATCCTCGATACGAAGATAGAAAACGCCGCCCGACTGGTGCGCGATACGCTCGGCGATTATCGCGTTATAGAGATTTCCGAGATGAACAAAGCCCGTAGGACTGGGGCCTATCCTTGTGACGCAGGCTCCCTCCGGGAGCTGTCTTTCGGGGAAGCGCTTTTCAATATCCTCACGGCTCTCGGCAACGTCCGGGAAAAGAAGTGCTGCAAGTGCATTATTATCCATATTATCGACCATTCCTTTTAAATAAACTTTTGTACTATTATATCACAATATAAGGGTTTTGTCAAGGCACCGTAAAAATCACGAAATTTATTTGTCTGTGGGAACAGCCGTGCCCCCTTGACCCCTCGCCAGCGCACCGGCGCTGGATCCGGTGTCCTGCCCACACTTTGAGTGTTTTGTAGGTTTTGTGACGTACAATTTATTCCGAAATTCACTATAACTTTTAACTTTTATCTTCTTTTGTAACTATTGACGAATCTGATAATTTATAGTATAATATTATTATCGACCTACACCCTCATAAAATATGCCTATATCGGTAAGGAGGACTTATGAAAACAAAGATAATGAAACACTTTTCCCTTATCGCAGGTACGATAAAGACCAGTCTCGCTATGGTCATTCCGATACTTTTCATCGGCAGCATTACCGTCCTGCTGAACGGATTCCCCGTGCAGGAGTATCAGGATTTTATGGATTCTTTTCTCGGCGGCGCTCTGCGAAGCGTCGTTCAGACCGTGCAGTTTACGACAGTCGGCGTTCTCGCTATCTACATAACAATCGCTATCGACCTTTCCTACATGAATCAAACGGAGGAAGGACAGCGGCTTGTGTTCCGCTACGGAAGTATGCTTGCCTGTCTGACTGGATTCTTCATAGTGGGCTTTTTCACGGGCGAACCCGATCTGTCCCTGTTGAGCGGTCAGGGCGTGTTCAGCGCGTTGCTGGCGGGAATAATCGGCTCGCGGCTTTTCCGCAGATTTGAAACGATATTCAAGACGCGAAAAATGGTCTTTGTTGACGGCGCGGATTCGGTATTCAATGCCTCACTCCATGTTGTGATGCCGTTTTTGGCGGTCGTGCTTTGCTTTGTCGTCGCAAATTATCTGATAACCGTCTGCTTCGGGGTGCAGAGCATTCAGCACCTGTTTACGAAAGCCTTTGATTCACTCTTTAGAAAAATGAACCGTTCCTATTCGAGCGGACTGCTTTTCATCATGCTTATCAGCTTTATGTGGTGGTTCGGCATACACGGAAACAACGTGCTTGAAAAAGTGGCGGAGGATATGTTCACCGCGATCATTCCGGGCGAAATAGTCTCCAAGAGCTTTATAGATACCTTTGTGAATATGGGCGGTACAGGCTGCACGATAGGTCTTTTGCTTGCAATGACCGTATTCGGCAAACGCAGCTCCACCAAAAAGCTCTCGAAAATAGCTTTTTTGCCGAACTTATTCAACATCGGCGAACTCATGGTATTCGGTTTTCCCGTGATCTATAATCCCCTGATGATAATACCGTTCCTGCTCTCGCCGATACTCTGCTATACAAGCGCTTTCCTGCTGACAAAGGCGGGATTCATGCCCCCTGTGACCGAAACAGTCGCATGGACAACTCCGCCGTTTCTGAGCGGCTACATAGCGACAGGCTCGGTGCGCGGCATTGCCGTTCAGATGATTAATATTTTTATCTCGTTTGCCTGCTACGCGCCGTTTGTCATGATCTGTGAAAAGAAGTCGTTAAACGAGTTTTCCTCAGCAATGAACGAGCTTGTCGGCATTCTCAAAAAGTGCGAAGAAACGACCGAAGAGATCGTTCTTACCGAATGCGAGGGCAACGTGGGAAGGCTGGCAAAGCTCTTGGCTACCGACCTGGCTGTTTCGCTAAAGGCTCCCGACAGCGCCGAAAGTCCGCTTATCATAAAGTATCAGCCGCAGTACGACAACACAGGCAAATGTATCGGCGCGGAATCGCTGCTGCGCTGGAATCACACGCGGTTCGGGATAATCTATCCGCCGCTGGTCGTTCATCTCGCGAAGGAAAGCGGCGAGCTGTACGGGCTTGAAACGTACATCATAGAAAAGTCTGTAAGCGATTCGGAGAGCTTCCGGCAGGTCTACGGTGCGGGATTCAAACTCAGCGTAAACGTAACGGTGACAACGCTTTACGAAAAGCGTTTTGTGGATTTTCTTGAAACGCTGGCGCAGAAGTATCAGCTAAAGCAGTAAAATATACTTCTGCGTCTTCGCTGTCGATGCTGATTTGTTCG
>CACYSH010000216.1 GCA_902776945.1 uncultured Ruminococcus sp.
TTTCATTTTATTATCAATTAGGAAGTAAGTATATAATTTTATCCGGTGAATATTATCTGCTGGAAGAAAATGCTGATAACTTAATAAGTCACCTTTATCTGTATGTACTTGCGCTGTCAAAGGCTTATGAGCTTGCAAAATCAGGTGTTGAAATAACAAATCCTGCAATAGAAAAAGCTTATGAAGAGGACAGAGACCTTGAAAAAGTAATGTTTTGTGCCACCGCAATTGTCAACATCGAACTGTTTGAGGAATACGGTACTAATTTAGGCTGTGAGATAATCAAGGCGATGTATCACGAGGACTACGCAAAAGCCGAGGAGCTTGTGAGCCAGCTCCCCGACACAGCCGAAATATATGAAAAAGAAAAGTATTGGGCAAGCTACTGCTATGAAAGCAAATACCTGAAAGCACTGTATCAGGCGATCCTGAGCAAGGACGAAAAAGCGTTCAACAAGGCTTTGGCAGACAGGATAAAGTTCATTCGGAAAGGCTATGTTATGCCCATCGATGTTGTTTCGGTAACAATGATAAAGTTCGCAAGAAAGCTGGGGTTGGATTACAACTTTGATGTTATCGAGATACCCAAAGCGCTGCTTGAAGATCTATCCGACGTGCCTTTTGAGGAATATCAATTGCCGGAAGTATAATACATTACACTATTCATTTGTATATTGCAATATATATGGAATTAGGTGAAGAAATGGGTCATAATTTTATATTACAAGGAAATGTATCAGTCGCTGTTCGCTCTGAAGCAGAAATGGCATTAATTGATAAAGAATCAGCGGAAAAAGCATTCAAAAATCAAAAGAAAGAATTGGATACTTTTCTCAAAGACAAAGGGTTTGTAAAATATCAGATGAATAGCTATGTCCGACTTAATAACATAGGTGTATTGGAGTATTTTGACCTTCAGAAAGAACGCCGCGGTTCAAAGACAGTGACAGCCAATTATGCGTTGATACCTCTTTATATCCCACATGAATTTCTGTCATTTGATCTTGGAGACCGATTGGGAAAACTTATATGCGGAAAAGATGTTTGGTGGGATTATTCCAATGAAACAGCAGCTGCTGTAAGCTTTGGCAATATTATTCAAGCTATCGAGGAATACCTATTACCTTGGTTTAGAGATCGAGCCTCTGTAGATGCACTTAATCAGGAACTCATAAATGAAAAGAGAAGAAATGAAAGTTATGGCGGGCAATTATCCGATATACAACAGGCATGGCTCGACTCATTAGAAAAAAATATGGATCATGATGATATTATATCAAACAATATGAAAGTGTTGAACCTACCTGACAAAATACGAAAAACTTCTCTCTGATTTCTTTTATAGCAATAAAAAACCAATTCAATAGTATAAAAGAAACTGCCGCGGGAACAACACTCACCACCCCGCTGTTCCAAAAACAAAGAAATGAAGTGAAAATATGACTTTGAATATAAATATCAAGCAGATAGGCTCACGCAAGCCTGTGATATCTGCAGTGCCCTTTGAATACCCCGGGGATATCCGCACGGTGGGGGAGCTTATCACCGAGACGGTGCACCTGTGCGTTGCCGCATATAACTGCCGGGTGCGCGAGGGTACTGATAAGCCGAAGCCGCTGACCGACGAGCAGATATCTGATATGGCTTCGGTCGGGAGGATAGCCTTCGGGCTGAATTACGGGGGTAGAGAGCAGGATCTGCAGCCCGCGATTGATAACGCCCTGCAAAGTTACGAGGACGGTCTGTTCAGGATATTTGTGGGTGAAAAAGAGGTCGGTGGGCTTGCGGAAAATATAGAACTGCACGACGGAGATATGCTGTCGTTCATACGTTTGACAATGCTTACGGGCAGGCTGTGGTAAGACCTGCGAAAGGAGTTCCGTATGGAAAAAATGGATAATATCGAAAAGGCAAAATGGAAGCAGGCAGGCGAGGAGATATCAAAGAAGCTCCGCGCCGAAAAGGAAGCTCTCATCGAGAGCCTGCCTTCCGAGCAGAAGGAATTCGTGCAGTATTGCAGGTGCGGCAAGCCTAAGGGCGGCTGTGCGCTCAGCAAGAAGCTGAGGAAGGGTCTGCGGGACGGCACGTATAAAAAGCCCTCGGAATTTTTTGCGTCCGAATGCGGCTGGCTTTTCGGCGGCGTGATATTCGAGCGCTTCAAGGATTCATTTCTGTATGAGGTCGATGACCTTATCAAGTATCAGTATCAGCGCGGGTGGTCCCGCCGCAGCTTCCGTACCTCAGATTATTCCGCGCATTTTGCCGCCATCACCGATGTGGTGGAGGATTATGTGAATATCCCTATCAATCAGGAACTGTCCGATATATTGGACGGTAATATATCGGACGACGAGAAAGAGTACTGCCGCCACTATTATCCTTTCCCGCGTGTTCACTTGTCGTATCTGCTGGATTCGGGCGACGAACGCGCCGTAAGCTGGGTGCGCGGCAAGCTGTCGGTGGGTGACGAGCAGTCATTTAGCAGATTATTTATCGACGCGGTGATGTATTCCGAAAACACCGAGCTTATCGACCTCGTCGGGAAAATGCTCGTCGCGGCACGTTTGCAGGAGGGTCTGCGGCAGGCGATCTGCGAGCGCTGCGACGGCGGCACCATGACTGCTTTCCGCTCGATCTTAGGCGTGATAAAGGACAATGACCTGATACGCTTTTCTTCGGTCAAGCGCGCTGTCGGCACGTGGTGCGGGCTCATCGCACACAAATCGGATAACCTCGAACGGGTAAGCGGCAAAACGGTCGAGCTGATATGCCGCCTGCTGGACGATACCGCTCTCCGTGAGGAATGTCTTTCCTCGGAGGACACCATGAAGATATGGCTCGCGCTGTGGGCTTATGGCTGCGAGGACGCTGCCGTATGTATGAAAAAGCTCGAAGCTGTCAACGCGGGCGGGACTATACATCAGCTTTACACGGCGGCGCTTTTCTCGACCACGCTGTTCTCGGCGTACCTTAAAGTATCCCCCGCGAAGCAGTACATTTTCGACCACCCCACCGAGCTTGGTATCGTCGCGCTCTGCCTGCCGATGGTGCTCGACGGCTATTTGCAGTACCTCGGTGAGGGTGAGATATCCTCGGTGCTGAACGGCGAGGATAACGCATTCAAAGCAGAGCAGATATTTGACGAAAGCTATTCAAGCCCCGAGGAAGCGGCGCAGATGTACGCCGCCCTCATGCAGACCTACAAGGCTATGCCGAAAAAGGAGGTCTCATTCCCACACTTTGTTTTTCCGTGGCTGACTGTCAGCCTTGACAAAGCGGTGCTCGTCAAGAACCTCGCTCTGATCGCGGCAGCTGTCGGGGATAAGGATATGATAAACGCAGTCATGCCCCTGCTTTCCGATATCCCCACGAGCACCTATTACAGCAAGCGCACGTTTTACGCCGTGCTGCTCATCAATAAGCTGCCCAACGAGGAACAGCGCGACGCATATATCGCCATGCTCTACGACAAGAGCAATTCCGCGAGAAACTATGCGTTCTCGAAGCTGCGCGGCATGGAGCTTCTGCCGGAGCATTACACGCTCATCGAGGATATGCTGCGCTACAAGGCGGAGGACACCCGCAGGAACGCGCTGGATTTCCTTATGCAGCTCAGCGGGGACAAGCTGTACGCCTGTGCCGAGCGGCTTCTCTCTG
>CACYSH010000217.1 GCA_902776945.1 uncultured Ruminococcus sp.
CTTTATTTCATGGGCAGCCATGACCGAGCCTTGATAGGCAGTCTTTACAACACCTTCTGCCCTTCGATAGTTTCCCGCTGCAAACTTTGCGGATTCCGCGCCTGTATCGGAAACGGTAGAATTATCGGTTCTTGTCTTTATTTGAGACCGAACATTTGCTTCGAGGGCGGTTGCCGCCCTTCTTGTCAGCTTCGTTCCTATCTTCGGGCTTCGGCTGGTCTTAATACTGCTTGTACCTGCTTTATTCTCGGCTGCTTCAAAAGCCTTTCCGGGAATAACCACATTGGAAATATCCGTAGTAGAAAAACTATCTCGTTCAATGTTTCCATTCGGAGTGACAGGTCTGTTCACCGAAGTCTTTATCCCCGCGCCGCTTTCACTTCTGCCGCCAGCAGTTTGTATCCTACCGCCGGTCGGCTGAACGGGCATAGAAGAAACAGCATTTTCCGTCTTAGATTTTGACTTGCGTTTATTGGTTATCTGCTGACCTCCAAGCCTTACCGCAGTATGTATCTTTCGTTTGCACCTAACAATACTGCGGATTTTCTTCGGCTTCGTCAGGCGCAGTTTCTTCCGCCGCACCAGCGTCCGTATGCGCTGTTCCTGCTTGGATATTATGAAATACCGGTTGTCCACCCCGCGTTCGGCTATTTTCGTTTCAAGCGCATCCCGCTTTATGTTACTCAAAGGAGGATTCCGTGCTTTCATGCTTGTGATCTTCATTGGTTATGCCTTCTTTTCATTGTTATTCGAGATCTCGGATAATCGTGTCGTCATTAATGAATAGAGTTCATTGTGCGGGAAATTATCTCTGAACGGTATTATAGAACCGCCGCAGCAAATAAGTCCCTGTCCCGAATCGCTGTTTGTAACGTAGGTCAGCAGGTTATCCGAGATATTTAGTATCTTCGCAAGCTGTACTCTGTCCGAAGTCGCCTGATTGAGCATCATAACAAAATCAGTGTTGGAAAGCATAGAGCGGGCTGTTTCCGATTTCAGCAGGTCCTCTACATTTTGGGTTATTCCCGTAGGAACGCCGCCCCATTTACGTGCTCTTTTGTAAAGCTCATAAAGGAAATTCGCCGAATATTCATTAGCAAAAAGCAAATAAATTTCATCTAAGTAAATCCATGTGCGCTTACCTTTTGCTCTGTTGACGGTTATCCTATTCCAGATATAGTCAAGAACAATAAGCATTCCCAGCGTTTTAAGCTGCTTACCGAGGTCTTTGATGTCATAGGAAACAACGCGGTTCGTGGTGTTCACATTCGTCTTGTGCGCGAACACATTAAGATTGCCCTTGATGTAAAGCTCGAACGACAGCGCCAATCCCTTTGCTTCCTTTTCCGGCTGTGCCTTCAAATTCTCATAGAACTCCATCAGCGTGGGTATCTTTTCGGGGTCAAACTTTATGAGATACTCCCCATAGGTCATCGTCAAGCAACGGTCGATAATAGCCTTTTCCTTTGCTGTCAGCCCCTGCTTTCCGACAAGACACTCACAGAACGAAAGTATGAAATCCGACTTCATTACAAGCGGGCTCTCATCGTCCGAATAATCCTTGCTCATGTCAAGAGGATTGATGTAGTTGTTGCTTGCAGGCGAAACAAAAATGGTCTCGCCGTTCAACGCCGCCACAAGGTTCGTGTACTCGCGCTCAGGGTCAATGATGATTATATCGTCATCGGTAGCTAAAAACACATTAAGCATTTCACGTTTGGCGCTGAAGCTCTTGCCGGAGCCCGGAGAACCGAGAATAAATCCGTTCGGATTTTTGAGCTGTAAGCGGTCGAAAAGTATCATGTTATTCGACAGCGCATTCAGCCCATAGTATTTTCCGTTTTTATGGTTTATCTCTTTGCCGCTGAACGGCATCAGCACCGCGGTGCTCTCCGTAGTCAAGGTGCGCCTTATCTTCAAGGTGCAATTACCAAGCGGAAGAACGCTCTGCAAGCCCTTTTCCTGCTGATATTTCAGTATCGACAAAGAGCAGATATGTTTTCTGACAACCGCTTCAATAGCCTCGGTGTTTGCTTCAAGCTCGTCCTTGTCCTTCGCCGTCACCATGATTATGATGTTGTCAAGGAACATCTTTTGGTTTTTCGAGCGCAGATCGTCAAGCAATTCCTCGGCTTCGGCAAGACTATGCTTCAAATCTTCAGATATTACGTCCGAAGTATATCCGGACTGTATTGCCTTTTTCTCCGCTTGTAGCTTATTCGCCCTCATGGACGTCAGCTGATGATTTACTATCTTCAAAGCCTTGTACGGATCGACCGGCGAGATGTTCACCGTCACCATCACATCAAGATTTGTGTTCGCAATATCGGTCAGCATATTGTCTTTGAGGCTCGCGGGCATATCTTTGATGAACATAGTCCTTGCGTACTTGTCGCCCCACATGAAGTAGTGCTTTTTGAACTCCATGTAATCGGGGCAGCAGTAGCCCTTGTCCGCACCGCGCCTGAACTGTTTATGGTCAAGCTCCGGTATTTCTTCGTCCACCCCGCGGAAAATATCCTTTAAAAGACGTATTCGCTTGTTCGATGTCAGCGGCTTGATAGACGAACCGATCTTCTTGAAAGCGTTTGTCAAATCAAGGTCGATAGTCGAGAACTTCGCCTTTGCGCTTTCGAGGTCGGGAGCCTGAACGGTCATGTACTTGTTCCGTATGATACCGTTCTGCCCCTGCTCCATTTTCTCGATGAGCATATCGTTATACTCGTCGCGGTATCTATCAAACCCGTCGCCTGTGTGCTTTAACAGCACCGCGCTCTCGAAATCAGATTTGTTTACTCTATTGTTGTGAACGGTTATCTGAATATCCGCGCTGGTATCGAAGCTGTTGAGCACGCTGCAATAGCCCAAGAAAATGCTCTCCTGCTCGTCCTGTTTAGCGATAGAATAGTTGATGTCCTCAAACTGATAGGTCTTGGAATATCTGCCCTCGTCCACAAGAATTATTGAATCGTCGCAGACCTTACGGTAAGGCATTGTCTGCTGAACGGTCTTGGGCGGCTTGCGCTTGACACGCTTTTTCTTCTCCTGCGGTTTCTTTTTTGCCTTTTCCCGCAGCCGTATCTCGTCGCGCTCCTTAGCGGTCAAAGCCGAAAGATCGTCCTTCTGCTTTTTGTGCTTTCTCGTCTTTGAGACCATTACCGCCGCCGCGACAAGAACTCCAAACGCCGCCGCGATAAGCGAAAACGCCTGCGCCTGCTGCATATTGAAAGCTATGACAGGCTGTTCAATATCCGAGACGGTCTCGGATATTTCTTCGCTATCCGTCTCCGTCACAGCTGTTTCCTCCGTTTCGGAAATGCTATCTATCCCTGCCTCCGATAAACCCACGTCATCGCTTTCAGTTTCCTCATCGACCCCGCTTTCAGCGTCTGAGGTCTCGGCGGTCTGACCGGAACAGGACGTTTTCCACGACGTATATTCCGATACTCCGGTCTGCTCATATTCTTCAACTCCCTCTGTATATGTAGTTTCCGTAACTTCCTCCGGCACAATTTCAGGCACGGAGGTCACGGTCGTTTCGGCTTCTGTTACAAGTTCTGCGGAGACGGTTGTAATTGTGGTATCGGCAGAAACAGTTGTCACCGAAGCCTCGGTATTATCTTCAACCGCTTCTGCGGAAACAAC
>CACYSH010000218.1 GCA_902776945.1 uncultured Ruminococcus sp.
TTTACAGCGAGATCGAGCTGAAAGCCGCCGACAGGCTTTTAAGCTATCTGCCGGAGGATATTCGCGGGGAATATGTCCCGCTGCTGAAGCCCGACGGCGGCGAGGCGGAGCTTTGGCGGCTCGTCAAGGCGGCGGATAAGATCTCGGCGTACATCAAGTGCATTGAAGAGCGCCGCATGGGCAACGATGATTTTGTTACGGCGGAGAAAGCCACGCTTGACTCGATTCACGCTATGGAATTGTCGGAGGCGGAGGTCTTTCTTGAAGAATTTATCCCCGCTTATACGCTCACGCTTGACGAGCAGTCAGACGACGACTGACAGCATGGCGCTTGTATAACTTTATCATCTGAATTTACAAATTTACAGTGAAATATTTGTCGAAAATGTTAATTGACAATTGATTTGATATGTAATATAATTGTAACACATAGTGTTTTTAAAGGAGGAATTATTTTTGGGGAGTTATTCGGGTACTGACATTAACACGCTGATGAACGGTTCGGCGGAATCAACAATAGCAGTTGTTATTTGTCTGGCGATAGGCGGTCTCGGCTGTTTTTTCGGCTATAAGCTTATTAAGGTGTTTCTCGCGCTTTGCGGTTTTGCTTTTGGCTTGTCGCTTGGTGCGGTTATAGGCTATGCGGCGCATAATGCCGCGCTTTCCGGCTGGCTCTCGCTGCTGCTCGGTATTTTGTTTGCGATAGTTTCGTATAAGGCTTATAAGTTTGGTGTTTTTCTGACAACTTTCCTTTCGGTCGTGATCGTTGCGGCGGGTATTATTCTGGGCGTAACAAAGAACAGTAAAATGACGCTCATTGCGTATGGCGTAGGTGCGGTTGTCGGTATTATCGCGGGAATAATCGCGGTCAAGTTCACCAAACCGCTCATGATAATCGATACCTCTCTGAGCTTTGGGTCGCTGTTCGGCAGTATGATTTCACTTTTGATAAAAATGCCTAAGCTCTCGCCTGTGCTGGCACTGGTATCAATAGTTCTTGGCTTGATAGTTCAGATCAAGACTAACGGCGGTCTGCTTGAAACAGAGGACGAAAAGCGTCCCTCGCAGAATTATGCGGCTCCGCAGTATGTGAATCCATACGCGACCGGGAACAACTACAACAGCTATAATCAGTTCGGCGGTCAGCAGCAGGGATTTCCGGGCGGACAGCCGGGTTATATGAACGGGCAGCAAGGCTATATGAATGGTCAGCCGGGTTACATGAACGGTCAGCCCGGTTATATGGGCGGAGAGCAGCCGCAGGACGACGGTTATCTCGGCAATGGTCATTTGCCGCAGTAAAGCTGATACTTTAATTTGTAATTAACAAAAAGCACCGATACTGTCAAAATATCGGTGCTTTTATTTGACTTTTGTTAGTTATTCATCGTCGATGATGATAACGTCGTTCAGGATATAGTGGAATGTCGGTGCCGAAGAATCCTTATTTTCGATAAATTCCGTCGTGAGGTCGATAACATCATTCGGGTCGCTGTATGATACGCCCTTGTAATTGCCGCTGAAAACGTGCGTTTTGCCGTTTTCCATGTCGTCAACCGCCGTTTTAAGCGTTGTCCGCGTGAGTTCGCTTGCAACTGCCGAATTCAGTTCAAGCAGCTTGACCCAGCCTTCCTTAAAGCCGCCGCTTGCGTCGTTGCCGTTGACAATGCCTTCTATGTGCTTTTCAATAGGCTCCCTTGCGAATACGGCTTTGATAGCGGAAGTATAGTATGGCAGCCAGTCGATACGGCAGCTTATCAGCGCGGAGGTCGGCGCAATGCCTATCATGTCCTGATTATAGCCGACATGATAGATCGGGTAAGGCTTATCGGCGTTCTCACAGGCAATTGCCGAGCCTATCGTGTTTGAATGGTGCGATATGATAACGCAGCCCTCGTCGATCAGCTGACGGGCTGCTTCTTTTTCAAGGGTGTAGCTCGTCCAGGTGTTTATGTATTTCACGCGCATGACGGCGGAGGGGCATTGCGAACGCGCTCCGAGCAGGAACGCCGTGTAGCCCGAAATTACCTCCGCGCAGGGATAGGCTGCCACAAAGCCCAGCACGGCTTTGTCTTGGGTAATTGTGCCGTTTTGTATCATCTCGTTGAGCTTTTCGCCTGCTGCAATGCCGCTTATGTAGCGCCCCTGATAAATTTCGCCCATGAAGGTGTGGTAATTTGCAGCCGATGTTCCGCTGTTGGCGTTGTCGCAGGTGGCGGCGCAGAACTCGACTTCGGGATATTTCAGCGCCATATTTTTAACGGTCTCGCCGTAGCCGTATGAATTGGTGAAAATAATGTTGCAGCCGTCCGAGACAAGCTCCTCAATGACCTCGCCCGACGATTCGTGCGGAACGTTGTATTTTTCAATAATTGTCAGCTTTTCGCCGAAAATATCGTCAAGCTGCCTTGCCGCACGGATAAAATTCGCGCTGTATGGTGTGCTTTCGTCGCCGTCGTAGATAAAGCCCGCCGTAACGGTCAGCCTGTGACTTACCCCGCTCTGATTTATCATTCTGATACCGAAAGCGATACCGATAGCGACCAGCGCAGTGATAACGGCGCAGATGATATTGCGGAAGTCGTTTTCCTGCCTGAAAAAGGAAGTTTTCCCGGCGGTTTTGGTTTTGTTGGCTTTTACGTTCTTTTTCGCCACCGCTTATTCCTCTCCCTTCTGCGCGTTCTCGCTGTAAAGCGCGTCAATATCTATCTTTTTATCGTCTATCAGTTTAAGGAAAATGTCAAGCAGATCGGGGTCGAACTGGGTGCCGCGCCCCTTGTGAAGCTCGCCCATAACATAGTCGAAGTCCTGCCGCTTGCGGTAAACGCGGTTGGCGGTCATAGCGTCGAAAGCGTCGGCAATGGCGATTATCCTGCCGTACAGGGGGATTTCCTCGCCTTTAAGCCCGTCGGGATAGCCGCGCCCGTCGTAGCGCTCATGGTGGTATCTTGCGCCCTCCACAACGTGGTCTATGAGCGTAAAGTCCTTTAGTATTTCCGAGCCGCGGGTAACGTGCGTTTTCATGATCGCGTATTCATCGTCGGTGAGCCTGCCGGGCTTGTTCAGCACCGAGTCGGGAATGGCTATCTTGCCTATATCGTGAAGAAGCGCGGCGCGGCGGAGATTTTCGCAGTCCTCTTCGGAAAAGCCGTACTCCCGTGCTATCATCGCGGAGTATTCGGAAACGCGCTGCGAATGCTTGCTGGTGCGAACGTCCTTCGCGTCAACGGTCTTGGCGATAGCAAGAATTGTCTCGTTGCCCATTTGCAGCTGCCGGAGCGCCATTGCAAGCCTTGTTTCCTGAAGCGTGAGGGTATGCTGGATATTAGTCTGAGTGATGAACCATGACAGCCAGCCGATGAATAACACCGCTACGCCTATCATGTAGTATCTGAACCATTTGTTATCGTACAGCGCCTTTTCTTTGGTAATGCTGTAAGAGCTTTCCTCGATGATAACGCCGTTCTCGCTGCGTATCGCCAGCCTGAAAACGTAATCGCCGGGGTCAAGGTTAGTGTACTGAACGGAGGTAAGCTCGCTTTGGCGAACATCTGTCCATGACGAGTCAAAGCCTTCGAGCTTATAGGAGATTATGGGGTCGGCGTAGGTGTAATTGATTCTGCGCTCGATAAAGTCGGGAATGTCGTCAAGGCGCATTTCGGAGACTGTAAGGCGGCAGGCGGGCTGAATGAGCATATAGTCGTCAAGATCCATAAGGAACACGCCTTTGTTGGTCGAAAGATAGACTTTTTTGCCGTTTTCGCCCTCTCTTGCGTTGAAGGAATTGGCGGTCAGCGAGCCGACAAGACCCATTTTTGAGTTGAGCAGCAGGGGAGTGCCGGGCTTGCCTTCAAGCAGGCTGTGCTTATCGAAAACGTATATACCCGCGCTGCCCGTGATAAACAGCTCGTCGCCGTCTGTCATTATGTCGTAATTATTCGAGTACGGCACGGCATCGAGCGCAGATATTTTGCCGTCGGCATAGCGGCAGACGCTGTTTGATGTGACCACATAAATGCTGCCGTCCTCGTCGTCGCGCACCATGCGGAGAATAACATCAGATGTAAGCCCGTCCGCTTTGCCTATCCTGCCGACCACGCCATCCCTTTCGATAGCGACAACGCCGTTTCCGTCGGTACCCGCGTAGAGCTTGCCCTCGGGCGTTTCAAGCAGACAGAGCGCCTGCGAGTAGCCGAAATCCTCGCTGAACGGGATATGCCCTGCAAGATCGTCGTCCGCGATGAAGAAAAGCCCTTCGGCGCTGCCCACAGCCAGCGAACCGTCGTTAAGTTCGGTACAGACCCTTACGCGGGTGCCGATCTCGGGGAACTTTTCGGAGTAGGAAACTATCCCGCCTTTTTTATCAACTCTGATAAGCCCCTTTGTGTAGCTGCATATCCAGAGATTCCCCGAACTGTCGGTGAGAAGTTCTCTGATGCGGCAGTCTCTGAGGTATTCGGTAAGCTCGTTGTGAACGGCAGTTTTTTCGGCGAGGTCGATAATATCGAGACCGTCATCTGTTCCGGCATAGAGCTTTCCGCCGAATATCGCCGTTGAATTTACTACGTCGGGTTCAACACCGCAGTCGGTGTAAATATCCTTGATGCAGGAGGGCGTGAGCCTGAGAAGTCCCAGTCTTGACGAGGCAAACCACAAATTTCCCTGGTAATCGCAGGTCATATTTTCCACAAGGTGATCGAAGTCGCCCGCCTGCTGTTTGATAAATGTTCCCTGCCTGTCGATATAGCCTATACCGCTGTCGGAGCAGACCCATGTGAGACCGTCCTGATCGGGATAGATGTTGTTTATCTTTGAAAAACCGTCGCAGACGACCGTGCCGAGCATTTCCGTGCCGCCCTCCGCAATGCGGTAGCGGTATATCACGCCGTCCGTTGTGCCGAGATAAAGCTCGCCGTGCTCGCAGAAATTGCAGCAGGACAGCATTTTGCCGGGTGTGCCAAATTCCAGCCCTGTTACATATTTATCGTTATTAAGAATGTAAAGTCTGCCTTCCTTGTTTAGCGCGGCGATATTGCCGTTATGGTCTGCCGAAAGATGATCTATATAACCTGCGTCTGTCATGGTGCTTTTTATTGAGAAACCCGTTTTCAGATCCAGCGACACCATGCCGTCAGATGTGCCGATGTAATATTCGCCTGTCGAGCTTTGCACGATCGACCTGATCGAATTGGAAGGAAGACCATCCTCGGAGGTAATGACGTTTGCGGCAACGCCGTCAATAGCGATAACAACGCCGTTATCGTTGGTACCTATCCAGAGCCTGTTTTCTTCATCTACATAAAGACAGTTTACGTTTCTTACATCGGTGAGACCGTCCATGTGGGTAAATTCACTGCCGTTGTAGCGGTAAAGCCCGGCGTAGGTGCCTATCCACAAAATGCCGTCGTTAGTCTGCACTACCGCGTTGGCGTGACCGCACGGGAGACCGTTTGAGCCGTTGAACTGCGACTGGATATAGGTATAGTCATGCTCGGGTGTTTCAGCCGCCGAGTGAATATCGTTAAAGGGAACAGCCGAGAAAAGAATGATAGCCGCCGCCACTGCCGAAGCCGCTTTTTCGGCGGATTTTTCAGCGTTTTTGCCGCGCAGCTTTTTAAAAAATTTAATAAAAAGATAAATAAGGAACGAGATAAGGAGCTTGTCGGGAAACTCAATATAGAGCTGACCGATGAAGACCGCCAGCACCCTGTGCAGACCGTTTTCGATAAGGTAGTCCCTTATCGCGTCGCCCCAGCTGTTGCCGGTGCTACCGTTACCGATCAGAAGATTTATGATAGTCGCAACAAACACCGAACCCGATGACGAAGCGCCTGCAACGGTCATTGTCTGAAAGAATGTGTTAAAATAGCCTTTTCGTGCCAGTACGCCAACGGAAAGCCCGAGAAAAAGGCTGACCGTGCTGTAAGCGGCGGAGCTGTAATCCAAAAGATCGAAAATGACATTGCTTGCAATGCCTATAATTGCGCCGGGAACGGGTCCGAAAAGATATGAGCCTAAAAAAGTGCCGTAGGTATCGAGCCAGGCGGGCATAGGGTGATTATAGGTGATACTGCGCCCCAGAACGTTTACCGCAATACAGATAAATATGACGACCGAAGTGCGGAGGTATCCTTTAACGGAAGAGGAACCGCCGGCATTTTGCAGCCCGGCAGTATTATCGGTGCCTGGATTGTTCAACTTGATACGCCTCCCTGAATGATGGCGGTTGCAGCGGAAAAGATTCCGGCTGCCCATGTACATTATATCACAATAAAACAGAAAAATCAAGAGATATAAGGAAACTCAGCAAGCGGGCGCAAAAGCGGTAAAACTATGTATAAAAAGCACATAATACGTCAAAAAAGCCGAATGAAAATGTCGAAAGACCCAAACTTAAAAAACTTGCGCAAAATAGGTTGACAAGAGAGAGAAAAGGTGATATAATAAATAAGCTGTCCGATGAGAGGTAGCGAGAAAAACGCATAATAAATAAGCTGTCCGATGAGAGGTAGCGAGAAAAACGCAGCAAACACGCGGTTTTCGAACAAACGAGTACAATAAATCGGACGAAAAGTCACATTGAGCGAAAGAACGGAAGTTTGAGAGTTCACAAAGAGTTTACAAAATAAACACTTGACAAAATCGCTTGAATGTGATATAATGAACAAGTTGACTGCCAAAAAGTCAACGAAAATCGCAAGAAGTTCATAAAGAGTTTACAAATAAAACTCTTGACAAAAAGAACGAAATGTGATATAATAAATAGGCTGACCGTTCAAAACGGAAAGTAAAAACACCGAAAGAAAATAAAAAATCTCAAAGGTGTTCACAAACGGTTCAAAAAGAGTTTACAAAATAAACACTTGACAAAACGAACTAAATGTGATATAATAGTTAAGCTGCTCCAAGCGAGACCTAAAATCGAGCGAGGAACGGAAAACAAAGATATGAAGAGAGCGAAAAGCTCCTTTATATAAA
>CACYSH010000219.1 GCA_902776945.1 uncultured Ruminococcus sp.
CTCACATTGCCCAAAGGAAGAACAAGCCGCTCGAAAAATTGTGACTTCTGTTTATTTTTCGTCTCGCGGCTTGATCTCGAACGGGGCGCTGCCCCTTGACCCACGATTCGCCCTCATTTGCGGTGTTTGTCGGCTTTCTGCTTTTTTGCTTTTTACCTTTTCTCTTTTATTTTTATTTTCGGAGGTGAACTCTTTGGGACTGACAGTCGGAATTGATCTCGGCACGACTTATTCGGTCGTTGCCTATATCGACCCTGTTACAAAAACGCCTGTTATTATCAATAACAAATACGGGCTGAAAACAACGCCGTCTGTTGTGGCTTTCAAAAAGGATGGCTCGGTGCTTATCGGTCTTGACGCGAAAAAATGCGCCGAATCGGGCGACTGCACGAACGGCGTTCGTGCCAACACCGCCGCTTTCTACAAGCTTGAAATGGGCAGCAAGAGCTACCGTGTGAGCTTTTTCGGGCAGGACTACACCGCTACCGATCTCTCCGCCGTATTTCTCAAAGAGCTTATCCGCCAGTGCGAGGAGACCGTCGGTCAGCGTATCGACAAGGCGGTAATAACCGTTCCCGCCTATTTTGAAGATTTGGAGCGCAACAACACCATAAAGGCGGGTACGTCGGCGGGGCTTAATGTCATAAACGTCATAAACGAGCCTACCGCCGCCGCCATTGCCTACGGTCTGCGCGAAAACGATACTATCGGCAGGATACTCGTTTACGATCTCGGTGGTGGTACGTTCGATGTGACTATTGCGCATCTGAGCGGCGATTCTGTCGAGGTCATCGGCTCGGCGGGAAATCATTTTCTCGGCGGCAAAAACTGGGACGAGGTTATCTGCAATTACATCTGCGAATGCTTCGAGGACGAGTTCGGCGTTTCCCCCGCCGACGACACCGACACTTATAATTCGCTAATGGTCAAGGCGGAACGCGCCAAACAGCTGCTTTCGTCCTCTCCCTACGCCGATATTACCGTAATTTACGAGGACTTCACTGGCAGATACCGCCTTACCGAAGAGCTGTTCCGCGAGCTATCCGCCGACCTGCTGAACATCACAAAAAAGACCATTGACGGGCTTTTTGAGGACATCGGGCTTTCGTGGGCGGACATCGGCGGGGTGATACTCGTCGGCGGCTCCACAAAGATGAAAATGGTCGGCGACTACATCACGCAGATGACCGGAAAAGAACCGCTGCGGGGCGTAAATCCCGATGAAGCTGTGGCGATAGGCGCGGCGATACAGGCGGGTACGGACGATTACTGCGCCGTAAAGACGCTTGCCTCCGCCGCAGCGCCGAAGGCAAAGCTCGGTTTCTTAACGAGCTTTGACCGCTCCGCCTACGACATGAAGCAGCTCAAAGGCGCTAAGTTCATAAGCGATGTAATAGCGCACTCGCTCGGCATGATCTCGGTAAGCGCCGACGGCAGCTGTTTCGTCAACGACATCATGATAAAGAAAAACACGCCGATAAGCAAGGCGGAAATAGTCAAGCGCCGCGAGCTTAAGGTCTCACGACTCGCCGAACGCAACGAGCTTGAAATTTATCTCTTGCAGGGCGACTGCGAAAAGCCTACCGACTGCACCGTAGCCAAAAAGTACGTTTTCAGCGACATACGCTACATCGACGGCGGAAAGACCATGCTCGACATAACCTATTCGTATACTCTGAACGGCACTATCGACATCAAGGCGGTTCAGCTTGAAACGGGGCGGGAGCTTACGCGCCGCGAGGAGCCTGTTCCCGACGACATGAGCTGGGCTGACCTGCCGCCCGCCGAATTTACCGAGCTTGAAAACCGTCTGACTGGTGCGCTGTATATGGCTATCGACCTTTCGGGCAGCATGGACGGCAATCCGCTTTGGTTGGCGCAGGAGGCTATGAAGAGCTTTGTAGATCAGTTTGATGTCGGCAGGATAAAGATAGGAATTGTCGGCTTTGCGAACAAGGCTAAAGTATGGCTTGAAGCTACCTCAGACCTTGAGCGCATACGGAACTCTATCGACCGGGTGGACAAACTTGACTTAGGCGCGGGGACTACCGCCGAGCCGCTTTCGCTTATCCTTTCCCACATGAAGAAGTTCAAGAACGAGCCGTTTAAATATGCGGTCATTCTTACGGACGGCGGATGGTATCAGGGGGCTGACAAGAAAGCGTTGAAGCTCAAAGCGGAGTTTGTCAGGCGCGGTATTGAGATAGTCGGGCTGGGGTTCGGCAATGCAAGGCTTGATTTTCTGAAAAAGCTGTCAACAAGGGAAGACCTTGCGTCGGTGGACGATATTTCTATGCTTGACAGTAATCTGTTAAAAATTGCGAGGATAATTCAGGAATAAAAAAAGCCGACCGTCCTGCAATATCCTCACGGTGGGGAAAAGCGCGGTCAGCACTTCCCTGCCCGGTTCAAATGACTTGCGAGGTCGTTGGACGAAAATCGGCAATTTGTTTGTTTCCGTACTGGCTTGCTGAATTATTCATTACTGCGTTTTTGCTGGATTTTCTTGAAATTGCCGATTTTAATTTTGTACCGAATTGATTCTTGATTTATCTCATGAGACTTTAACTGCACAGTCTTTTGGTGGGAAGACCCCTTCCTAAGACTTTTGATTTGTCCCTTGTTTTGCGGTTTATCTTTTATCTCTTATCTCTTATATCTATTATCTTCTTTCGAGGTCTGCTTTATGGAAAATTACTATCTTGTACTGGAACTTCCTATCGAAAAAACTGTCACCGACCCCGCCGCTATCGACGCGGCTCTTGATAAAAAACAACGCGAATGGAACAGCTCCAATAATACTCAGGTCAAGGCAAAGGTCACACAGTATATCGTTTCGGGCGTGATAAAAAACGCCGCAAACGACCCCGCCGCCTGGAAATCGGTCTGCGACGACGCACGCAGTATCGTTGACAGTGACCTTATCAGCAGACTTTCCATAGTCGCCGCGTCGCTCGGCGGCGGCGTGTCGAAAAAGGACATCGAAGGCATACTGAATAAGTACAAGTACAAAAAATCGGTCAGCTATGAATACGCAGACAAGCTCCGCAAAAAACTCGGTATAGCCCTGAACGGCGACGAAAAAAACGCCCCCGCGCCGAAGAAACAGCGCAAAAAGCTCACTCTCGCCGACCTTGAACCCGAAAGCTCGGGCAAGTTCTCGGCACCCGCAAAACAGCTGCAAATCATCGGCTGCACCGATTATTACGACTTCCTGCGGAAATACTCGCGGCTTTCGGGTACATCGGGCGCGGGCGTGGCTTATTCCCCGCAGACCGACCCGAAGAAATGCGCCGCCGAAGCCGCCGAGATAGAAGCCGCCTGGAACGGCAAAAAAGAGGATAACGAAAAATCTGCCGTCGATAAGGTGTGCGATCAGATACGCCGCTTTGATTCGGGCGACCCCGTAAGCTCGCAGGAAAATTACAACCGTTATCTCGTGTGGAGAGCTATCAAGGACGTTTTCTCGGAATTTTGGAGCGCTATGTCTCTTGTTGAGGAATCCCGCCGCTCGATAAACGAGAACGTCCGCGCCGACCTTGTTTCAAAGCTCACGGGTGTATGCGCCGATCGCGCCGCCGCCGAAGACCTTCTCGAAGAAT
>CACYSH010000220.1 GCA_902776945.1 uncultured Ruminococcus sp.
TTTAACCGCAAGTGTGCAGTAAAAAATATTAGTGCGGCGCGCAGCGTCCGCATAATATCGTCCGCGAAGCGGACACCTTAACTATTCACTATTCACTATTCACTATTAACTATTCACTTTGTTTAACTATTCACTTTGTTTAACTATTAACTTTTTAAGAAACGCAGTATTTGTTCCTTATCCGCAGAACCGTAAAGCACAGCCTGTCCGAAAGCACGGCGATAAATACCACGTTCGATACCGCGTAGGTCATCGTAAGCGGCAGAGAGCTTGCCGTAAGCGCCGCAAACCTAAGCATATTGAAATATCCGTCAGCCCAGAAGGTCGAGAAAACGTCCATGATGACCGAATACACCCCGCCCGAAAGCGCCGCAAAGATGATGAGCGCCGCACGGCTTTTTCGCAGCAGCTTTCCCGATGCCCCCGCCGCTATGCCTACTATCCCCCACGAAAAGCTCTGATAGAGCGTCCACACACCCTGACCAAAGTAGAAATTCGACACAAGCGCCGTCAGCGCCCCCGTGATGAACCCCGCGTCGCTGCCGAGACACATTCCCGCTATGATGATGACCGCCGTGCAGGGCTTGAACCCCGCAAACGGCGCGAAAACTATCCGCCCCGTGACGGATAGCGCCGAAAGCACCGAGACCAGCGTTATGTAATGCGGCTCCCTTATCCTGCCCGAAAAAGCCGCCATTGCAAGAACTCCCGCCGCCGCTGCCGCCGTTATCGAAAGCGAGATGTTTTTGCCGCCCCCGTCCTGCACCGCCCCAAGCAGAGCCGCCGCGCCCAGCGCCAGCACCGAGAGAATGAACAGCGCTCTTTTGATATGCTCTTTATTCATTGCAGGAAGTCAGCCCCCTTCGGCAGCAGTCGATAAGCTGTCCGGCGGTAACGCAGCCCTCTATAATGCCCCTTGCGATACGCGCCGCTTCGGTCGTGAAAAGCTCGTTGCCCGAAAGAAAGTCGTTTATCGGCTCGTGTACTGCACAGATACCTCCGAACATCATAACGGCGCTGTCGGCGGTCTCGGCGGCAAATTCCGCGTCGTGGGTAACGAATATCACCGTCCCGCCTTCCGCCGCAAAGCGCTTTAGCAGCCCCGTCAGCCGCATTTTGTTTTCGCAGTCAAGACCCTTTTCGGGTTCGTCGAGCAGCAGCAGGCGCGGCTTTTTTATCAACAGCTTCATTAGCGCCGCCCTTTGCAGCTCGCCGCCCGATACGTCGTAATGGTACCTGCCGAGCGTTTCGGCAGAAAGCCCGAGAGCTTCCGCAAGCCGCATTATCTCGCCTTCGATGTCGGGGATATTGCCATTGCCAAAAGCGATGCCATTGCCAAAAGCGATGCCGCCGCGCTTTATGTCCTCAAAAAGCGTTTTCTCGGTAAGGATAAGGTGCGGGTCTTGCGGCAGCATGGCGGCGGCATGATAGTTTTTGACCCTCTTGCCGAATATCTCCGCGCTGCCCTCGATCGGGCGGTACACACCCGCGATCATCTTCAGGAGCGTGCTTTTGCCCGTGCCGTTCGCGCCGAAAACGGCGGTAATGCTGCCCTTCGGTACCGAAAGCGTTACCCCCGCGAGAACCTCTCTGCCGTGTCTTGTGTAGCCGAAACGTATGTTTTTCAGACGGACGGCTATCTCTTTATCGGGCTGATATACTTCTTTTTCGTGCAGCGGGGCGGGCTTATTTTCAAGCAGAAAGCTCCTTGCGGCGGCGGTATCTTTAAGCGGCTTGTCAAGCCCCATTGCCGCCGAAAGCCGATAGCAGCAGGGGAGAGCGCTCTCGGCGGGGGTGCCGCAAAGCCTTTCGGCAGCCTGCGCGGGCGGCAGGAAAAAGCTCTGTCTGCCGTTTTCGAGATAAAGCACGCGGTCGCAGCCGCCGCGCCACTGTTGGTGGTGCCAAAGCCCTTTAATATCATGCTCGCAGATAATGACCGCCGTGCCAAGCTCGGCGCGTATTTTAAGAATGATATTGCGGAAGACCTCTGCGGAGTGCGGGTCAAGCTGCGCCGTCGGTTCATCGAGCAGCAGCAGCGCGGGCGAGACCGACATGACCCCCGCCAGCTGCACAAGCTGTTTCTGACCCGCGCTGAGTTCGCTTATCTTCCTGTCGATGATGTGTTCCAGCCCGAAGTACGCCGAAAGCTCGGCAATGCGGCGCATTATCGTCCCACGCGGCAGACCTGAATTTTCGGGCAGATAGGCAAGCTCGGCTATAACGGTGTCGGTGACTGCGCCCGCGTTGGGGTCTTGCCCGACATAGCCTATCTCGCTGACTGCTGCACGAACGAGTTCGTGCCTGCGGCTGTCAAGGGCGGATATATCAACGCCGTCATAAATGATTCTTCCCGAGCGCCTGCCGAACGGCGCTATGACGGGCTTTAGCAGCCGCAGAAGGGTAGTCTTTCCCGAACCCGAGCTGCCGCAGATAAGTATAAGCTCGCCGCGCTCCGCAGTAATGTTTATGTTGTCAAGGACTTTTGCACCACTGTCAGCGGTGCCGTTATCGGGATACGCAAAGCTCAGGTTTTCGGTCTGCAAAAATGCCATTTTATACTCTCCAATATCGAAAATAACAGCGGCAGAAGGCAGAGCGCTCCGTAGGTCAGCGCCGCGAGGGCGTGACATTCCGTCTTTACCGCAGGATAGAAAGCCGCGTAAAGCCTGCCCGTTTTTGAAGCATAAACGGCAGAACAAACGGCGGTCACGGACAGCGCCGCGCACAGAATATCGGCAGCCCGCAGAGGATATTCCACCAGCCGCGTTTTCGGCGAGAGCATACACCCCCGTGCCTTCATGCTGTCCGCCGTCTGCGCCGACAATTCCAGCGCCGATGAAGCCACCGACATGAACACATTAAGATAAAACGCCGCCCGCGAAAGAAAGCCCCTGACCGAAACGGCTCCCGCCGCCGGAGCGAACTCGTTCGCACGGTGGGCGGCGCGGCATTCGTTAAAGCGGCGGATAAGTTCGGGTACGTAGCGCAAGGTAAGCGTGAAAGCCGTGCCGAATCCCGAAAGCACCGTCCCCGACATAAGAAAGCTCAGTTTTTCCGAAGTCATGACCGCCGAAAAGAGCCTGAACCACAAAAGCGCCGAGACGACCGCCGCGCCGTTATCAGCGCCGTACAGAAGGGCTTCAAGGGTGTAGGGTCGTCCCGCGAGGTAGAAAAGCGGCGTGCCGCCGAGCGTTACGATAACGGGGTTTATTACCGCCGAGACGAGTATTATCCCCGCGCAGCCGAAAAGCTCGCGGACGGGCTTGCGGCATATCCCCGAAACAACAGCCGATACCGCCGCGCCCGCCAGCGATATGGCGCGTATCGCAGGTACATAACAAAACACGCCCGTCCCGACAGCGGCGGCGAAAAATATCATCAGCACAAAAGGGTTTGACCGAGAGAACGCTTTCATAGCTCAAACCTCCCAAAAAGATAAAAGATAAAAGATAAAAGATAATCACTACCCACTCCATATGTTGGTAGTCTTGTAGGGGCGCACCTATGTGTGCGCCCATTTTTTTGGTCAAAAGGCGCAGTTTGCGGGCGCTCACGCAGGAGCGCCCCTATCTTCTATCTGTTACTTTGTTACTTTATTTTCTATTAATTATATAAAACAGGGTGTTTAGAGAGTATAGAGAGTTATATATAGTAGCCTAATACGCCTAATGTATAGTATATATACGCGCGGGGGCTGCGAGGTAACAAAGTAACAGATTTGTATAAATCGCCGAAAATATATTTTAGGTTGTAATGCTATTGGCATTTGCATAAGAATGAGTATTTTGTGTATATACTGTCTAAAGGTCGTAAGCGGTCGTAATCGGAAAATCCAATTGCCTACGACCATTTTACCCCGTAATATCAATGCTTTTTGGGCTTTGGTCGTAAGGTCGTAATCAAAAATCATAAAATAAAGTTTGCAAAATCTGATTACGACCTTACGACCGTATATCTTTTATCTTTTATCTTTTATCTATACACGATATACCGCACGAAAAGATGTCCGCCGTTCTGCATGGTCGTGTCCGACATACCTACGTCAGGCTCCACGCCGTCTATTTCGTAGACCCAGCCCGAATGCCGCGTGCAGTCGCCCTCCGAAAGCCCGCCTATCCCCCGCACATAGTCCGAGATACCCGCCGTTCCCTTACGCACATCGAGCATAATGCCGTTTTCGTCGCAGTAGCCGCGCAGAATATCGAGCGCGGTGCTGCCCTCTTTCGCCGTGCGGACTTCCGCCTTTGCAAAGGTGCCGTCCTGCGGCAGAGCGGCGGCGTTTTTCACGGCGGGAGCAAGTTTATCATAATTCGCCGCTTCATAGACCGCCGAAAAATCAATATCGAGCGTAACGCTTATCTCTGCGGCGGGTTGCTCTGCGGCGGTCGCGGGCGGTTCGGGCGGGGAAGTGCTGATAAGCCCGCACCCCGCCGCGCACACGGCTATTGTTACGGCGGCAAACAGCCCGATTATCTTTCTTGACATCATTATCCCCCCACCCTGTAAAAGATAATAGTTAATAGATAATAGATAATAGATAATAGTTAATAGTTAATAGTGAATAGTGAATAGTTTTAAAAGTTAATAGTTAATAGTGAATAGTGAATAGTTAAGGTATCGCCTTCGGCGATGTTGCGCGGCGAACTATCGCCTTCGGCGATGTTGCGCGGCGAACGTGCCGCGCATTGACTCGCTGCGCTCGTCAGTTTTAACCGCAAATGTGCAGTGAAAAATATTAGTGCGGCGCGTAGCGTCCGCATAATATCGTCCGCGAAGCGGACACCTTAACTATTAACTATTCACTATTAACTATACACTTTTTTTGCAATGCTTTAGTATGCTGTACGGTTCGCAGGAAATTTCCCCGCCGCCGTAAACGCTGTTCAGGCAAGCTGCCTGCAAGCCGTCAAGCTCTTTTTTAAGGTCGGGGGGGCAGTCCGAAAAGTCGTAATTCCCCGCGGTATCGCAGCTTTTCCCGAGGATCGCCGCGCATTCCGAAAGCACACGGCATGGGTCGGCTTTCAGCTTTTTTACATAAAGGAAATGTCTGACCGCCGCCGCAGTCAGCAGACAGACCGCCGCCGAAACAGCGATGATCGGCACGGCGGGCGGGCTTTCGTCCTTCGGCTGTTCCTCTCTTATGAGCATAGCGGGGCGCGTTCCCGAAAGCTCATTCACGGGCTTGCCGGTATCGCCGCCCGAAAGCTCCTCGCCGACTGCATAAACATGGTTTGTGCCGAATCCCTTCGGCTGCGGCATTTCTTCAAGATAATAGGGGATAGTCTCGAACGGCAGCCAGCCCGCGCCGTCAAGATAATACTCCGCCCATGCGTGAAGCTCGTTTTCGGTGAGCGTTATCGGCGAGCCGCCCACTTTTCCCGCCGCAAGACTGCGCGTCAGCGCAAAGCCCTCCGCGTACCGCGCCGGAATGCCGTACCGGCGGAATATCATCACCGCCGCCGAAGCAAAATGCGCCGCACTCCCTTTTTTTGTCTGCTGCATGAACTCGGCAAGCGAACAGGCGGCGGAATTGTCAAGCTCGCAGCCTTTGCAGAAATCATAAGCCGCTTTAGCCGCCGCCCCGATGTCGAATTGTTCGGCGTTGGGAAAGCGGGTCTCCAGAAAGTGAGCTATACCGTCGGGAATGTCGAGATATTCCTCGCGGCAGAGCGTGTCAAGACAGTTGACTGCACTTTCGTCCGAAAGCGCGGGGGCGGCGGAAGCGTGCGAGAGTTTGTCCGTTAGTGAACTTAGCGCGAGCGGCGTTTCGACCGTCACGGTATTTCGCCCGTGCGCGGGAAGATTTAATTCGGCGGGGAAGTCCGAACAGTCCGAAGAAGTAACGGGCAGATAAAGAAGCCCCCTGTCAGCGCCGATATTCCGCACGGTGACGCGGTTCATCTCGCAGCCGGAGTTTTTGGCGAGCGTGTAAAGCGCGGTCTGAGCGTCGGTGCCGCTTTTGCTGAGATATATCATGTCGGTGTGTAAAGAGCGGTCTTCTGTAAGCTCAAATCCCCGCCATTTGTCGCCGACAAGCCGACAGCCGAGAAAGCCGTGAAGATACATGGCTTCGGGAACTTCCATTGAGACTTCGAGCGCCGCATTATCTTTGCTGATGCCGCTGCCTCCGGCGGCGGAAAAAGCCACATTGAGCGAGCCGTTAGCCTGACTTATCTTCCCGCCCGCACAAACATTGTTTGCGCCAAAGCCCGATACGAGCCGCACGGAAATGCTCTCCGCCGCGCCCGTGACGATAAGCGCCCAGGTCATTACAGACACGGCGACCGCCCGCGCTATTGGCTCGGCGCGGAAATCTTCGTCCGAAAAGGCAAGCAGAGCCGAGCCGACCGCGAACATCACAGACAAGGCTTCATCGGCAAAGAGCGCCGCGAAAAGCACTGCCGCCGCCGCAAGCCCCAGCCGTACAGCCTTCACCCGCGAGACTGCGGCAAAGCAGAACACCGCCCCCGAAAGCGCCGCAAAAAGGCATATCGCCGCTGCGGAAGTGCCTTCCGTATCGAGCAGGGGAGTGAGCGTTTCCCGCCTGACGAGCCACTTGTCCGAAAGCGCGTTGAATATCCTGCCCGCCTGCGAGGGAACGGCGCTTCCGGCTATTGCGGCGGGGATAGCGGCAAGCAGTATCAGCGGCAGAAAGGCGAATCTTCCTTCCGTGCGGTCGCCGAAATAAGCCGCCCCGACCGCCGCCATGCCGATGATAAGCGCGTAAGCGGGTATATCGAACCCCTCGAATATCAGCGAGAGGAACGCGGCGGCAAACGCGCAGAGAATACGGCACAGCACTCCTGCGGAGAGCTTTTCACCCGAAGCGGGCTTTGACACAAACAATGTTTGTGCTGTCAGTTTCATTTGCATACTACCCTCCCGTGCGTTATCTCGAACTGCGCCTTTGCGGCGGGCGGCTCCCTTTCCGCCGAAAGCAGCTGCGCGAACACAGGTTCTATCTCCTCGTAAGAATCTATCACAGCCTGTTCGCTGCCGAAGAATATCAGGCACTTTATCCCGCGTGAAAGACATTCGCCCGCGCACCCGAGCAGGAGCGCGGCGTTTTTGCCTGCGTATTCTCTTTCGTAATTAAAGCTGAACGTCAGCATATCGTTTTCGGGCAGGCTTTCGCGCACCATGTACTTACCCATTTTTGCGGACAGCTTCATGTGAATGTTGTTAAGGCGATCGCCGCGCCGATATTCCCTCGCGCCGTTCGGAACGCCGTCTGCGGCGGTCGCGCTGTGGTAAAGCACTTCGGCTGGAATGAATCCGGCGGCGGCGGCACCTGCGGCGCGGGGCATTATCAGCCTGAATACCGCCTTCGGGGGAACGCCCTTAACGTAAACCGGACAGAAGCCGTACCGCCATTTCACGGCGGAGACCTCGGCGCGGAGCATACCGCAGGAGCAGTTCTCCGCCGCCGTTACGAACAAAGTTCGTATGACCGCCCTGTCCTGCGAGGTGAACCGCACGCCTCTGATAACGTCGGTCTCGCCCGTGAAAAGGTTAGTAAGCGTAATATCCGCCCTGTAATGCTTTAGGAGCGGGCTTTTTTCCGCGCTTAACACGATATTCCCGCCGAAGGCTATGACCGCGCCGCGCCCGTCCGAGAGCCTTTCCATAATATACATGACAGCCGCCGTTATCATCAGCGGGATAACGACCGCTATAATAACCGTAATAATAATCTGCCCCCCACTGTTGAAAGATATAAGATAAAAGATAAAAGATATGTTGTATACGTTACTTTTGTACAAATTGTCAACTTTGACTTAAACGTTAATAGTTGACAGATATTTTGCTCCATATGTTGGTAGTCTTGTAGGGGCGCACCTATGTGTGCGCCCATTTTTTTTGGTCAAAAGGCGCAGTTTGCGGGCGCTCACGCAGGAGC
>CACYSH010000221.1 GCA_902776945.1 uncultured Ruminococcus sp.
ACTATGATAAGGTCGGAATTGTTAAGACCGCTCGTCACCTGGTCGAGCTGTGAAAAGCCGGTCGAGGACGCGGTGTGCTTGTCCCTGTCCTCGCCGCTTATCTCCTGCAAGTGGTCGTAAGCGTCGATGATAACGCCGTCTATCCTTGTAAGACCGCGAATCTCGCCGTTTCTGATGTCGTAGATATTCTGTTCGGCGCGGTCAAGCAGCTCCGAGGATTCCTCCGTGCCGGAGCCTGCCTTTTCGAGAATATCGTTTGCCACATCGACAAGCCGCCGGACGTGATACTTTTCGTTGACGATATTTGCGTACACCGCCACGTTCGACACGGCGGGAACATTCTGCACCATGCCGAGCAGGTACGATTTCGCCATTGAGCTTGTCTCGAAGATACCCGTGTTCACCGCCTCGTTGATGACCGTTACCATGTCTTCGGTGCGTGCGTCGGAGAACATTCTCACAAGCAGTCCGAATATCTTCTTGTGCGTATCGTTGTAAAAGCTCTCGGGGTTAAGTATCTCGATGACCTGCGGCAGCACGGAGGGGTCTTTCATGACCGCGCCAAGCACCGCCTGCTCCGCGTCGGGAGCGTACACCGCCCTGCTCGGGAAGTCCTCCTGCGTCCTGCCCTGACTGCCGAAGCTGTCATAATAGCTGTCCGGCATTCAGACTTCCTCCGTTACCTTGACAACTATCTTGCAGGAAACGCCCTGTGTCATTTTTATCACCGCGTCGAAGGTGCCGAAGGTCTTGATCTCGGTTTCGAGCTGGATCTTCTTTTTGTCAACGTCCACGCCGTAAAGCGCTTTAAGCTCGTCGGCGATCTGAGCGGTCTTGACAGCGCCGAAGAGCTTTCCGCCCTGACCTGCCTTGACTTTAAGCTCGACCGATTTTCCGTCAAGCACGGCGGCGACCTTCTCGTTTTCTGCCTTTTCAACGTCGAGCTTGTGCTGCGCCGAAGCCTTCTTGCCAGCGAGTTCGTTCAGGTTCTTTGCGTTTGCCTCGACCGCAAGACCGTTCTTGATAAGGTAGTTTCTGGCATATCCGTCCGCCGCGTTGATAGTGTCGCCCGCCTTGCCCGAACCTTTTACGTCCTTCAATAAAATAACTTTCATGATATTTTTCTCCTTTGCAATTTATTTTCTGTACTATAAAAATAAGCAATGCTGTCAATTTGCACAAATTCGGAATATCGCAAGGCTTGCAGGGCGGCTGCACGAACTTGTTCGTGCAGCGCACCCGCGTAACCCCCCCGCGTAGGGGGTTGCGTATCCGGCTGCTTTCTGCTTTGTCAACACTCCTTATATTTTATACTGTATATTTTTATACCGTTGTGCTGTCCATATATTCGTCGATAACGCTTATCAGCCTTTTCTTTGCGCCTTCAAGCGTTTCGCCTTTAAGCTGACACGCCGCCATCGTATGATGACCGCCGCCGCCCAGCTTTTCCATTATCAGCTGAACATTACACCCGCCCATGCTCCGCGCCGAAATATTTATCGCTCCGCAAGCCGGGAAAAGCACGAACGAAGCCCGCACGTCCTTGATCTCAAGCATCTCGTCGGCAGCCTTCGAAGCCGCTATCCTGATATTGTCGGAGGGAGTCTCCGAAGCCGCAACGGCACAGCCGCGGTATATCTCCGCATTGTCGATCATGTCCGCCTTGCAGATGTATGTTTCAAGCGGATTGGCAAACAGTTTTTTCACCGCCACCGTGTCCGCGCCCGCTTTTTTGAGGAAAGCCGCCGCCTCGAAAGTCCTCACGCCCGTGTTCATCACAAAGCTCTTTGTATCGAGCATGATCCCCGCCAGAAGCGCCTCCGCAACATAGGGCGGCGTGTGTACGTCGGGGAAGTATTCAAGCAGCTCTGCGACCATTTCGCAGGCTGACGAAGCCGACTGCTCGTGGTAGAACAGGTCGGTGTTGTCGATAGGCTTGACGATAAGCCGGTGGTGGTCGATAACGACGATATGCTTTGAGTTTTCCAGTACGCCCGGCGATTCGACGAGCGAGGGATTGTGCGTGTCGCAGATTATTAGCAGCGAGTCGTCGTTCACGCGGCTCACGCCCTCCTCGGGCGAGATGTAGTAGTTTCTGGTAAGATTTTCCGAGACATAATTTATCATCAGCTTGGAAAGGTTCTCGTTTTTATCGACGACCACAAAGCATTCCTTGCCGAGCGCGTTGATAGCGTCGCAAAGCCCTGTCGAAGCGCCTATGCTGTCAAGGTCGCCGAAGCGGTGTCCCATTATCAGCACGGTGTCCGCCGAATTGATAAGCTCCATAAGCGCCCCCGCGACCATTCGCGAACGAACGCGGGTATTTTTGGAAACGCTTTTGCTCACGCCGCCGTAAAATTCGTAGCTGCCGTCGGTGCGCACAGCCGCCTGATCGCCGCCGCGCCCGAAGCACATTTCAAGCGCCTTTTTGGCATACTTTTCGCTTTCGGCAAGGTTTTTCGCCTCGTGACCCACGCCTATCGAAAGCGTAAGCCCGGTGCGCTCGTTGATCATTATCGTCCTTGCCTTTTCGAGTATCTCAAAGCGCTTTTCGATTATGGGACGAAGATAGCGTTCTTCAAGGATAACATAAAATCTGTCGTTGCCCGCCCGCCGTGAGATGCCCGTCGTGCCTTCGGTAAATTCCTCGATAAGCCGTTCGATGCTGACGAGTATATGCGCCTTTTCGCTCTCGCGGATATTCTGGATAAGCTCCTCGTAGTTGTCAATGGAAATTATTATCACCGACTGCTGCGATTCCCGTTTGTCGTTTTCAAGCTCCGCCAGTCTGGTGTTGTCCTGAAAATAGAGCATGGTCATCTCGTCGGAATCATCGCTTGTCTTAACGGCGCGGACGGAGTAAAACCGTCCCTCATGGTACATGGTATCTCCGTTTTTCGAAAATATCTTGTCCATGTCGATGTCGAAAACCTCTGTCAGATCGGCTCCGAGCATATCCTCGCCTGTCATCACCTTCTCACCGAACAGCTTGTTGTACCATACGATGCAGTTATCCTCGTCCACAGCGACAGCCGGCGCGGGAAGATTTTCCATTGACAGCTTTTCCGTGCGTTTGAGCAGATTTATACTGCGGGCGATATACTTTTTTGCGCTGCTGCCGAAATAGGCGTATTCTATAAACAGAACAGCGATTATGACAACCGAGATCAGCAAGAGCAGTCTGCCCTTTTCCGCAGTTTCCTCGGACTGCATCAGCAGGCGGGACGCTGCGGCGGAAACACCGGCGGCAGCTAAGGTCGTCAGCTTTATCAGCATCTGAACGACACGCGAATCCTTCATTGTCCCTGTCCTTTCAGTGATTTCTTTCTGAAATATACTATATATAAATGATATATGTGCGCTTGTACGGGTCGGGTCGGCAAACTGCGTTTTTTGTCCGTCCGTAAATGCACCGTTTCCGCAAAATATCCCCGCACGGTCAAAAATCCCCGGTTCGCAGGGCGGGGGCTTGCTCCCGCCGTTTTGCCGCAAATACACGGCATGGTCGAATATCCCGGATATGTAGGGACGCGCATTGCGCGTCCGTGAATTTTCCCGTCCGTG
>CACYSH010000222.1 GCA_902776945.1 uncultured Ruminococcus sp.
CCATCATCGGGCGCAACCCTGCAAAGGGTATCTCGCGCATATTCAACAGCGCAGTTCAGCCCTATGAGGGCGGATTCATCGGCGTTTTCCGCGCCGAGCAGACCGACGGAATACCGTTCATCTATCTCGGCAGAAGTACCGACGGGATCCACTGGACGTTTGACGCCGAAAAGATACACTTCACCGACGAGAACGGCGAGCTTTTTGAGCCGTCCTACGCTTACGACCCCCGCCTTATCAAGATCGAGGACACTTATTACATTATATGGTGCCAGGACGCTTACGGCGCGGCGCTCGGAATGGCTGAGACAAAAGATTTTAAGACCTTCACCCGCCTTGAAAACCCGTTCCTGCCATTCAACCGCAACGGCGTGCTGTTCCCGCGTAAGATAAACGGCAGGTATATGCTTCTCTCGCGGCCCAGCGATTCGGGTCACACGCCTTTCGGTGATATTTTCCTCAGCGAGAGTCCGGACCTTGAATACTGGGGACATCACCGCCACGTCATGAGCAAGACAGGCAACTGGTGGGAGAATGTGAAGATCGGCGGAGGAGCAGCACCCATTGAAACAGACAAGGGGTGGCTCATGATATATCACGGTGTTACGGGCACCTGCAACGGTTTTGTATACAGCATGGGCGCTGCGATACTCGACAGGGACGAGCCCTCGAAGGTGCTCCACCGCAGCAGCAGATATATCCTGACGCCAGAGGAATGGTACGAGGAACGCGGGTTTGTACCGAATGTATGCTTCCCCTGCGCTGCTCTGTATGACGCTCCGAGCGGCAGGATAGCGATCTACTACGGCTGCGCGGATACTTATGTGGGGCTTGCGTTCACGACTGTTGACGAACTCTATAACTATATCCTTGAAAACGACGACGCGGGAGAGACAGAACATGAGATCGGCAGAAGATAACCGCATTGATCTGCTCGCGCTGAAAGCAAAGACCGTCCTTGACAAGCAGATAGCGCCGTTTTGGGAGGCGCTTAAAGACAAGGACTTCGGCGGCTTTTACGGGGCTATGGACTTCGACCTTACCGTTCGCAAGACCGCCGACAAGGGCGTTATCCTGCAAAGCCGCATACTGTGGTTCTTCTCGGAGCTTGCCATGCTCACCCAAAAAAAGTCGCATACAGCTGCAGCAAAGCACGCTTTCCGTTTTATAACGGAGCATTGTTTCGACGATGTATTCGGCGGCGTGTATTGGTCGGTGACTCACGACGGCAAGCCCTCGGACACAACAAAGCACACCTACGCGCAGTCCTTCGCTCTGTATGCGCTAACCTCCTATTATGCGCTTTCGCGGGACGAAAAAGCCCTCGCTCTTTCGGAACAGCTTTTCGAGCTTATCGAGAGCAAATGCCGCGACAACGGCGGGTATCTTGAGAGCTTCGGCAGAGATTGGAAAATATCGCCAAACGACAAGCTGTCCGAGAATAACGTAATAGCCGAACGCACGATGAACACGCTTCTGCACGTTTTTGAGGCTTACGCTAACCTTTACCGATATCACCCGGAACCGTCCGCGGCGGTATCGGAAGCCATGACCAGGATACTCGAAACGTTCATCGGCAAGGTCTATTCCCCCGAAAAGCGGCGGCTGGAGGTGTTCTTCAACCGCACATACCGCAGCCTTGTCGATCTGCAAAGCTACGGTCACGACATCGAAACGAGCTGGCTGCTGGACGACGGTTGCAGGATGCTGGGCAGCTTCGGGCTTACACAGGAGATATTCAAAATGGACTGCGTTCTCGCTGAAAGCGTGTACGAAAGAGCGTTCGCAGAGAAGTCTCTGCTCAACGAATGTGAAAAAGGCAAAAACGACACCGACCGTATATGGTGGGTGCAGTCGGAAGCGGTGCTGGGCTTCCTCAATCAGTGGGAAAAGACGGGCGAGGAAAAATATCTCGCCGCCGCAGAGGATATTTTCGAGTACATACAGACCTTCATAAGGGACGACCGCACGGGCAGCGAATGGTACTGGGGCGTTCACGAGGACGGCAGCCCGATGGACGAACACGGCATAGTCAGCGACTGGAAATGCCCTTATCATTCGGGCAGAATGTGTTTTGAGATAATAAGGAGGGGCAGGATATGATACATGAGAAATATTACGAGCTTCTGAATGTTCAGGAGGAGCTTCTTTCGGCAGGCAACAGCAAGACATCATTTTACAACGGGATTTACGACCGCTACGAGAACCCCGTGCTCACGAGAGAGCATATCCCGCTGCACTGGAAATACGACCTGAACAAAGATACAAACCCCTATTTTCAGGAGCGGCTCGGGATAAACGCCGTGTTCAACGCGGGAGCCATCAAGCTGAACGGCAAATACTGCCTTGTTGCCCGCGTGGAGGGCAGCGACCGCAAGAGCTTTTTTGCCGTTGCCGAGAGCGATAAGGGCACAGAGGGTTTCCGTTTCCGCGACTACCCCGTGCGTCTGCCCGAGCTGACCGACGATGAAACGAACGTCTATGATATGCGACTGACTCAGCACGAGGACGGCTGGGTATACGGAGTGTTCTGTGTGGAAAAGAGCGCGGGTACAGCCGACCTTTCCGAGGCTGTTGCTTCGGCTGGTATCGCACGCACCAAAGACCTCGTAAACTGGGAGCGCCTGCCCGATCTTGTGACAAAGCGCAGTCCACAGCAGAGAAATGTTTGCCTGCTGCCCGAATTCGTTGACGGCAAGTACGCTTTCTACACCCGCCCGATGGACGGATTTATCGAGACAGGCTCGGGCGGAGGTATCGGTTTCGGGCTTGCCGATGACATCACTAACGCCGTTATCGACGAGGAGCGCATGACCAGCATTCGCCGATACCACACCATAACAGAGAGCAAGAACGGCGCGGGCGCAACGCCCATAAAGACAGACCGCGGCTGGCTGCACATAGCACACGGCGTAAGAAACACGGCGGCGGGGCTTCGTTACGTTATCTACTGCTTCGTTACCGACCTCAACGAGCCCTGGAAGGTCATAGCCGAGCCGGGCGGGTATCTTATCGCGCCATTGAAGGGCGAG
Organism: uncultured Ruminococcus sp.; assembly: GCA_902776945.1. Lineage (GTDB taxonomy): Bacteria > Bacillota > Clostridia > Oscillospirales > Ruminococcaceae > YE71. The sequence continues at coordinate 3,033 of CACYSH010000222.1, forward strand.
CGCGTGGGCGACGTGTCCAACGTAGTGTTCACGAACGGTGCCATAGCAGACGAAAACGGCGATCTTTACATCTACTATGCTTCCTCGGACACCCGCCTGCACGTTGCCGCATCTACCGTTGACAAGATGCTCGATTATGCTTTTGGCACCCCCGCCGACGCGCTCAGAACGGCAAAGTGCGTTGAACAGCGCTGCGGACTTATTGAAAGCAATCTGCGGCTGCTGGGCGGGAAGTAAGCGGTCGCGGCGGGCTGCATAAAATGCATTAACAAGATAAAGAGTATTATTCACCTACTTATTGCAAAGGGCTTCATTTTCCGGCGAAATATCACGGAAAATGAAGCCTCTTTGTTCGTGGAAAGAATATCAATAATCAAAATAATTTCCATACATCTTGAAATATACTTGCTTTTGTGATATAATTATAAAATCCCGACTTGCATATGGTGTATGAAAAACGCCTGTTTTAGCGGTATTTTTTTAATGAGAAGCCTTATTTTGACATATTAAATATGTCAAATTTCAA
>CACYSH010000223.1 GCA_902776945.1 uncultured Ruminococcus sp.
GAAAAATGCTGTTAAAACAGGAACATCAAGATATAACTGGACTATTAAGCAGAAATTAGAGATACTAAAAAACGGGAAAGTCGCAGGCTATGAAGGTCATCATATCAAAACGGTGAAGGAATTAGAAGGAACAGCTAAGGAATTCTTAGTTGCTGATCCAAACAATATTGTTTTTGTTACCAAAAAACAGCATTTTTTTATTACATGGTGGCAATACCCAGAATTCCACAAATATTAAAACACTTCTAAAGCTTGTTCCTTGGGCTGATAAGAGATTAACATATTTAGCTAGTGTTCCAGAATAGAAAAGATTTAGAGCCGGAGTAATTCCGGCTCTATTTTACATTTGGATAATCGTACCTCGTCTTAAGCGTTGTCAACAGATAATACCGATCAGATCCATTCCCTTTCCGCGCAGAGAGCCTATTTCACGGAATACATAAGCGGCAACGATGAATGGGAGCTCGTCGAAGTCTATTACGATGAGGGTATCACGGGAACGTCAACCAAGAAGCGCGACGGCTTTAATCGTATGATAGCCGATTGCGAGAAGGGCAAGATCGACACTATCCTCACGAAAGAGGTTTCGATGTTCGCCCGCAATACCGTTGACACTTTGAATTACACCCGAAAGCTGAAAGACCTGAATATCAACGTGATATTCATGAACGATGGTATCGACACTAACGATAAGGACGGCGAGCTGAGGCTGACGCTCATGGCTTCGATAGCCCAAGAGGAAAGCAGAAAAATATCCGAGCGAGTGAAATGGACGATGAAACGCAACATGGAAAACGGAATGGTTCTCGGGTGCGGGCGCATTTACGGATACAAGGTAATTGATGGGAAACTCGAAGTGGTCCCCGAAGAAGCGGAGATCGTTAAGGAGATATTCCACGCATATCTCTACGACGGAAAAGGCTCCACAAGAATAGCGCACGATCTGAGCGAACGCGGCATTCCGACCTTGAAAAACAGAGTGTGGAGCGGACAGCACGTTCTGAAAATACTCGCAAACGAGAAGTATGTGGGCGACCTCACTCAGTGGAAAGTCTATAAGCCGAATGTACTTTCCGAGAAGTATAAAATAAACAAGGGCGATAATCCCGACGCACCTCTTATCACGATCAGGAATCATCATGAGGGAATTATTTCTCGTGACCTTTGGAACGCTGTTCAGGCGGAGCGGCTTAACCGCAGCAAAAGAACGCGGGAGGGTATGCGCCATTCAAAGAAACACTGGTTCAGCGGACTCTGTACCTGCGGGAAATGTGGATACAGTTTCATCACCACAGGATCGTCAACAAATCCATGGAGACAGATAACGTGCCGAAACCGTCAGCTTTACGGAGCTGAAAAGCACACCGCGATGAACGGCGAATTGATCGGCTGCGATAACCATACCGTTGACGAGCGAATACTTGCGAAAGCCATGAGATCGGTCATGGAGAGTATTCAGCAGCTGAGCGGCAGTCTTAAATCTATGATGATGACGGAAATAATGTCATTAAAGAAATGCAGCGGCGAGGAAGATATATCCGCGAAACAGGAAGAAGTCGCCAAGCTGAAACAGAAGAAACTCAAAGCCGTCGATCTCATGCTTGAAGGGCTGCTCGATAAAGATGGTCTCAGAGAGCAGACGGAGTTCTATGACAGTGAGATCAAAAGGCTCGGCGAGGAAATATCGAACCATAAGGACGAGGAGACCATCTACAACGAACAGATCGAATCTCTGAACGAGGCGATACGGCAGATACAGTTCATAACCGACAGCGATACCGATAATACCGAACTATATCGCTCGATGATAGAGAAGATCATTGTCCCCGAATATCAGAGGCTCGATATTTACCTCAAAGGTCTGCCGTTCGCGTTCAATATCAAGTACACGACACTGAAAGCGCCCTGTAAAGGCATATATGAGATAATTATTGACTATTGTGAAATGACGGGCTGAAATCTGTTTTCGATAATGAAAGGTATGCCCGTGATTGCAGTAAAAAGATTCGTGCGGTGTTCAGGGCAAAGGGACAGTCGGGCAAGCATCTGTGTCCGCCCGTGTACGGCTACAAGAAGTCGGATACCGATAAGAATTTGTGGGTAATTGACGAGCCTGCCGCCGAGGTGGTACGCAAGATTTTCAAGCTCTGCATTGACGGCTACGGTCCGGTGCAAATTGCCCGTATCTTGACTGAGCAAGGTATCCCTACGCCGACTGCCTACGCATTGTCGCAAGGTCGTGACAACGGACGGCATAATGCTAAGACCTACCGCTGGGGTGCGAACACAATTGCCCATATTCTTGAACGCTACGAATACTGCGGTCACACGGTCAATTTCAGGACGAAAATGAAGTCCTACAAAGTGCATAAGATCGTCTACAATCCGCAGGACGAGTGGCAAATTTTCGAGAATACGCAAGAGCCTATCATCACGCAGCAGACCTTTGACTTGGTGCAGGAGCTTCGCAAGAATAAGCGCAGACCGCAGAAATGTGAAATAGTGAATCCGTTCGCAGGAATGGTTTACTGTGCCGACTGCGGAGAGAAGATGTACCTGAGCCGCCGTAAGAATGAGCGTCCCGAACAGGAGCATATGCGTTGTTCTACATACGCAAAGAAACAGGATAAATGCACTGTGCATTATATCCGCACCTGCGTATTGAATGAGATTGTCCTCGGTGAGCTGAACAAACTCCTAACAATGGTGAGGGAGAATGAGGAAGATTTTATTCAGACCGCTATGAGCAATTCCGTTCAGCGCAAGTCCTCGGAACTTACAAAAGCAAAGAAAGCGCTGAAACAGGCTGAAAAGCGTATCGCTGAACTGGACAAGCTCTTTACAAGGCTCTATGAGGATAATGTTCTCGGCAGGCTCTCCGATGAGCGCTTCACGATGATGTCGGCAGGATATGAGGACGAACAGACTAAGCTGAAAGCTACCGTTGCGGAGCTTACAACCCTGATTGACGGTGCAGAGCAGAAGTCCTCCGATGTAACGGCGTTCCTCAAAGTGGTGCATAGATATGAGCATATCGAAACGCTCACGCCTGAGATCATGCACGAGCTGGTCGATAAGATCATCGTCCACGAACCCGACAAGTCCAGCGGAAAGCGTGTGCAGGATATTGAGATACACTTTCGCTTTGATGTGGCGGTATCGACAATTTCCGTTGAAACAGGAAAATATGGAAAAAAGGTCGCATAACCGACGGTGTTATGCGACTACACTAAGGGAGAAAAAACTTCTATATCACTATTGTGCTTTCGCACCGGGGTTATCATTACCGTAACCTTCGAGGAGGTTTACGACACCCCACAGCGAAACACCGCCGCCGATAAGGCAGATAACGCTCTTGAGAACGGTGCAAGCGGTAGTGATGAAGCTGGAAGTATCAACTTCGCCGGAGCCTGCTGCAAATGCGGTTGTGGAACAGGTCATAGCCATAACGCCTGCAACGGTTGCAAACATGGTTGCCTTCTTTGCACCACGGGTGAGCTTAGAGAGCCACTTGTGCTTAGGTGCAGAGGTAACCGTTTCTCTTTTATTCGGTTTCTTCACTGTCCGAGCTGAACCCGACATATATATCTGTTTCTTCTTCGGGGGCTTCGGATTTTGTAACTTCCTTTTTGTCGGCTGTCATATTGACTTCATATCCAGTAAAACTCTTATCCTTCGGCAGTTTCAAACGCATCTCTCTTTGGTCACTTACAAATTTTTCGATGTTGAATTCCTGTTCCGGATTATCGTCTAACAGCATATGATAGTGTTTATGACGGGTAATGTCGTACTTATCCGAGAAGAACGGACGCACTCCTCGCACTTGCAGAATACATTTACCGCCGTCCATGACTGCTAATTCGTCCTGCGACTTCAACTCCTTTCCGAGCTTCTGATAGTTCATTCCGTAGCTCTCGCTCTGTCCACGGTTTGTGGAGGTATTGAAACTGTCAATGGTTTCCTTGCCCAAGCTCTCCGATATTTCTTTGAGCGTGGACTTCTCCTTACCGCCGAGGAAAAGCATCGTGTCACAGTTGCCCTCAATCGTCTCTGCGTTATCTTTGTATATAGCCTTTAGCTGGCTCTTAGCTTGCAGTATGATCGAGGCAGAGATTTCACGGCTTCGGATAGTAGCTATCAGCTTCTCAAACTGCGGTATTTCGCCAAATAGTGATAGGTAATCCTTTGATACAATCTCTGGATTTTCCCCCACTCCACACCGTACATGACAGTTTCCCGTCATACGGCGTTCCATCATTACAATA
>CACYSH010000224.1 GCA_902776945.1 uncultured Ruminococcus sp.
TACCCTTGTACATTATTTATTCTAACATATTTAATGGATTATTTATACACTCTAATTGCGTTAAATCTGTAAGTTTTTTATGTACAAGGGCGCTGAATCGATTTAATGTTTTGGTTTGCTGTGTGATTTCGGATTTGACAGATCAACTTGTATGTGATATAATGATCCTAACAATTCCGCTAAAATAGCACATGATAAAGTAAGGGGGGCTGTGCGTGACAGCAAAGCAGATATTTCCGATATGCCGTGATGTCAGTGTGAAAACGCTGTCTAAGGATATCTTCGCGGGGGTGGTCATCGCACTTGTTTCGATACCTATCTCGATGGGCTACGCGCAGGTCGCGGGGCTGCCCGCCCGCTTCGGGCTGTACGGCTCGGTTTTTCCAATACTCATTTTCGGGCTGCTTTCAAGCACAAGGCGGTTTGTTTTCGGAGTGGACGCGGCTCCCGCCGCACTTGTTGGAGCATTCCTCGCGGAACAGGGCATAGAAAGCGGCTCGGCGGAGGCTGTTACGCTCGTCCCGATGATGACCCTAGCGGTCGCGTTATGGCTCGGAGTTATGTATATTTTCGGCGCGGGCAGGATAGTAAAATACATATCCACGCCTGTAATGGGCGGCTTCATCAGCGGGATATCCGTGACGATAATCCTCATGCAGGTGCCGAAGATACTCGGCGGCACAAGCGGCACAGGCGAGCTTGCAGAGCTTGTGCCGCATATAGTCGGTACCTGTGCCGAGAGCTTCAATCCCGCGTCGCTCGTTATGGGCGGGACTGCATTGGCGCTGCTTCTTGCGGGGAAAAAGCTCGCGCCGCGGCTGCCGCTTTCGGTCGCAGTCATGGCTGCGGGGGCGGTCATAGGCTATACGGGTCTTGCGGACAAATACGGCGTCCGGCGGCTTGCTTCCGTTGAAAAAGGTCTGCCCGCATGGAGCCTGCCGCATATCGAGCTTTCCATGATAAGTGACGTTATCCGCGCAAGCCTTCCGATAGCGCTCGTTATAATGTCCGAAACGCTGCTTGCGTCGGGCAGCACGGCGGCAAAGGACGGAGAAATGATTGACAGCAAGCAGGAGATATTTGTATACACGCTTGGTAATATCGCGGCTGCGCTTGTCGGCTGCTGTCCTGTGAACGGTTCCGTTTCGCGTACCTCGATGGGTGGGCAGCTGGGGGCGCGTTCGCATATAATCTGAACTTCCACCCCAAGCTCACACTCACTCGCAGTTACACAAAAAAGAATCTTGAAAATAATCCGAAAAACGTGATTTTTCTGAAAAAAAGGCTTGACAAACGGACGAAAATATGGCATAATATTGAGTGAGAAGTATCACTTAATAAGATGCTGAAAGGAGCCGCTTATGTATCTGGATTGTACCGTAAATATTCCGTCCGAACCGGGTAAGATCAGCCGCTTTAAGAAGGGAAATGTTATCTATGTCAGGTATACGGTTGGCAGAAAATACAATCCCGAGAAGAAGTATAACGTGCCTGATCATAAGACCATCGGCAAGCTTGTAAGTCACGATTCGTCGCTCATGATCCCTAACGAGAACTATCTGAAGTATTTCGGTGATGACGAAATTCCGGAAACAACAGAGGACAGTTCAAGGAGCAGCTGCGTCAAGTTTGGCGCATTTGCGATCATTCGCAAGATCGCGGAAGAATACGATCTGCTGAAACTGCTGATGAAGAATTTCGATGCTAAGGAATGCGGCTTGATCCTTGATCTTGCGGCATATTCTATCATTAGTGAAAACAATGCCGGTCAGTATTATCCCGACTATACCTACAATCACCCGTCCTTTACCGTTGATATGCGTCAGTACAGCGACAGCAGCGTTTCCAATTTCCTGTCTGATATGACCGACGACCGGAGGATAGGCTTTCTGAACGAATGGAACTCTTCAAGAGATCACAGGGAGAGAATATATATTTCGTATGATTCCACCAACAAAAATTGTCAGGCAGGCGATATTGAAATGGTGGAATACGGTCATGCGAAAGATGAAAAGGGGCTTCCGGTGTTCAATTATGCGGTCGGATATGATGTGAACAACGAAGTGCCGCTGTTTTACGAGAAATATCCGGGCAGCATAAATGATGTTTCGCAGCTTCAGATCATGCTGGAAAAGGTGAAGGGGTATGGCTACCGACATATCGGATTTATTCTTGACAGAGGATATTTCAGCAAGGGAAATATCGAATATATGGACGAAAACGGATATGATTTTATTATCATGGTAAAGGGCATGGCGAAATTCGTCAGAAGCCTTGTCGAGGAAGTCCACGGCTCCTTCGAGAATAAACGCGATTACAGTATCCGAAAACACAAGCTTTATGGTACGACCATCAAGAAAATGCTTTACGTCTCGGATAAGCAGGAACGATATTTTCATGTGTATTATTCGGATATGAAAGCGTCCGCAGAACGTGAAAATCTTGAAGAAAGAATCGAAAAAATGAAACACGCTCTCGACAGCATGAAGGGAAAACAGGTGCAGTTCAGCAGCGAATATACACACTATTTCAAGCTTGAAATATACGATAAAGACGGAACATTTCTCGGCTACCGCGAGAACAAGAAAGCAATCGAAAAAGAGCTTGAAATGAGCGGATATTTCGTGATAGTGACATCAAGAAATATGACTGCCAAAGAAGCAATCGACCTGTACAAGAGCCGCGACACATCGGAGAAAATGTTCCGCGGCGATAAGAGTTATCTTGGTAACAAAAGTCTGCGAAACCACGGAAACGAGTCGGCGTCGTCGAAGATATTTGTCGAGTTTATCGCTTTGATAATCCGATGCAGGATATATACCCTGCTTCAAAAAGAGAAGGAAAGACTCGATAAAACACCGAATTTTATGACGGTGCCGGCAGCGATAAAGGAGTTGGAAAAGATCGAGATGATAAAAGGGCTCGACGGGAAATACCGCCTCGATCACGCCGTAACCAAGAATCAGAAGATGATACTTTCCGCATTCAAAATGGATTCCAATAGTATCAGAAAATATGCAAATGATCTGTCCGAAATGCTATATCAAAGCGCATCTGCAAAAAGGGAAGAGCAATAAAATGGCAAGACCCAAAAAGCCTGTTTCGATAGATGATGAGATCGCAAAGCAGGAAGAAACAGTTGCGAAGCTTCGGGAAAAGTATGATGAAAATGTCCGGAAGCTAAAAGATCTGTACGCCAAGAGGGACGAAGAAAAGAAGAAAGCACTGCTTAACGCAGTCGGGAAAAGCAAGCGGAGCTATGAAGAAATCATGTCGTTTTTGACCTCGAGTGAGGATGAATAAGTGGTTTGAGTGAGAAAAGTTTTGGAAGTTAACAATAAAACATTCTTTTGATTATGAACACCACTTTCCAAGTTTTGAAAATAAAAAGTGAACCGCTCCAAGAAAAATGTGGTATAATGGTAAGTGCAATCCAACCAAATCACAAAGGAGCAGTTCACATGAAAGCATTATACCATAACAGCCGCCTGATCAGCAAGCTAAATTCCGCGTTTTTGGAAATATTCAC
>CACYSH010000225.1 GCA_902776945.1 uncultured Ruminococcus sp.
ATCCTAAATCTCACTCCTAAAGTACAGATAGAATACGGTACCAGCATCATGAAAATGTTTGAGGCAGATTATGGCGAAAAATATAATTTCAAACTGCCATTGATGTACTTAGAACGACGCAGTACTACTCTTCCATTACCTCTGATGTTTAATGATTTACCAGATATATGCAAAAAGCAAGAATAGAAATCGTTATACATAATAATTTGGAGACGCTAATAATGTCAATAACATTTTGGTTCGGCACAAACAACCGAAATAAGTGTATACAAGACTTTATAAGGTCTTGTCAGTTTGTCTCAAAACCCCATATCCGAGCAGGATATGGGGTTAAATCATGCAGTAATCAGCCAATATCTGTTAAATATAGCAAAAAAGCAAGTATATACACCTCTGCTCCAGCGGTGTATTGCATACTTTTTCAGATTCATGAGGATTATGCCAAGATGAGTGCGGAGCGTAAAGCCCTAAAGAAAGAAGCGGACAGGCTTTCAAGGCTTGCACAGCAGAAGCGTGATAGTCAGAGAACGCTTGCCCGATATATGCAGAACGAACAAGCTGCCAAGAGAAAGAAAAGTCAGCTTGAATATAGAAAGGAAGATTTTATGAGTAGAATAGGGTATATCCGTGTTTCCACGGAACATCAGGAGACAGCCCGTCAGCAGGAGATCATGTGCGACTATCAGGTTGACCGCATCTTCTCCGAGAAGCTGTCAGGAGCGAATACCGACCGCCCTCAGCTCAGGGCTATGCTTGACTATGTGCGTGATTGTAATTCGTCTTTGTCGGGTGTCCGCAGAGTTTTCCACCGCACGTTCCGCAGACTGCCTTGCCCGTCAGAAAGTAGTGAAAATCCGGAGTGCGTTCGCGGAAACGTGTCCGCGCTTCCGCCTTGCGTGCCTTCACACGTTCCCACGTCTGCATATCAACAGCGGCAGGGACTTCCATAGTCAGTTCGCCGTATTTGTATTTACCGATGAAAAGCTCGTTGCAGAGCCAGCGGTGCATCGTGTCGGGCTTGAAAGCGCGTCCGTTCACGGTCAGACCTTCGGCGTTAAGCTCGGTCGCAATGCGGTTGACCGGCTTGCCGTCGGCGTACTCGGCGAAAATGCGGCGTATTATCGGCAGCGTTTCGGAGTCAAGTTCAAGCCTTCTGTCCACAATTTTGTAGCCGAGCGGCGTTGATGTGCTGATGTAATAGCCCTTCTGAATGCTTTCGTGCAGACCCCGCGTGACCTTGCGGGAAAGCTCTGCCGAGAAATATTCGTCGATGCTTTCAAGCATACCCTCTAAAATAATGCCCTCGGGCGTGTCGGAGAGCGGTTCGGTCGCCGACACAACGCGAACGCCGTTGTCACGGAGCTTTTTCTTGTGAAGGGCGCTGTCATAGCGGTTGCGGGCGAAGCGGTCGAGCTTATACACCAGCACCATTTCGAAGCCGCCGTGCCTGCTGTCCGCGATCATCTGCAAGAACTGCGGGCGCTTGTCGGTCGTGCCGGAAAGAGCGCGGTCGATGTACTGCTTAACGATCGTGATTCCGTTCTCGGCGGCGTACTTCTCGCAGACGTGCAGCTGACTGTCGGGGCTGTACTCGGTCTGCTCTTCGGTCGATACGCGGATATATGCGGCGGCGGTTTTCATTTTTATCAGCTCCTTATTGTTATTATATGCCTCTCACGGCGCGAGAAATGCGCTGTGAGGGGCGTTTCTTTACGGTTTGCAATTTCCGCAAGGCGAATATCCCTGCGCTATAAGCTCCGCACGGTCGCCTGTGAAGTCCCAACGATTCTCGGACTTTATGTCCTTTACACTTTTACAATCTGTATAATGGAATTTACCTGTATTAGTGTTTACAACATAACCTACCGACTTGTCGGGAACTACGAACTGCTCCGTTGTGGTTGTTGCAGTGGTCGTCGCCGATGTTGTAGTGGTAGTAGTCGTTGTTGTGGGCTTCGGAGTGGTAGTTGTTTTCTTCTTTTTCGTGGTCGCTTTAGTCGTAGTCGTTGGCTTTGCCGTAGTAGTGGTTTCGGTCGTAGTCGTAGTTTCTGCGGCTGTTGTGGTATCGGACAACTCGTCAGCTATAGCCTTTTCAGCGGGTGTGGTCGAGGTTTCGGTCTCGCTTGCCGCCGTGGTTGCTGTCGTTTCTGCCGTGGTGGTCGTGGTCTGCTCGGTCTCGACGATTTCGGTGATAGACCTTTCGACAGTTTCCACACTCTTTTTGGAGGACGACGGAGAGATTCCCAACCCGATAAAAAATAAAGCGACGCACACGATCGTCTTTGGCAAGGTCTTGATCGGTAATTTGCTTGAAAGCGGAGATATCAGGAATGCAACAGCCCAAACGAAAATGCCGCTTAGTATGCCTATACCGCCCTTTGAAAACGGTACTAATGCTACAAGCGCGGTAAATACGGCAAAAAACCACCGGGCAAAGTTCAGAATCTTGCCGCTGTTATTTGGTCTCATGTTTTTCACTCCTTTCGCTCATCACCCGAAAGATTGCAGTCCCCGCCCACGGGGTGCTGCCTGCGGAACAGCAGATACCGCATAAAAGTATCAAGATCGTTAGCCTCCTGTTCGGAAATGCCGGACATCAGTTCATAAAACGATGAACTCATTATTTTCCATGCGGCTCCGTTTTGCCCGCAAGAGATTTTATCGGATAATACTTCCTCCGCGCCCGCAAAAACCCAAGGGCTTGCGTCATTACCTTTCGCAACAGTTTGACGCATCTTTAACATACGCAGTCTCATGACTTCGGGCGGCTCCAACAGGTCTTGAAAAATATAGTTTGCATCGGTATGAAGATATTCAAACAGTTTTTTCATAAGCTCCAGCCGAGGATAACTTCCGTCGGTCTCGTAGTTTCCGATCGTTCCCTTTGAGACGCCCATAAGCTCCGCGAGTTCCTCCTGGGTCAGCCCGACCGCTTCACGAGCTTCTTTAATTCTGCTTCCTATTGACATATACGCTCACCTCCTAAAATAATTGTATTATATAATTCTCAAAAAGTCAAGGAAAAAGTTCAAATAAATTGAGAATTGTAATATTGCATAAAAATAATCTTGAAATTTGTAGAATATTTTCTCAAAGAATATGAGAAAAAGCTCTTGACAGTTCAAGAAAATTGTGATAAGATAAAAATATACAAGAAATTTGAGAACACACAAGAAATTTGAGAAAGAAGTGATTTAATGCAGGAGATCATCAACCACATTAAGCAGCTTATCACGGATAAGGGCTTAAAACAAAAGTATGTTGCCGAACAGATGGGACTTTCACAGAATGATTTCAGCAACATGATGAACGAACAGTTCAAGACCTTCATTAGCTACAAATGTCAACTTTGGCTTAAACGCCTTGAAGTTGGAACGTTTTTGAAAGTTACCCCCGAAAGTTACCAAAGTTACCCCGAAAGTTACCAAAGTTACCCCGAAAGTTACCCCCCTTTCGCCCATAAATACAGCGTTTTTATACAAAGGTAACTTTGGTAACTTTAAATCTATATAAAGAATTAAAATACAAAGGTTTTAAAGTTACCAAAGTTACCCCGACAATGGCGAAGGGCTTGACTTTTTCACAAAAATGTTAGAAGGAGATTTTAGCTAATGAACATTTCATATTTAAGACAGCGAATCAGAAACAGCGATTTGAAGTATTCTACAATCGCAAACTACTTGGGAATAACCGTTTACTCATTAAAAAGTAAGCTGTCGGGCAGAAGACATTTCCGCCCTGACGAAATACTCGATTTGTTCGAGATTCTTGACTTTTCTCGCCCAGAAAAAGTAACGGTTCTTTTTACTGATGACGGTTGTAAATGACAGGACATACCGAGGTGAAAACTATGCCAAGATCGGCAGGAAAATTGACCATATATCAGGAGGAAAACACAATGACAGCAACACTCACACTTAACGATCTGACCATCGAACAGGCGAGCGCCGTTCTCACGCTTCTTGATGAGATGAAGAACTGCACGATAACCCCCGAACAGGCGCGTGAGGGCATTGACCTTCCCGACCCGCACCCAAATGCTCCTGCGACCGCGCCTATACCTGCGGCGACCCCTGCGGTTATGCCCGCGCAGACACCCGCCGCTATACCCGCGCAGACTACCGCTCCCGTTTACACCGTTCAGCAGCTCGGGCAGGCGGCGCGTCCGCTCATGGAGAGCGGCAGACAGCAGGAGCTTGTTAATCTGCTTGCGGAGTTCGGCGTGCAGTCGGTGGCGGCGCTCCCCGAAGAACGCAGGGCGGACTTTGCGGCGCGGCTCCGTGCGATGGGAGGGCTGATATAATGCCGGGCATACACGCGAAATACTCGCCCTCGCACGCGGCGATATGTGGTACCTGCACCGCGCACTGAATAGCTCTTTTGAACAACAACTTTTTGCGGCGCTTGCGTCCGCATAATATCGTCCGCGAAGCGGACACCATAACTATTCACTATTCACTATACACTATTCACTTTAAATACCAAGGAGGAAAAAATCATGGCACTTAATCAGAATCAGATGACCACCGGCGAGGTAAGACTTTCCTACGCGCACCTTTACGAGCCGTACAGCAATAACGGCGGCGAACCCAAATACAGCGTGACCGTGCTTATGCCTAAGTCCGATATTCAGGCGAAAGCGCGGCTCGACGCGGCTTTGCAGTACACTAAGCAGAAGGGCATTTCCGAGAAGTGGAACGGCGTGCTGCCGCCCGTGCTTGCGGTACCCGTTTACGACGGCGACGGCGTTCGTCCCAACGGCGAGGCGTTCGGGGCGGAGTGCCGCGGCTGCTGGGTGTTCACGGCTTCGAACAAGAACCCCGTGCAGCTTGTGGACGCGGGCATGAACCCCATTATGCAGAAGGGCGAGCTGTATTCGGGCTGCTACGCGAGGGTTTGCATTTCGATGTTCGCCTATAACTCCAACGGCAAGCGCGGCATAGGCTTCGGGCTTGAAGCGGTGCAGAAGCTCCGCGACGGCGACCCGCTCGGCGGCGGCGTAAGCGTGGCGGACGCTTTCGGCGGTGGCACGAATGGATTCGCACAGCCCGTGCAGCCTGTTCAGCCCGCACAGCAGCAGCCGCTTGCGTATGACCCGATAACGGGTCTGCCGATGTGACACGGCACCTTTCTATCGACATCGAGACATATTCGGACGTAAACATCAAGAAGGCGGGGCTGTACAGATATGTGCAGTCCCCTGCTTTCAGGGTGCTTTTGTTCGCGTACAGCTTCGACGGAGAACCGCCGCAGATAATCGACCTTACGCGGGGCGAAAAACTGCCGGAGAGCGTATCGGCGGCGCTGTTCTCTCCCGATGTCGTAAAACACGCTTATAACGCCGCATTCGAGTGGTACTGCCTGTCAAAGCACTTCGGCGTGAAAGAACCG
>CACYSH010000226.1 GCA_902776945.1 uncultured Ruminococcus sp.
TGCTTTTTATTTGATGAACTGATTTATTCAAGCGGTTTGACGATTGAATTTGGTGTGGGAAGGTTGAGTAAATAATTTTCATAACTTTTGCGTTTTCTATTGCAAATCAGACTATAATCTAGTATAATAGGTGAAACAGTAAATATCGGAGAGGAATATATTTTTCGCAGCGAAGGAGGAACAATATGCGAAAAAAGGCAAAGAAAGTTGATATTATCATAATAGCGGTCATACTGCTGATGATAATAGGCGGGATAGTGCTGGCAGTGCTGCCGCAGAAGAATCAGCACCAGCAGACCGGAAACACGACGGTCGCCGCCGACACAGACGGCGATGGGACTGTCACCTATAAGGACTATATAGGAAAGAGGATCGGCATAAAGACAGGTTCGAGCTTTGAGGCGATAACCTTTGAGTATTTTCCTGATAGCGAATATGTATATATGGAAAGCACAAGCGATCTGGCTGTCGCTCTGGAGCAGAATAAGATAGACGCGTTCATGGATGATGAACCTGTCATGCGTATGCTGAATGCCGAAAACAGCAATCTGGATTACATAAAACAGCCGATCGTGGACGATGATTATTCGTTTATGTTCCAGAAAGGAAATGAAAGAGCCGATAAGCTTCGTCAACAGTTCAATGAAATGGTGTCGGAGCTTAACGAAAGCGGTAAGCTTTCCGAAATGACGGGAAAATGGTTTTCCAACGATGATTCTGTCAAGACCTTTGACAGAACGCCTTCATCGGGTGAGAACGGTGAAATAGTCGCCGCGGGCTGGCCGGACAATGTTCCGTTCTCTTATTATCTGAACAATGAATATACCGGTTTTGCCGTGGAGCTTATAACGATATTCGGGCAGAAATACGGTTACAGTGTAAAATTTGAGCAGCCAAACGTTGCGGCGGTGGTCGCAGGCGTTACCTCCGGACTGTATGATATAGGTATCGGCAGTATTTCCGTTACCGAGGAGCGGAAGGAAAGCGCAAACTTCTCCGATACTGTGTATAAGGGCGGAGTAATGCTTGCGGTAAGGGCTTCTGATATCGCCGTACAGGGTGAGACCGCCGCGGCCGGTGTGAACGGCGGAGGCAGCACATATAAGGACTTCAACGGAAAAACACTCGGAATACTGTCCGGAAGTGCTTTCGAGCCGACTACCTTTGAGAAGTTCCCAGACAGCAAATATCTGTACTTCAATACATATTCCGATCTGAATATAGCGCTGCTCGAAAAACGCATAGACGGATATGTGGCGGACGAACCGACAGTGAGGGTAACACACAAGGAGAACAGTGATATCTCGTATCTTTCCGAGCCTCTTGCGGTTGACAGCTACTATTTTATGTACAGCAAAACGGAAGCAAAGTCACAGACGCTTCTTAAGCAGTTCAATGAGATGCTTTCGGAAATGACATCGGACGGTACTCTCGCGGAGTTGCAGGATATATGGTTCGGCGGGGACGCGAGCCTTCAGACCATCGACCGTTCCGGCATCACAGGTGAGAACGGTATCATAACAGTCGGCACATACTCCGGAGCTCCGCCGTTCACGATGTTCGTCAGCGGGGAGCTTTCGGGAATGACTACCGACCTTATGTATCGGTTCGCGAGAAAATACGGTTATGAACCGAAATTCGAGGATACCGATGTCAACGGTATGCTTGCGGGACTTGCCTCCGGAAAATATAATATGCTTGCCGGGGCATTATCGAAGACACCTGAAAGGGCAGAAGCAGCAGACTTCTCCGACCCGTTCTACTCCGCGGATATCTGCCTTGCGGTAAGAACGGAGAACGCCGGCACTCCGGCTTTGTCGTACAAGGATTATGTAGGCAAAAGAGTCGGCATACTGACCGGTTCGAGCTTCGAGCAGCCTACATTCGAATTTCTGCCGGACAGCGAATATTTTTACTTTGATTCATTCAGCGATCTTATTATGGCACTGGAGATGAATAAGATCGACTGCTTCATAGAAGATGAACCCCTCCTGCGGGCGGCAGCAATAGATCATCCGGAACTCAGCTATCTCCCCGAAATACTTAAAGAGGATAAATACAGCTTCTGTTTCCAGAAGAATGGCGAGAAGGCGGAGCTTCTTCAGAAGCAGTTCAATGAGATGATAGCAGAGCTGGAAGCCGACGGAACAATGGAAAGCCTGCGTAAAAAATGGTATGACGGCGATGCGTCGGCAGCAATGATAGATCGTTCCGGTATCACGGGTGAAAACGGAACTCTGAATGTCTTCGTCAATCCGCTGAACGTGCCTACTGCTATGATAGTGGACGGTGAGCTTAAAGGATACGCGGTCGAGCTTATGACGATGTTCTGTCGGAAATACGGCTATGACTGCAAATATGAACAGGCAAACATAAGCTCCGGTCTTGCGGGCATTGCGTCGGGTATATACGATGTGGGCGCAAACAATGTGACAGTGACTCCGGAAAGAGAAGAAAGCGTGCGTTTTTCCGATCCGATCTATTACGGCGGTATCTCTCTCGCGGTAAGAAAGTCTGACATTTATAAAAGCGCGAGCGCGGCTGCTGCCGAAAATACGGGAGCGGAAAATATACCGGGGTTTTTTGACAGCATCGCGCTCAGCTTCGAGAAAAACTTTATCCGCGAAAACCGTTGGGAGCTCATTGCTGAGGGCATCGGCACCACCTGCCTGATAACCGTGATGTCCGCAATTTTCGGCTCGGTGCTGGCATTCCTTGTGTGTATGTTCCGCCGCACGGGCAGCAGGCTTGCGAACGGCATCAGCAATGTCTATGTGAAGCTCCTGCAGGGGACTCCGATAGTCGTACTGCTGATGATACTCTACTATGTGGTACTCGGCAAATCCGGGTTAGAAGCGCTGTGGGTCGCAGTCATCGGCTTTACGTTGAACTTCGGCGCGTACGCGTCCGAGATAATGCGCTCCGGTATCGAGAGCATTGACGTCGGTCAGCGTGAAGCGGCGCTGGCTCTCGGATATACCGAAAATCAGGCATTTTTCAAGTTCATATTCCCTCAGGCGGCTGTAAGGTTCCTGCCGGTATATAGGGGCGAGATAGTCTCGCTGCTGAAAAGCACCTCGATAGTCGGCTACATCGCAGTTCAGGACCTCACGAAAATGAGCGACATTATCCGGAGCCGCACCTATGAAGCGTTCTTCCCGCTGATAGCAACGGCGATAATCTACTTCGTGCTTGCTTGGATAATCTCGTTGATGCTGAAATTCGTTCTGAAAGCCGTTGACAAGAGAAGCAGGAAAAGAGGCACATCAAAATGAGCATGATAAAGATTGAGCATTTAAGAAAAGAATACCCGAATGTAACTCCGCTTAAAGACGTCTGCGCAGAGATAAACAAGGGCGATGTCATCTCTGTGATAGGTCCGTCCGGAACGGGCAAATCCACGCTGCTGCGCTGCCTCAACCAGCTTGAGGAGCCCACATCGGGAACAGTATCCATAGACGGCGAGGTGATAACCGACCCGAAATGCAATATATCGCTCGTTCGTCGCAAAATGGGAATGGTGAATATCGTTGAGAATGTCATGTCTGCGCCGGTGAACCTGCTTAAAGTACCGAAGGAACAGGCACGCAAAGAAGCCATGGAGCTTCTAAAACGTGTCGGACTTGCGGAAAAGGCGGAAAACTATCCCGATGAGCTGTCCGGAGGTCAGAAGCAGCGTGTGGCTATTGCACGCGCTATCGCAATGAAGCCGGAGATAATCCTGTTTGATGAGCCGACTTCCGCGCTCGACCCGACAATGGTTGGTGAAGTATTGTCCGTTATTCGCAGCCTCGCCAAAGAGGGTATGACGATGATGATAGTCACCCACGAAATGAAGTTTGCACGAGATGTGTCAAACCGCGTTTTCTATATGGACGAGGGCGGCATATATGAGGACGGGACTCCGCAGCAGATCTTTGAAAACCCGACAAAGGAAAAAACGAGAATATTCATCAAGCGGCTTAAGCAGCTTGCGCTGGAGATAAACTCTCCGGATTTCGACTTTATCGGCTTTACCTCAAGGATCGAGCAGTTCGGCAGGGATAATATCATCGACGCCCGCATTGTCCGGAATATGCAGCTTGCGTTCGAGGAACTTGTGATACAGAACATCATCGGAAAGCTCGGACGCGATAACAGCGGATTCCCGATAAATATAACGGTCGAGTATTCCGAAACGGACGCTGCCGCCGAAATGACAATAGCCTATGGCGGCGGGAAATATGACCCGTTCACAGACGGTGACGAGCTTTCTGTTATGATCGTGAAGAAGCTTGCGGCTTCCGTCACATACGGCTATGAAACGGAAAACCGCGTAACGGTAAGATTTACCGCATAAAACAAGTCAAAACCACCGGCTCGTCCGGTGGTTTTATATTAAATGACATATATTTTTTGCACTTTCATCACCTCCGGCGAAGGAGACAAAACAAAAATACATCTTAAGTTGCAGACATTGCT
>CACYSH010000227.1:0-4886 GCA_902776945.1 uncultured Ruminococcus sp.
AAAGGGGCATATGACATACTGATAGCTCAGTACATCATACACCCCTTTGTGTATGGAATTAGCGCTATAAAACCAAAAAAGAGAACTGCAGACTTTTGGTCTGCAGCTCCCTTGCTGTTTACAATGCCATTATAGTCCCTTGGGAAAGATTTGTCAATACCCTTTTTTGAACTTTGGCAGTAATTCATATATTTTTTGTGCTTTAAACACCAAAAGAAATTATTTCTTACAAAGTTAAGTTCGTTGACGTACAAATAAGCATATTAATACTCAATTATACTCAAATACATATTGACTTTTTCGTAAAAGGAACATATAATCATAATATAAAGCAAGGACGCTGCGGAAATTACCGTATGCGTCCTTTTATTGTCTGGAGTGATTTACATGAGTCAAAAACCTGTTATCGGTGTTATCCCTCTTATCGATTATGTGAAAAGCAGTTACTGGATGCTTCCCGGATATTTCGGCGGTATCATTGAGGCCGGCGGCCTTCCTATAATGCTTCCGCTTACAAGTGAAAATACACATATCGAACAAATCACAGAAATGTGCAGCGGATTTTTGTTCACAGGAGGACAGGACGTAAGCCCCGAAATATATTCTGCAAGAAAAATTGGAGCATGCGGAGAATGCAGTCCTGAACGTGACGCAATGGAGACGCTTCTGCTGAAGTATGCAATGCAGTTTGATAAGCCTGTTCTCGGAATATGCCGCGGTATCCAGTTCATGAACGCTTCTCTTGGAGGAACTCTCTGGCAGGATATCCCTTCACAGTTTTCGGATACAATTACACATTGTCAGAAACCTCCGTATGATGTTCCGAGTCATGAAGTATATATAGATAGCGGAACTCCTTTGTATGAGCTACTCAAAACAAATGAGCTTCCTGTCAACAGTTATCATCATCAAGGCATACGTTTGCTGTCAGAAAAGCTCAAATCTATGGCAAAAGCCCCTGATGGCCTTATTGAAGCCGTTTATTCGCCCAAGCATAAGTTCTTATGGGCTGTGCAGTGGCACCCTGAATTTTCTTATACACGAGACGATAATAGTCTAAACATTTTCAAAGAATTTATCAGGCACTGCTAATCAATAAGGTCGTTCTGAAACCTCGAAAGATGCTCGAACGGAAGTATCTGCCGACCGCGGAACAGTCCGCAGCCGTCGTTGATAAGCTGATTGTTCAGCGCCTTGAACATATTGACGTTTATCTCCGAAAGCTCGATCTCCTGCAATTTTGTCAGCCTCTCGTATGCTTCGTCGAAATAAACGCACTCACCTGCGGGAATTATGTCGCGCCGAGTACGGTTTTCCTCCTGCGAGCGTTCATATCCGAAATGATCTGCGTCGCCTATCTCCGCCAAATCGTCCATGTCCTTAGTTCGCAGCTGCAATTCGGTGTAGCAGCGGGCGAGATTGTCATAAAATGTTATATGCAGCGACTTATAGCCCGTGTTTCGCGGCGTGGAAACATAATCACGGTAGTATGGTCTGACCGATTCTTTCAGCCGCTCGGAATATCTGTCGTCGGGAAAACCCGAAAGCTCCGCCGTGAAGCCCCGCTCTTCAAGGAACGCAGGCAGGGTGTCGGCTATTTCGTAAAGATATTCAAGCTCAACGTCCTCTCTTTTTTCGCCTGCCGATATATGGCATTCGGGCATTGAAATAACTATCCTGTAAGCTATAAGGTCGCGGAAGCAGATAAGATTGCTCTTTATCTTCGCTTCGGAGGGAAATTTGCCGTTTTCCTTATAATAGTTATAGATATATTCAAGGATATACCCGTTGAATTTTTCCTCCGCTCTTATAAGCGATTTTATTCTGCCTTTGAATGTGAAGGCAAGAAACGGATATTCGTGGGTCATGTACTTGTAGAAATCCTTGATGCGCTGTGACTGCGAGGTGAGGAAGTCGTTATGCTCCAGAAGTTCGATTATCTGTATCAGAAAATTGCTGTGTGCAATATCGACCGAGTTATGCGTTACGATAGCAGATCGTTTCAGGTCGGCGGAATACTGATGCAATATTTTCAGTACCGTATCGCCCGAAAACAGGTAGTCGTTAAGCGAGACCATTTTTTCTTCTCCTTTCGAGCGAAAAAATAAGCGCTTCTCCTTTCCGGAAAAGCGCCTTTGCCCTTACTTCTTCGATTATATCATTATCGGCAGTCGTTATCAATGTTTATTTTGTAAACACTTTAAACTCTATGATTTTTAATGGTAAATATCGTTTCTGTACAGCTTTTTCAGCAGCTTGACCGTCGCATTTCCACCGCCGTCGCCGATATATACATCATATTTTCCCTTGATACTTCCAAGCGTAACGACATTTTCACAGCCCGTATGCGCTTTGAGCTTCAAAAGCATATTCTCCTTTGAAGCGGCGGGAGAGAACATTTTCAGGTATTTATATCCGTCATATTCCGAATCCGTCACCGTGACGCGCACAAAGCCGTTCAGCTTATCGTTCAGCTTTTCTTCAAGCGCCGAAATTTTCCCGCTTTCATCGAGGACGGTAAGATACAGAACGCGCTCCGAAGCGTCGTGCCTTCTGAAAATTTCGCGGACATAATTTCTGTACGGAGAGTGCTTGTGCGTTTCAAACAGGTCTTTTTCGGCGGAATTGCGGAACTCGCCGTAGAATATCAGCAGCGTAGCGTCGTACATGACGTTGACAAAACAGTGCATACCACTTTCTGCTATGATCTTTTCGGCTTGCTCGCAAATATCCGCCCGCAGAAATTCCGCTTCGAGGTATTCCTTTTCGTTTATGTCATACATCGCCGCGCCGTCCATGACTATTATCGGCAGATTCAGCTTGACACCGTTCATGAGCGACATTACCTCGGCGGGGGTGCGGACGGTCGAAAGCGTGAATTTCACGCCCGATTCTATCATTCTGTTCAGCTCGACTTTATTGTATGCGTTTTCTGCGCGTCCGTCGGGTATCAGCACCGAATCTATCCCGCTGACATAGAGCGTTTCGCTGTCGTGTCTGACGGGCAGATGAAAATTATTGACCGCAAGCCCCACGCCGATGCCGATAAACGTGTCAAGCACTCTGTTCAGCACGAATAAATAAGGGTCGTCGTCGAACGAATGCGTCAGCGCGATGCTCAGAAACACCACGCATGAAAAGAACGAAGCGTTCCTTTTGTCGAGTATCACCGTAAGGTGTATGAGCGGGATAATGACCGCCGAAGCAAGAAGATACACTGCCATCTGCGCCCGCAGTCCCGCGAACCTCAGCACGACAAGAAATATCAGCCCGAAGCCCGCGCCGAGCAGAGTGCCTATCGAGCGCTGACCCGCGTTGTTGTTTGTGGTCTCGTGATAGGGCTGCATACACCACAAAGCCGCAAGAGCGCTGTAAAACGGTATGCCGTTCCCGACGGGCAGCAGGGTGCGGATAAAATATATGACCAGGCAGAGCGCTACCGAGACCGCCGATTGGACTATACGCGCTCCGACAGGCACCGTTGCTTCATTATTATGGATATATTATACCATAAATATGTATTGAATGTCAATGGGCGATTTTGAAACAAAATGATAGGGCGAAACGGTCATAATATGGCATTCCCGACGAAATAAAGTCATAAAAGCAAACGAACAGGCTTTCACAAAGCAGGTGACGGACACCGGGTCAAGCGCACGAACAAGTTCGCGCCAAGGCAAGCAGCCCCCTTGCGGGGTATGGGGCAGAACCCCGTTTGCGCCGCAGGCGCAACCCGGCAAAACCAACGAATAATACTATTTAATCATCAATCCATAGCCGCCAAGATTGTCTATGGATCGATGATTAAATAGTATAAGTTTATAAATAAACACGGCAGCCCATGAATAAGCTGCCGTGTCTTTTGGTTATATTCGAATCAAGCGAATTTCAGATAATCAAATCTTTACCTTGATAGCTCTGTTCTTGATGCCGGAAGTATCCCAGCTGCCGTTTACCTTAGCGCATACAGCAATAACATAAGTACCGCTCTTGATGCCCTTAGGCGAAGTGTAGGAGGTAGTAGAACCGTTTACCTGAGCCTTAACTCTCCAGCCGCCGTTCTGATAGCACGCAACACCATAAGCGGTAGCGCCGGGAACAGCCGTCCACTTTAATCTGAACTGCTTGCCCTGTACTTCGGAGGAAACAACGGGATAAGTTTTTTCCTCGGGCTGCGGCTTCTCGGGTCCGAGAATGCCCGTGCCGGCTACTGCGCCGATAACTTCATCAACGTAGAACGAAGTAGTGGAGCTGTCGGTCTCAACGTAGATCTGCATATTGGTAGCGCCTTCGGGGAGCTTGTAGTTCCTGTTCGCAAGCTGTACCCAGCTGCCCTTTGTTACGGTCTCGGTAGCGATCTTGGTGTAGCAGGTCGTGCCGCTGGCATCGTCGTACTGAAGCGTCAGGTGGAATTTATCGGTAGCATCGCCCTCAAGATAGGAAACTATCGCGCTGAAGCTGTACTCTGTACCCGCCTTGAACATACGGGGGCTGAGAGAGTAGGTAGCACCGTTCCAGGAGCTTTCTCTGCCGGATACATAAAGCGAGCTGTTGCCGACATACGCGGTATTGCTGCTCGAAGCAACCTTTGCCGGACCTCTTCCCGAGAAGTTGTCGGTAGAGCCTTCAAATCCGCAGTGGAACCACCAGCCGTACTTGTTGGGTTCAAGGACAACAGGCTGACTGCCATCGCTGTAATTCGAACCGTCGCCCCACTTATCATCGGGAATGATCGAGGTGATGTAGTTGTAAGCGGTCTTGGGCTGATTGCTTCCGTTATAAAGCAGCGGATAGTTGGGCTGACCCGCATTGTTCTTTCCTACCCATGAGTTATCATCGTTGGGTCCCCATACCTGAACAAGAGTTACCTTGCCCTTGTACTTGCC
>CACYSH010000227.1:4897-5336 GCA_902776945.1 uncultured Ruminococcus sp.
CGGATAGTTGGGCTGACCCGCATTGTTCTTTCCTACCCATGAGTTATCATCGTTGGGTCCCCATACCTGAACAAGAGTTACCTTGCCCTTGTACTTGCCGCTTTCGTTTACGTCTACACAATGCTGGAAGATAGCCTTATACTTTTCAGCCTGCTGCTGGTCGGTATACTGTCCGCCGTTGCGGGAAATATCAAGCTCAGTTACCTGAACGTCGATACCGAGACTTAAATAGTCGTCCATAGCGGCGAGATAGGAAGTAGTATTACCCCAGTCCCACTGACCTGTGCAGCAGTCGATATGGGACTGCATACCCATGCCGTCGAGGAGTCCCTTGTCGCGCAGCGGAATGAGGATCGTCTTCTTTATGCACTCTTTCTTATCGTTTGCAAACTCATTATAGTCGTTGTAAAAGAGCTTGCAGCCGGCGGGTCTATACTTC
>CACYSH010000228.1 GCA_902776945.1 uncultured Ruminococcus sp.
ACGATAAATGCCTAACGAAAGAATAAAAAAAGAAATTATACTCGCGGGCGTGAGCGTTTTTATCTCGCAGTCACGGAGATCGTGAAGAGAAAGGAGAGGGTCTGATGGATACTCAGGAATTTACAAGAGAACTCGCCGCCCGCAAGGGTGTTTCCGAGGTCACTGCCTACCGTTACATAAATTCGGTGATGGACACGATTCGCCAGTTGCTTGCCGAGGGTGAAGAAATAAAGATCGGCAGTTTCGGCAAGTTCACCGTCGTCACCGACTTGGAGGGTAACAAGACCGCCGTGCTCTGCGCCGGGAAGTCGCTGAGGCAGGCACTTACAGCAGGGGAGGGGATAGTCTGAACGAGGAAAAGAAAATCGAGCGCAGATACGGTCAGTGTGACGTGACCATTTCTTTCAAGGGGAGCAATCCTACGCTGAAAGATGATCTTCTCGCCCTGCTGTGTGACAGCTTCGAGAATAGGATTTTGAACAGTAAAAATAATTCAGAGGAAACCGATGAAAGCAACTAAATACTGATTTCAGAAAATCAAAAATACAAATATAGGAGGACGAAATAATATGAGATCTTTAAAGCCTCTAACCGAAAGTGCGTTCAAAAGCAGTGACCCGCATCTTTATTTAGAGGACTATCAGAGCGACTGCGTTGACCTCATGATGACGGCACCGCCCGGATATACGCTTGACGGAACCGAGAGGTTTTACGAGGATACTTCATATAAGTGGAACTCTTTTGAGGACTACATGGATTACATGGAAAGCGTTTTCGGCGAGGTATATCGTATGCTGAAAAATTTCCGTTACTGCGCTGTTGTGGTCGGAGATCAGACCACCTATGTTAGCAGGGACAGCGGTTATCTGTATGATAAGAAGTTTCCGCTTGCGGCTTACTTTACGATCATGCTGGAGAAGGTCGGCTTTACATATATCACCGACTGCATCTGGGACAAGGGACTTTATTCCCAGCCGTATCGCGGCAAGTCGATTCATTATCCTATGACCGAGATGCCCGGTAGCTGCTATGAGCATATTCTGATATTTCAGAAACGTGCCGAAAGAAAAGAACCGATGTCCTGTCCGTACTGCGGCAAAACAGAATTCATGCACCGCCGCGGGTTTACAAAAGCAGGGGAGCAGTTGTGGCTTTGTAAAAATGAAAGCTGCCCCGGGAAAAACGGTGACGAGAAAATGCTCACCTTTACCGAGAGCAGTTATGTAACCGGCAGCAAAAAGAAGATAGAAAACGTGATACCGCGGGAGCTGCTTGAAAAGTGGCACAGAAATATAGTGAGCATAGAGCCGGTAGTTTCGGGTTTCGAGAATATGAAAAAGCGTCAGAGAGATCTGCCGCCCGAGATCGCGGAAATGGTAATGCTGTATTTCAGCGGGAGGGGAGACTATGTTCTTGACCCTTTTTCGGGGATAGGAACGACTGTAATATCCGCCGCCATTTTTGAGAGAAAATATCTTTGTTTTGAAAAGGACAAGAATGACAGGCAGAGGTTTTACGACGCCGTACAGAAACTGAACCCTGAATTGAAAGACAAATTCGGTAATATCGACTTCGGATACGATATAGATAAAAGACTTATGAAAATATGATAAAGGCTTGATCGTATATTACGGTGTATTCTGTCTGTTCGGGAACCGCCAAGCCCGTTCGGATATGCCAACGGAATGCGTAATAATAAAACAGAGGGCTGCAACGCGGCAGTCCCTCACGGTCATAAAAATTTATGCAGCGACTTCAAAGTTTTTCAGAAGCTGTTCCTCGGTGAACCTGCCCTGTCCGCCGTTGCTCCAGTCGATGAAGATCTGGTCGAAGTCGTCTATATATACGATAGTAGCTGTCGAGTCGACGGGAATGTTTTCTCCAATCTCCTTGACCAGCTTTATTGTCATGCCTACTGTTATCTTTTCCATTTTACTGCCTCCCGGGGTATAGATTGCTGTGACATACAGCTCTATAATTATACAATATTATAGTGGCGGTGTCAATTGGCAGAACGATGATTTTGTAACCATTATTTATGAAAATGAAAGGAGCCATTCTATGGCAAGAAAATACAAACAGGTACACCGCAAAGAGAACGACTTCGACATAAAGGATTGGGAGAAGATCGAGCGGAGAGCGGAAGCGTGTCATACTACCACAACGAAATATCTGAGACAGGTGATAATGAACGCCGAGCCGACGTTTTACGATATGAAGGAGGTCGCACCGCTGCTGAACGGCATGAGGATCATTTCCTCGAACATAAATCAGATCGCAAAGAAGGCAAATGAAACGAACAATATATATGCGGCGGACGTTGAAAAGCTGCACAAGGAGGTCGAGAATTTATCCCTTACCTTAAATCAATCTCTATACATACTTCGGTCAACAAAAGCCTCGCCTACATCTTAAATCCGGAAAAGACCGAGAACCTGCTGTACACGACTTCGATAAACTGTACCACAAATGCCGACCAAGCATATAATCAGATGCGGCTGGTCTATGAGCAGTTCGCCCGTGACAAGTTCAGTAGTCCGAAACCGCTGGAGGGAAAAGGCTCGGTGAAAGCTATCCATTATATCATGAGCTTTGCCGACTCGGAGAACGTCACGCCGGAACTCGCCCACAAGATAGCCAAAGCATTCGTCCGAAAGAATTTCGGAGAGGACGCGCAGGCGGTCATAGCAACTCATGTTGACCGCAGCCATGTTCATTGCCATATGATACTGAACTCTTACTCTCTCTCCGGACAGAAATATTACGCCTGCCGCAACTCTCTGCGGCAGGCAAGGGAGAACGTCAACGGTGTATGTCGGGCATTCGGTGTGACCCCTGCGCTGAATTTCGAGAACAAGGGTCGTTCTGTCAGCTACTATGAATGGGCGCAGCGGAAGAACGGTTCTTCGTGGAAGGAGCAGATACGGCAGGCAATTAACGGGCTGATAAATTCTGTTAATTCGCTCGATGATCTGTTGCAGGCACTTGAAGAACGTGGGTATGAAATAAAGCGCGGAAAGTATATTTCTGTCCGCACACCGGGGCAGGAGGGATTTGTGCGCACTAAGACTCTCGGAGAAGAATACACCGAGGAAAGCCTGAAAATTCGGATACTCTATCGTGAGGTAGGTGCCGGAACAACGCCCGCACAGGACAGCAAGTCGCAGTTACGGGCGACGTAAGTTGCTATCATCGGTGATGTCCGCATACTTGCGGAACAGCGGAAGAAAGTACCTCGGAAGCGAATTGTTACGGCAGAATATTCTGTGGACAACGACCTCGATGTGTATCTGCTGTCTGCGTAGCTGTCCGTCATCAATCGTGACGGAATAGGTTCTATCGGTGAACTTGAAGGCAGAATATCAAAGGTTCGCGCGGAATATGAAAAACAGCGGCAGGAGATAAACGC
>CACYSH010000229.1 GCA_902776945.1 uncultured Ruminococcus sp.
CGGCAGCCTTTTTCAAACTTTTGATAGATGCTTTTCTTGACATAATTCAAAATCCTTTCTCAAACATAATTACTGTAATAGTTATCTTTTCGGTTTCTTGTTCTTACGCAGCTGCTCCTGCCGCTGGCGTTCTTCCTTTTCAAGATCGCTAAGGTAACTCTCCCTCGATACATCATCATAATAGGTATCCCGAATGTCCTTGAACACCTCATATTGCCTCCTGATCTTATCAAGCGTTTCCTTTCGGGTGCCTATTATCTTTCCTAGGTTTTCCGCTTTATTTCTCAGACGTATCTCGTCTGCAACAGTAAGTATCTCGTGCCGCTGCATGGTCTGCTTGGCAAGCAGCAGCTGCACTTCTTCTTTTGATGTGAGCTCACCCTTTGCCGAGAGCTCGTGATATATCTTAATCTGTTCAAGCACGTTGCGGAGTTTGATATGCTCATCGATCAGTTCATTTACCTCGGTCCTGTACTTTTCGTGCTCGTCTTTTAGCTTCCTGATCCTGTTCTCCAGATCAGAGACTGAGTCTATATGATACTTGTTGATTACGTTCAGCTGCGCCGATAGTCGATAAACATCGAGGTCATTATCCGCGGAGTACGGCAGGGATATATTCTGCTTACGGGGGACTTTTTGCTGCTGCTCCGCAAGTATGCGAACACCTCCGATCACGCTGTCGTAAGCCTCCCATAGGTCGGAGCGATAATTGTCAAGCGGCTCCACGCCCTCACCCATATCGCGATAGAGAATGCGAATAATGAGGCTGTCCTCGGTGTACTCCTCCCCGAGCGTTTTGGTGCGCACGAACCTTTCCTGCTCGGGTGCGCGGATAGAGATATACTTGCCGCGCTTTACTTCATACCCACGTTCTTCAAGAGCCTGCAACAGTTCTTCGAGCGTGATGACGGTTGGTATCAGCTTGTCGATCTCGTCGCGTATCTGCTGTTTCCATAAGGTGCCGTTCTTACGGTGCTCCCACTCATTATGTTTCATACTCTTACCCTTGCCTGTGATGTTGGGGCTTGGCTCGATACCAAATGCACGGCACACCCCGTCGGAGTAATAGCGGACGCGTTTCAACGATTCCTTCTTCGCGTAAAATTTCTGACCCGAAATCGAATAGGAATTCAGTATGATGTGCGAATGAATATGCCGCTTATCAACGTGCGTTGCTATGACCGCCTGCGCATCGTCTCCGAAAGCCTTACGGACAAAAGCCTTGGTTATTTTGTGAGCGAGCTCGGGCGTGACGTTGTCATCAGGCGAGAAAGACTGAATGTAATGGATAGCCTTCACACTGCCTTTCCCGTCAAGCGGCGGAGGGGTGGTGAAGCGGTCGCGGGCGTACTGGTTGTAGACGAGCTGCATCTGCTCGAAGGCGGACGCGGCATCGGTCATGCAGTTTATGGAGGTCGCGTACAGCAGGTTCTCAGTCTTGTCGGGGTTCAGTATGTAGGTCAGACTTTTGTTGACAGCAGCGTGGAGAGCGATGTGCTTACAGATTGGAATAACGATTCTACCTCCTTCCGCAGTATTTCAACGTCCGCGGCTGTGACGCTGTGGGTCTCGTTCGCCTTGCGGGCGACCTGGTTGATATTTTTGGAAATAACACGCATACCGTTCAGCAGGGGCGTGATCTCTTTCATGTCATAGAATATCGGCTGCTTTTCGAGTATCATCTTGCGGAGATATTTCGTTGTGTCGGTGTGGCAAGCCTCCGCCTGTCGCTCGATCTTCTCCCAGTCTTTGATGTCGAATGTCAGCTCCTTCCGGTGAACCTGTTTGTACTTTCTTGCGATAATTATCAATCCTTTCGTTTGATTTTATATAATTATTCTGCCCTCGGACGAGGGCTGCGGTTTAGGGCAAAGGGTTCCCTAAACAACGATTTTGCGGGTATAGCGCAAAATCGGTATACGGAACTTTTCGGTATACGAAAAGTTCTCTGCTTGCTTTTGGTAGAAATGAATATTCGGTCTAAAAACGATTTTCAATATATCCCTGCCGTCCTCGGCAGTGTCGATAAGTACACGATCAGCCTGCAATTCCCAAATATTTCAGCAGCGATACCTTGCTGACAAGAATTTTGCCGTTTCTGCCCGCGCCCGCCCTTACATGGGCGATCTTATCCTGTGTACACAGCATACGCACCGTGTGCTCGGACAGCCCGTCCACGAGCGCGGCACACTCCTTGATGGTGAGCATCTCCATGGGCTTGTCTATGTGCGGCTCTGCGGGGGCGCTTGGGCTCTCAGTGTCCACATCGATCAGTTTGTCAAGCATGGCGGTTATCTGATTAATGAGGTCTTTCTTTTCGGTTAATGTCATTGGACATCTCTCCTTTCGGTTCCATGAACATTGTTGTAATGGTTGGGTTCGGTTACTTTCTGTTCTAAGCCATTATTAGAGTACGAATGGCGGCGGACTTCATGTGCGGAACAGCGGATAGCTCGATATGAGGGATAACAGTTAGTGGCGGACTACGACGGAACGTGGAAATATAGGCTTATACGGAACACCTCTTTTCTGTGGGGTCATGCGGGTTGGTTGGCTTATGAAATGATGTGGCGGCAATTGATACGACGAGCTTAAGGACAAAGGTGAAATAGGCAAAAAAAAAGACAAAAGACGTTTGATCTTGTATTGAGTATCTCTTCCGGTACAGAGATTGCGGAAGATAACTTGATTATGAGCGGTCGGGATAGTTGAGATAATCATTATGAAAATCTTTCGATAGGATACCGTTCTTGAAACGTTAGAAAGCGAAACGCATAGGGAAATGGGGACGGCTTGAAACTGATTGATTCATGCAGAGGTCACACCGCGCACATCAGAGATCTGAGGAAAAAATATCTGCGTTCGATTTATTGCCCTCCATATATCAATGGGGAAGAAGTGTGCAAAAACTTGCCGGGTTTTCAGAAAGATTGGAGATACTCACAGACTGACCGTACATCAAGGGACGGCTTCTTGCTCGATTCGTACAGAAAATAGCGCGGAGCACACGATTCCTCTCAATAGTCAGGACAAAAAGTCGCAAAATTGTAAGTCTATATATGAAATTGAAAAAATTAATCTCCTATCTGCATAAAGTGCCATATACTTAACTGCGCTGCGTTCGTGATATTGACAGTGAGGGGGTGGATAAGTAGGCATCTACCGCAGTCACATGATAGTATGGCTATCACAGGTTCAGCTGTCAAATAGAAAGTGTCCGCGGAGAAACATCCTTTCATAAGACACTACATAATTCCGCATTTTGTTAAGTGAAAATCAGCCCGCCCGAAACAAAATCTATGAACTGCATAAAATCGGGGTTTAGAGATTTCGGTGTTCTTAT
>CACYSH010000230.1 GCA_902776945.1 uncultured Ruminococcus sp.
AGTTGTGGGTAGTGTAATTATTTATGCAATTTAACCAAATGCGCTCATTTATAGCATTGTTAGATGAAGTCCATACATCGGGACGGCGGGGGAAAACACTGACGCATACCCCCTCACGATATGCGTTACTATTTTTGGACAGTTAAGCGAAAACCCTACGCTATTACTGCAAATATTAAAATGTAGTCGTGTAGACGATGATTTTCGTAAACTTATATAAATACTTAAATGTCTTTTTTAAAAAGATTACGATTTTCATCGACTACTCGACTACAAACGCTCAAAACCATTGATTTTACGGGCTAAAACCGTAGTCGATACTTTTTGTTTTCATCGACTACAATCGACTACAAATTATATTACTCCCAAAATTTCTTTTTTTTCTTAAATATGGGAACTCTGCGCGCTTTTATACATGAATTTCCGACTTTTTGCTGAATGGCTTCAATCCCGCACTGCTCCAAAGCCTTACCGATCTGCGCGGCAGAATACTTCCGCAGACAAAGCCAATACCCCGCCCTACAAGCCTTGCGATAGTCTGAATTTGTGCATATTGACTGCACTGCTCATTTATCACGGAAATCAATTTTCAAAAATCGCATAACGATATTTGTGAATTTTGTAGGGGCGCTTGCATGAACAAGTTCATGCAGTGCGCCCCTACAAGACTACCAACATATGGAGCAAAATTGATTTCCGTGCTCATTTATAGATTCCTATTGATTTTCTTCTCCTGTTATGATATAATATAATCAACCCACCCCGCCGCCCGAACGCGGGAGCATTGAAACGGAGGAAATACCATGAGAGCAATAGCAAAAACATTCGGCATTTTCGCGGGCGCAGCTATGCTGTGCTGCTCTTTGCCTTTAAATACTTACGCTGCCGATGAGTACGATGTCAGCAAGGGAAATTTCACATACAGCCCCGCGCCTTCTGCGGAGCCTGCAAGCGAGACTTATTTTTACAGCGACGGCTATTTTTCAGCGCCTTCGGGAAAGGATAACGTTCACCTGCGAACCATGTCTATGGCGCTGGCTCTTTCGACTATGGAAGAAGGCGGCTCGTCTTACGTTACCGACCTGCTGGACGATATTGGCTTTGAGGATATTTCCGTCGGGGATATGAATATCAAGCCCACAAGGAACACTATCGGAACCGCTATCGCTCACAAGAAGGTGAACGGGCGGGAGCTTGTCGCGGTGGCGGTGCGCGGCGCTAAGTATGACAGCGAATGGGCGGCAAATCTTACCGCGGGAACCGAAGGAGATATTCGGGGTTTCGACGAAGCCGCAGAAAAGGTCATCGAAAGGATAAAGGCTTACATTGACGAAAACGAGCTTAAAGATGTAAGTCTGTGGATAACGGGATATTCAAGAGGGGGTACGGTCGCCGACCTTGCGGGCGTTTACATAAACGAGCATACCGCCGAATTTGATACATCCGCCGACGATGTGTATATCTATACTTTTGAAGCTCCCGCCGCTTCCGCAAGCGACAAGATATATGACAATATCCGCGAGACCCGCAACAAGAACGATATAATCAACTATGTTTATCCTGAAAGCTGGGGCATACATTCAAACGGAAAAGCCGAGTGGATAGGCTCTGACAAAACCCTCGTTTCAAAGACCTGCGAGATAGGTTTTCAGGGCGTTAAGGTCAGGGACGGTGAGACCGTTGCAAAGGACGAGTTTCTCAGGCAGTTCATGGACTATCTTTCGGGCGAGCTGACAAGGGAGAAGTTTTCGGGAGATTTTGACGAAGCCGTAAGCGGTCTGCTGGAGCTTTATTTTGATAAGACCCCCGAAGAGAGAACGGCTCTCGCCGAGTATTTTTCGGGCTTGAAGGAACAGCTTTCGGGAGAGAACGCGGCAGAGCTGAAAGATAATGATGCGGTAGTGTCCTTTGTGGGTGATGACCTGCTTTTCGGGATAGTCAGCCATAATTCCGACCAAATGTATGAAAAGACGGTGAACGACCTTAAAGCAGTCCTTACATATCTTTATTACAGCGAAAAGGCAAAGGGGAACGTACCTATATCCGAAAGCGATTTCAATATGATAATTGATTCGCTCTATCCGATCTTGAGAAAGCTGGGACCCGTGATAGTAAAGGATATGTATTATCACGAGGGCATGAACACCGATGATTTTCTTCCCGCTGATTACAATGACCCTGATTATGCGCCGGGATATTATGAAGAAGAGGAAGAAGCCCCCGAACCCGTCACAGAAGCCGAAAAGGGTGCCGCAGACGGAAAATCGGCGGCATGGACAGGCTATTCCGACGGATATAGCGGCAATGAAAAGTATGCGGGCTACAATGATGTTCCCGACGACGGCGAGGAACACACAGAGGAATATCTCGAAGCCTACAAGCAAGCCTATCGGGAAGAATACGAAATACAGTATGAAGAAGGCGTAAGAGACTGCAAGAGCGATTATCAGAAGGGCATGGACAACGGCGATTACTGCGGAGAGCGCGACGCGGCGCAGGACATCGACGCGGGCAACGAGTACGGCACAAGCTACAATGACGAACCAATAGTGTACGAGGGCGATGAACCTCGTTCGGAGGAATTTGTTCTTGGTTACAAGGAAGCCTACAAAAAAGCGTATGACGCTAAGTTCAGGGAAAGACCGATGTATCATGTGGCGACATTCGCGCTGAATTTCAATGAGCTTTGGACGGAACATCAGCCGCAGTACAACTGGGAGCTTGTGAAGTCGCTGGACAGCTATTATACAGAGGGCTTGCCCGAAGAACACTCTGACGACCCCGAGACCGTGCCTGCGGTGTTGGTGGGGAATAAAGGCGCGGTGATAGTGCCGTTTGGCGGAAGTATAGGGAATGTGAGCGCTGTCCGCTCGCACACCTCCGAAAATACTCCGGTAGGCACGGAGGGGAGCGGCTCTGCGGCAGGCACTGCGGCGGCGGATAACTCTGCATCGCCGACATCTGCGAGCGACAATAACCCCACGACGGGTGCGGCGGTGACTTCGGTAACGGCGCTGATTCTCGCGGGCGTTTGCATTGTGTCCAGAAAAAAGCGGTAAATAACGCAAAGTGAAGGTATATCAAAAGCGAGGGCAAAACCCAAAGTCTTAGGAAGGGGGTGGCACGAGCGAAGCTCGTGCAGGGGGATAACCCTTTTTCTCCTACAAAAGCCGACTATATTCGCAAACTAACGGTAAAAAGAAAATTGAGCGGCTAAAAATTATAGTAAACGACATAAATAATTGTTCGTTAATTGTGTAGGGGCGCACCTATGTGTGCGCCCGCGCATATATCCATTGTTCGGGGAAACGGGCGCACA
>CACYSH010000231.1 GCA_902776945.1 uncultured Ruminococcus sp.
TTTCGGATCGGTAACTACATAGGAGGAGTGCATCTGCATCAGGTTAGGCTTCACAAAAAATCGGGTTTTGCCCGAACCCGAACCGCCGATAACAAGTATGTTCTTGTTTCGTGCATATTTCGGAGAGGACGGTCTGCCCATTGTCAGAAATTCGGTATTTGTGAGAATGACGTTGTTTTCGGGACAAGAATTGTCCATGTAAAATTAGCGGACAGCGCTTCTGTTATGAAACACCGTCCGCTATTGTCCATTATTTAAGCACGATATTTGTGCAGTTGTCAACAGGCTTTCTACCGATTGATCAGGTTTCTACCAACCTTGACGGCGGTAGACTTCTACCAAGTTTCTACCCAAAATCCTCATTTTGGCTGTTTTTCAGAAAAGGCGCAGTTACGCAGTTTTCTCCGTTTCTACCACCAAAAATGCCGATTTTAAGGTGAATTGACGATACTTAACGATAAATGACGATAATGGGCGATAAAGTGGTGATACTATACCACATTTGGAGGTGCTATGCTATTCTTTTTTCTTAAAAATTTCGATATTACGTTGGTTTTGAGTTGAATTGGTGTGGAAGTTTGAGTAATAAAGTGTACATCAACAAAAATCACTTCTTTACAACGGATGAATCATTGTCAAGTGTATGGGAGTATGCCATAGGCGGCAACCAACCCTTGCAGAAATGGCTTAAAGACCGTAAAGGCATGACGCTTTCAACTGATGATATTGAGCATTACAAACAAATCATTGCAGCTCTTAGGCGCACTGAGGAGCTTATGGCGGAGATTGATCAGATTGTTGAGTTCTGAATAACGAAAAAAGACAGATACCTCTCTTGCGGAAGTATCTGTCCTTCTTTGTTATAGCCTGCTGTATAGGTCTTTACATAATAAATCCCGACTTGCATATGGTGTCTAATTTCAGATACAAACGCATGAAAAACAACGAAATTAGGTGGTTTCGTCATTTTAAATCATTGAAATTTGACATTTTTTGAGCTTGTATTTCTTGGAAAGTGGTGAACTTCTATATTAGTACCGACCTAAAGTTCGGGGGCGTTTTTATATAAAAGGCAAACAAAAATCAAAAAGTGAAGGCAAACCAAAAGTCTTATACTATTTAATCACCAAGGCATAGACAAGATTGGCGGATAGCATTTCGTCGATCAAGGCGCTTGCACGATCACGTTCGTGCCACCGCAGCAGTGCTGTCGCACTGCAAGGGAGTGCAACGCAGAGTGACGAAATGATAGCCGCCAAGATCGTCTATGGATTGATGATTAAAAAGTCTTAGGAAGGGGTTTGCCCTCACTTTGCGTTAATTGGAGTATATCACAGCAGCTTCACGCAAAGCATTGTCAGATCGTCAAACTGCGGCGCTTCTCCTACAAATCCGTTAATCGCATTTTTCATATTCCCAAGCAGGGTCTTCGGGTCGGCATCGGGGACGGCATTTAGCGCTTCAAGCATTCTCTCCGTGCCGAAAAGCTCATTTTGAGCGTTGGTCGCTTCGGCTACTCCGTCGGTATACAAAAACAGCGCACCGCCCTTTTCGAGCGTAAATTCATACTCCTTGTAACGTATGCCCTCCATGCCGCCGACGACAAAGCCGTGCTTATCCTTGAATATCTCAAAACCGCCGTCCGCATTTCTGATGATCGGATATTCATGCCCCGCGTTTGCCGCCGTTACCTTCCCCGTTGATATTTCAAGAACGCCAAGCCACACGGTGACGAACATTTCCTCTTTGTTGTTCTTGCATATCTGCGCGTTGACCTGCTGCAATACCTGCGCAGGACTGCCGCCCATTGCCGCAAAGTTATTGACCAAAATTTTGGACATCATCATAAAAAGTGCGGCGGGAATGCCCTTGCCCGATACGTCCGCCATGACAAGCCCCAGATGATCGTCGTCGATAAAGAAGAAATCGTAGAAGTCGCCGCCTACCTCCTTCGCGGGGGTCATAGAAGCGTATATATCGAACTCAGACCGCTCGGGGAACGCCGGGAAAACGTTCGGCAGCATATCCGCCTGAATGCGGGTCGCAAGCTTCAGCTCCGCGCCGATACGCTCTTTCTCAGCGGTTATCCGCGTTATCTGCGCGATGTAGTCCAGAGTGCGCTTCGAAAGCATCGCAAAGGCTTCGGCAAGGACTTCGATCTCATCGTTGGTGCGGTAAGCGTTCTCCATTTCAAACGCAAGGTCGGTGTCGCTTATCGCGCCCATGCGCTTTGTCATTCGCTCGATAGGTCTTACTATTTTCCCCGCGACAAAAAGAGCGCTTGCCGACCCGAGAACAAGTATCACGGCTATCATAACAAGTGTGGTCTTCTGCGAGCTTGCCGCGCTTTTTCTGAACTTTTCGGCGGCGTTGTTATTTATCTTATCGTATTGAGATGTCATGAGCTGCGTGGGCTGCTCGGTAAGCTCTTTTTCGATGAACGAAACTATCGTCCAGCCGACGGTAGCCATAGGAGCGCCCGTCATATAGTAATCGGTGCCGTTCAGATTTACGGTCTTTATGCCTGTCTGCTGCGAAAGCGCTTCCGTAACAAAATCCGCAAGCGCCTTATTATCGCCTTTCCTGAGATCGTCTGCCTTGTCGGTAGTCAGGACGGTAAATATTCCGTTGCCTTCGGGAGCGTAAATGACCTTTCCTTCGTTGTTGATAATGCAGACATAGCTGCTCGTTCCCGATGACTTGCTGAAATGATCGGATATGGAATCAAGAAACAGATCGGATCCCACCACAGCGACCAGCTCGCCGTCAAGATAAACAGGCGCAGAGCATTCCACGCATATCTTGTCGGTGTAGGTGTCCTCGACAACTCCCGAGAAACACAGCCCGCCCGCTTCGGCAGCGCCCGTGTACCACGTTCTTTTGCGAACCTCAAACGGGAGGATATTTCCGTTTTCATCGTATTTGTCGGCGGCAAAAGCGTCAACGGCAAGGCAGGTGCCGTCCGCAAGCCCGATAAAGCAGTTTGAAAGATAGTCCGCGCCGTCGCACATAGCTATCATCATGTCGCTCATGTGAGCCGCTATGCCCAAGTATTCCGAGCCTTCGTAATTAACGCCGCTTTCGCAAAGCACCTGCGCGGAGAGCTTTCCCTGATTTGCGGGGTCTGGCAGATATGCGGGATAAGGGTCAAAGCTGTCCTTATGCGCGAAAAGCTCCTCCGCAAGGCTTTGCAGAGTGGTAACGTTTAACTTCACATCGGAGAACATATCATCGGCGATGTACGATTGCAGCGCGTTGGATTTTGTCATCGAGCCGTCAATGACCTGACGCATCGTGTTTCCCGAAACGGTTTTGATAGCCTCCTTCTGCTCGGTATTGGCATCGTTCACCACGTTGGTCAGGTACCTTGACTGCAAGACCGAGACCGCCATAAAAACGCCGACGATCGCGAGTATGAAGACCAACACGAGGTTTAAGATCTTCTGCTGCAAGCCGCCAATGGTCACTCCGAATTTCTTTATCATACGATCACCAGCCTTTTTCTCAGCATGAGTATGTTCTGCCCGTCGATATATTGATACTCCATTTCGTCCATACTCTTTTTTACCATATATATGCCAAGCCCGCCTATCTGCCTTTCATTGGCAGAAAGGTGTACATCGGGGTCGGGCTTTGCGAGCGGGTCGTATGGAATGCCGCTGTCTATGAAGGTTATCTCGGCAGTCGGCGGGTCGGCGAGGATTTCTACCCGTATGAACGCCGTGCCTGTTCCGTCGGGGTACGCATAATTCGCAATGTTTACGAATATCTCCTCAACGGCTATATCGAGCTTGATTTGCAGCTTCATCGGGCAATCTGCCGCTTCAAGCTGCTCGTCCACAAAAGAGATCACCTCCGGCAGATTTTCGTTCAGCGCGTCAATTTTCAACTCTTTCATATCATTTACCTCTTTTCTTAATTTTTTTATTGAGTTTACTGTCTGCCTGCTGAATTAACCATTTTATTGAATGACAAATCGGGTATGATCTGCTATAATTATATTTGGACACAAATGATTTTCATAACAGACAGACTGTTTCGCTTCGTGCGTTTGTTCGAAGCCTACATTTATTATATCATACGTGAAAATCAAGTCAAGAGTATTTTGATAAGTAATAATGAATATACTTTTAAACGATAATTTGTAAA
>CACYSH010000232.1 GCA_902776945.1 uncultured Ruminococcus sp.
CAGGTGTAGGGCGGGGGCTTGCTCCCGCCCGTTTCGCCCGAATAACCACTAAATCACCGTATTTTCAATGGTTTTAAGTTAGGTTAATGCAAATGGGGCGACGGACGGACGTTCAAGATCGACAAGATCAAGGACTTCCGCCCCGCGAACATCTACCGCGACGATTGGAGCGGCTACTGCTTCACGGTCATGATACGCGGCGAGGAAAAGCATTTATTTTTCGAGCCTGCCGACTCGACATTTGCGAGCCGTATCGGACGTTGGTACGTTATGACTATCTGATGAAATGGGCGCGTTTCATTCTTTACTGACCCCGGAGGGCAGGAGAAGAAAATAGAAGAATAAGAGCTGTCGCGGAAAAGGAACGCCGTTCTAAAAGGTATGAATTTCATTGAGGGCGGCACGACGATCGAGCGAAACGGACAGATAGGAGGACAGAGCATGAATGAATATTTTCCTTATAATGACATTATAGACCTGCCGCACCATCAGGCAGATGGGCGCAAACACATGAGCCTTTACGACCGTGCGGCGCAGTTCAGTCCATTTGCGGCACTTACGGGCTACGATGAGATAATCGCGGAGGAAGGCAGGCTTACGGACGACATGACCGACCTGCCCGACCATATCCGCGACGAGCTTGACCGGAAGCTCATTCTGCTTTCTGCGATGATAGAGGACGGTTACACGCCCGAAGTGACCGTTACTTACTTCGTTCCCGACAAGCTGAAAGCAGGCGGCAGCTATGAAACGTACACGGGCGAGATAAAAAAGATCGACTACACGTTTAGGACGCTCGTTTTCTATGACAGGGAGCACGACACGGCGGGAAAAGTGCTGAACATTGACATGATATTTTCCGTGGAGAGCAGACTGTTTGATGATACCATATGAACATAAAAAAGGGAGATGTTATCGGCTCACATCTCCCATATTAATAACAGTATCACCATACTCCGAGGATCATCACACTATATGGCAGTCACTACGCCCTCAAAGATCAGAAGGCAATGCACAAACTTTCCAAGATCCTTATAAAAATACTCTTGTATCAGATTGAGGAAGTTGATGAACAGAGACAGTACGCCTACAAATATGTTCATCACAACGGCTGCTTTCGGCGGAACCTTCATCAAGGTACACGCGCCGTTATTGATAAGGACTATTCCGACGAAAAAAAGGCAAACTACGAACATAAATGGATTATCTCGTTTCAGGCTTAAATATGTATATTGTGCGTTTTATTAATATTTACATAATATTTTACGGTTAACTTCGTCTCTAATCAAAGTCCGATTTTACATTTCAGTAACAATTCAAGTGAAAAATAACGGCTAAAACAGTCTTTATAGATAAAGACCAACGGACAGATAAATA
Source organism: uncultured Ruminococcus sp. (assembly GCA_902776945.1). Lineage (GTDB taxonomy): Bacteria > Bacillota > Clostridia > Oscillospirales > Ruminococcaceae > YE71. The sequence goes on from CACYSH010000232.1 coordinate 1,378, forward strand.
GTTTCAAATAATCAATATCATATTAAAGAGAAATTATCTTCAAAAACACTTGACAGTCGAAAAACAACATAATATAATAACAAAAAAGAGATATTCAACCCTGTCCCTTATGTAGCGCCTCCTAAAAAAAGCTACATACAAGTTGAATATCTCTCTACTTTTAGCTCCCCCTGTTGGACTCGAACCAACGACCCTGCGGTTAACAGCCGCATGCTCTAACAGTGTCGGAAGTTTACAACGCAATTTTGCTTTAAAAAATTGATCGGAAATTCCGACCAAGATATAAATATATGAAATCACTTATTCACGGTATCCCAATCCTCACAGAACTGCTGATAGGTCATATTCAGCAACAGATTTATCTTGTAATCTCTGCCGACCTCTATCCTGTCAATGATCTGAGAAATGATCATCTTCTTCTGTTCAAGCGTACATTCGTCGAACTCCTCCGACCAACTCTTAAATCGGTCATAGAGGGGTTTTATTTTTTCCATTGAGGATTTCTTATCCGTCATTTCAGTATTAAGAGTATCTAACTTTTCCAGCTGCTCGGTGATCTGCGATTCCACGCCTGCGATGACCTTGCTGAGCTGTTCGGGAGTAAACGCGCTTTCGCCGGTAAGCGTTCTGGCGATCTCCTTTTCCAGCTTTTCATGCTGCTTTTCGAGCTTTGAAAGATCAAGCTTGATCTTGGTCTGCTTTGCCTTGAAGCTCTGCATTTCTTTCGTAAAATGCTTTTTCAGAACCTTTTCGTCAGGAGAGTCCTTTATGCTCGCAAACATATTCTCAACCGTTTCTACAACAGCCTCATCGACCTTGAAAGCGAGATAGGAACTCTGCCCATCACATTCACAAAGACCTCTGCTCTTATGATAACAAAGGTATTTCGCTCTTGTGAACTCATACACCGAACCGTCCTTTCTTGTCCGCCTGTCGGTGTGACTTATGGCTGTCAGCTTTCCCCCGCAGTGAGCGCAGTACATAATTCCCGAAAGAAGCGAACTGCTTTTGGTCTGATAGGCGATCTTACGCTTTTCATCGTTATTCTTATCGCGTTCATCAAGAATATACTGAGCCTGCTCAAAGAGCCTTTCATCAATTATCTGCAAATCCATAAGCTGAGGAGATACCGTTTCGCCGCTTACCATGTAACCGCAGTACAGCTTGTTCCTCAATATCCTGAGAACGGTATTGCACTGAAACTTGCTGTCGTTGTGAGTTTTCACACCCTGCTTGTTAAGATAATTAGCGATCCTGAAAGAACCGTAACCGTCCTTGACAGTCTTTTCAAAGATGTCCTTGACCCACTCCGCTTCCTCGGTATTAATCGCGAGATCGTAGGAGGGCTTGCCTTTTTTGTTCAGCCTGCCGCGGTTTTCAAGCATATATCCGAACGGTACGGGACCGCCGCGATAAATGCCCTCCGCTGTCAGCTGCTGCATTCTCGTTCTGATACGCATTGAAGTCTTTTCAGACTCCCCTGCCGCCTGCCAGAAGCGTATGTAATTCATCAGCTTATCGACGTGGCTTTCAAACCTCTGCTCGCCTTCGTTGACGCTCCACACCCTTATGTTGTGCTTTGCGAACCACTCGACGATGAAAGGAGTTTCGTCATCTATTCTTCCTATACGGTCGAACATGAACACCAGCAGCACCTGAAATTCTCCGTTAAGTGCCGCCTCCTTCAAGTCCTGAATAGCGTCACGATCCTTTGCGGAAACCTTGAAACCGGACACTCCCTTTTCGAGAAACTCCTTGCCTATTGTCCAGCCCATTCTTTCAGCGAACTCATGGCAGGCTTCCCGCTGCATGGGAATGTCGTCCTTGACCTTATCGACCTGTCCTTTGGTAGATACTCTATATAAAGCGTATGCTATTATTGCATTATCCTTACTCATTAAGATAACCTCCTGTCAG
>CACYSH010000233.1 GCA_902776945.1 uncultured Ruminococcus sp.
ATTATGCTGGAGAAGATCGGATTTACATATATCACCGACTGCATCTGGGACAAGGGACTTTATTCGCAGCCGTATCGCGGGAAGTCGATTCACTATTCCATGACCGAGATACCCGGGAGCTGCTATGAGCATATTCTTATTTTTCAGAAACGTGCCGAAAGAAAAGAAACGTTGCCTTGCCCATACTGCGGCGAAATAACTTTTATGAAGCGTCGCGGATTTACAAAAGCAGGCGAGCAGCAGTGGCTTTGCAAAAATGAAAACTGCCCCGGGAAAAATGGTGACGGGAAAAAGCTCACCTTTACCGAGAGCAGTTATGTAACCGGCAGCAAAAAGAAGATAGAAAACATGATACCGCGGGAGCTGCTTGAAAAGTGGCACAGAAATATAGTGAGTATCGAGCCGGTAGTTTCGGGTTTCGAGAATATGAAAAAGCGTCAGAGAGATCTGCCGCCCGAGATCGCGGAAATGATAATGCTGTATTTCAGCGGAAGGGGAGACTATGTTCTCGATCCTTTCTCAGGAATAGGAACTACAGTAATAGCTGCCGACATTTTTGAGAGAAACTATCTTTGTTTTGAAAAAGGCAAGAATGACAGGCAGAGGTTTTACGATGCTGTACAGAATCTTAATCCGGAGCTGAAAGACAAACTCAGTAATATCGACTTCGGATTCGGTATAGATAAAAGACCCATGAAAATAAGATACAGCAGTTGATCGACTATTACAGTGTATTTTATCTGTTTCGGAACTGCCAAGCCAGAACAGACATGCTAACTGAATACACTATAAATAAATGAGGGCTGCAACGCGGCAGCCCTCATGGTCATATCTATTTATGCGGCTATCTCAAAGTTCTTCAAAATCTGTTCCTCGGTGAACTTGCCCTGTCCGCCGTTGCTCCAGTCGATGAAGATCTGGTCGAAGTCGTCTATATATACGATAGTAGCTGTCGAGCCGACGGGGATATTTTCGTCGATGTTCTTGACCAGCTTTATTGTCATGCCTACTGTTATCTTATCCATTGTTTTGCCTCCCGGGGTTTTATTATGTTGTGATACACAGCTCTATAATTATACTATTTTATACAGGCATTGTCAATTGGCAGAATGATGATTTTGGCAAAACGAAAGGGGGCTGCCAAGCAGCAGCCTCAAATCTTTGAGCCGAAGCTCAAAAGCCCTTTGCCAAATGACGTTTCGCCTTACGTCATCGCCCGAAGAATAGTATATCATTTGGTCGGCGGTTGTCAAGGGGATGATCGTATTTTAATCATTAAGGATTCTCATAGTGTATCTCAGTATACGAAGCCCCATGAATGTCTTGATAAGGCTGCGGTATTCCTTGTTGCTTATCTCACCGTCCGTGCTCATAAGGTCAAAGATCACCTTTGCTTCCTGTACCTTCTGACCTGTCCGCACAAAGCCTGCGTGCTCGTAAAAGTGAAGCCGATCAATGCGCTGCGGGTAGTTGCTGTACTTCTCCTCGACTTCTTCTATCACAAGGAACAGCCGCCTGCCGGCATACTTTTTCCTTGCCGCTTCGAGGATAGCCGTCCCATAGCCTTTTCCGCGCTTTGTATCATCAACGGCGAAATAATACAGATAGCTGAGGTCAATGTGATTTATAACATAGATAAATCCTATCCACGTTTCGCCGTCATGACAGCTGAAAAAGTTGATGTTCGGCTTTTTTGCTCTTTTGACAAGAATACCGAACGGCGCACGTTCGTCTGAAGGGAAGGCGGTGAGATAGAGCTGCCTGATCTTTTCAAGGTCTGAGTCATTGCGATTTATGTTTATCAGCTTAATGTTCAATGCTTTGCCTCCGTATCACAAATATTCACTTACGCTGCTGTCAAGAAGGGCGATAAGCTCCTCGTCCATGAATCCGTATTCATCGCGAATGTTCAGGCAGATGACCTTTTTACCCGCAAGCGCCGAACAGTATCTATCCTTTATCCTGCGGAGGTGCTTCTTCTCCATACAGAAGATCATGTCTGCCCAGCCGATAAGACCTTCTGTGACTTTGATCCGGGAGTTGTTTTCAGTACCCGCGGAGCGAACCTGATGTCCGTTGTATCCGTCGAAGTATTTTTCGGCGGTCAGGCTGCGGCGTTTGTTCTGGCTGCATAGGAATAGTATTTTCATGCTGTTTTCTCATCTGTTATACGGACATCTTTCTCCGATACACTGTTTGTTCAGCGGAGAAAAGTCGCATTTTATTTCGGGCATATCGAGCGTAACGCCGTGTCTTTCTGCGATATACTCAACTGCCTGTTCCATAGCGGCGAATGCGTCACGTTTGCAGCAGCGGGGACCGCCCGTTTCGGCTAGCCTTGCAAGGGCGGCAGAGGTGTATTTCATATGGCTGCCCCAGTCTTCGCCGGAGAGCGGTCCCGTGCCGTCGATTATCGCAAGCGCCGCACCGATGGAAGTGACCGCACCGCATACTCCCCACAATCCGCAGGCAGCACCGGGCATACGCAGACCCTCGAACATCAGCTTGTTCAGGGCTTCGCGCAGCTCGACTTTTCCGCCGGCGTTACTGAAAGCGGTAAGTATACACGCCCCGTCAAGAACATGATGCTCGGGACCGTGTATACGGACGAAATCCATTTTTGCAATACCGTGAAATATCTCATAGGGGCAGGTGCTTGCGCTTTTTTCGCACTCGGCTATTATGAGCGCGGCTCTTTGTTCCAGTGTGTATTCCATATCATTCACCTCTGTTGCGGTTTTGTTCTTCCCATTCCTTTTTCAGTATAGCATACTGCATGGTGTTTTCGTAATGCGGAGTACCGTCGGGGTCATTTACAAAGGACACAAACTCCAGAAACAGCCCCTCGCGCCTCATGCCGAGCCTTTCGCACAAGTGCTGGCTTGGAAGATTGTTATCCTCGGTGTAGGCATATATTCGCCGCGCACCTTTTTCTTTAAACAGATAGTCGAAATATGCGTGAGCCGCTTCGTAAGCATAGCCTTTGCCGGTGTATTTCAGATTCAGCATCCAGCATGGACTGAACGTGTCTTTTACCTCGTCCTCCGGTTCGGTACCTTCCGCATGAGAGAAGAGCTCTCCTATGACCTTGCCGCTTTCTTTGAGAACTATGGCAAGGTAAAGCTCGTCATCGGCACGCTCGGCAATGTTTTTCCCGGCTTCTTCAATAGACCCCAGCTTCATGCAGGCAAAGCAGTTGACCGCAGGTTCTTGCAGATATTCAAACACATCGGCAGCGTCGGCTTCGGTGAATTGCCTGAGTATCAGGCGTTCGGTTTCGATCATC
>CACYSH010000234.1 GCA_902776945.1 uncultured Ruminococcus sp.
TGCCATAGGTATCGCCTCCTAAAGTCGAAATCAGAGTGCCTATTAACATTATATCACAGAATTTGATTTGTGTAAATATCATTGTGTCGGTACACTAGAATGTACAAAGAGAAGGCTCGAAAGGATTATCTCGCACTTGCAAAGTGCAGAAAGCGCGGTGCGAAAAAGATCAGAAAAGCGATCCGAAAACAGCTGCAATATGTTCGCCGTGACCTTGGATATATGGAGAATCTTATCGAAAACAACGGCGTTGTGCTGTCCGTTTCCGATGCAGAGCTTCTTGATATTCTTACAACCGTTTACGAGCAGCAGAGATATATGTTTGAAAACAGCACGCACTCTGTTTAGAACCGTATTGTCAGCATCAGCCAGCCTTACATTCGTCCAATAGTCAGAGGAAAAGCAAAGTCTCCCGTTGAGTTCGGAGCCAAACTCGATCTGTCTGTAGACGAGATCGGGATGTGCAGGATCGAAAAGCTGTCCTTCGATGCCTACAACGAAAGCGCAGTATTGAAGACTGCGGTCGAAAACTATAAGCAGCGTACAGGACATTATCCCGAGCGCATTCTTGTAGATCAGATATACCGCAATCGTGAAAACATCTCTTTCTGCAGCAGTCTTGGAATTCGTATTTCAGGCAAGAAACTCGGAAGGCCGAAGAAGGACGCAAACAGCAAGGCAGAGAAGAAGATTGCCTATCAGGATAATACCGACCGAATTGAAGTGGAGCGAAAGTTTAGTCTCGCGAAACGGAAATTCGGTCTGGGTCTGCTGCTTACAAAAAGAGAAGATACAACAAGAGCATCGATCGTTCTTAGCGTCATCGCAATGAACATCGACCGCCTGGCGGCGATGCTTTTGCGCTTCTGGCAAATAGTGATAAATATTCGCTTCTCATATCGCCAGCTGGTGTGCTGTGGATTTTAGAGGCTTGTTGAGGAGAAACTAATTAAGTTGTATACATATAATTATTTTGTAATATGTTGTCCGAAAATCTAATTCATTTATTTCGTATTTCGTGGACATACAGCTCGATGTAATATCTCTCCTTTGTTTTTCGTCTTGATATATAGAAGACTATTCCGCAAGACACAAGGAGGAAGTACGTATGAAACGTTTATTATCAGCATTATCAACCGCACTTATTGTTGCACTGTCGCTCTGTTCATGCGGGCAAACCGACGACGTAGAAAACAAAGCAGTTTCCGCCGGGTCTGAATCCGCTGTGACTGTTCACGGCGGAGAAGCAAGGATCAGCACAGAGGTCTATGAAAATATCACGGTCACGATATTCCGCAGCGGGGATTACTATACGTTGCGTTTCCCGGACGATACGGGCAAGGGCTGGTCTCTGATGAATTTCAGGATACCTGACGAAATAACACTTGAGGACGGCGAGTTTGGTACGCTGACAACTGACGTAAAATACACCTACGGCGGAGATCAAGGCATAGCGTTTGCGTTTGAGAATGTGACAGGCTTTGAGCGGATAACGGCAGAAGAAGCGAGGAAAACGGTAGGCTTCGAGGATTACGCACCGAGCCCGGAAGAACGGTATGATATGTATTATAATGAGGTGCAGGTATGTCACACGGACGGTAATGAATATATGCTCATGAGGGTACACGACGGCATACACGTTTATCTTGACGGCAAGCCTTTCGGCGTTTACAATACGCCCTTTGAAACGGAAGCGGCTCTCGGGCTGTGTCACCCGATAGTAGGGGACGACATCAGAATGGATGAAGCACGCGGCGTAAAGCTGTTTGTTTTCAGGTGCGGGAATGTCTACCTTTCTTACAGCACTTGTGTTTTTCTGAACGACCGGTGGACGCCTGTCCTCGACGAGAATTTCAACAACCTTCCCATGGGTTTCTCGCTGGAAGACGGCGAAATGGCTGTTATAAAGAACACAGATATTCTGATAGTGAACGGCGGGGACGGGAAATATGTAAACGCGCCCATGCTCACCTCTCCTGCCGAAGCCGTGAAGCTCGGCTACTATGAAGCTTTTCGGCAAAATGAAGTTGCACAGTGGACGGACGGAGATAATTCTTCCGCTAAAGAAGGCGACTTCTGGGAGTATTCTGCCGATGATTATAACACCGATCATTTCATATTATTCCTTGACGGGCGTTATCTGGTCTACCACAATAACGGCAAGGAGCAGTATCTGAAAAATGTATATTATACCGCAGACGAGGTAAGCAAAGCGCTGGGTATAAGCGATGAATAATTGAACGGACAGACGATTTAGAACACCCCCAAGTCTTTTCTATAAGGACTCGGGGGTGAATTTTATTTTTCGAGTACTGGTTTTGGAAAAATTTTTCTGTTGTCGTGATAGTGCGACAGCAAAAGCTTTACAAATCCGTAGAAGTATGTTATAATAGAAATAATAACCAAAAGGAGGCGTTTTCGCGTGCGCTCGAACGAAAATTGTCAGAAGATAAAGCTGCTGAAACTATATGAGATGCTTCGTCAGGAGACCGACGAGGAGCATCCCATGCGGACTAACGACATCTGCCAAAGACTTGAGCAGATGGGCATTTCATGCGAGCGCCGCACTCTCGCGGTCGATATACAGACGCTCAACGACTTCGGCTTCGAGGTGCGCTCCCGCAGGGTCGGCAAGGGTAAGGGTCACTTTATCGAGGACAGGAGTTTCAGCCTGCCCGAGCTGAAAGTGCTTATTGACGCGGCGCAGGCTTCAAACACTATTACCGAAAGCAAATCCGACGCCCTTATCGACAAGATAGCCGAGCTCGGCGGGAGCCACCGTTCAGCTCTGCTGAAACGTAATACGGTTCGGTTCAACACGATCAAGCATACGAACGAGAGCATTTATCAAACGATAGACCTGCTTGAAAAGGCGCTGCGGACGAACAAGAAGGTCGAGATAGTGTATTTTCACCTTGATGAAAATGGCGGAAAGATATATCATACGGAGGGTAGCAAGCACATCGTCGAGCCGATTTCTATGATATATGACAACAACGAATATTACCTCACCTGCTAAGATCCGGGTGCCGAAGCTAATAGGAATTTCAGGCTCGACAGGATAGAGAGCGTCAAGCTGCTTGATGAAGTTATCTGCGACGAAACGAAATCCCGCAGACGCGGTATTGCCCGTTACAAGGCGAGCATTTTCAAGATGTACGGCGGCAAGACCGAGAAGGTCACGTTGGAGTTCGACGGCAGTCTTATTGACAGCATTTATGA
>CACYSH010000235.1 GCA_902776945.1 uncultured Ruminococcus sp.
TGACAGCTTGCTAAAGATTAGCGGCATGGATAGCCAATAAAAGTTCTTGTATTATTTGCGATTTACGCAACTTGTTAAATCCTTAAGTTGTGGATAGTGTTTAATTTTGTACGGATTGGCTTCTTGCTATTTCTCACAATACTTTGACCGCTCAGTCTCCGGGGAAAGACCATTTGCACGAGCTTGCGTGCCAACCCCTTTCCTAAGGACTTTTGGTATGCCCGCGCTTTGCGTGTTGTCGTTGATTTGCGCAAATTGACGGCATTGCTCATTACAGTTCGTTATTGTTATTGTCGTTTTCGCTATTCTGAGCCGCCACTTCGTCAATAGTTATCTGCTCGCGCTTATCGGGCAGCGGCGGCAGCTCGCCTATCGAACTTAACCCGAAAGCCCTCAAAAAGTTTTCGGTAGTCTTGTAAGCCACAGGACGACCCGGCAGATTGAGCCTTCCCGTCTCGCAAAGCAGATCTTTTTCCACAAGCGAATTGACCACGCCCGACGAATCCACGCCCCTGACGTGTTCGACAAAAGCCTTTGTCACAGGCTGATTGTAGGCGGCAATGGTAAGCACTTCCATAGCCGCAGGCGAAAGCGACGCGCCTTTTTTTATTTCGAGAACCGCCTTGACATCGGCGGCAAACTCCTTCTTAACGGCAAGCTGAAAAGCGTCCTCAAGGCGCAGCAATTCAATACCGCTGTCGGCGGCGGCGTACTTTTGTTCAAGGTAATCGGCAGCCTCCGCAAGGTCTTTCCGTGTAACGGCGACCGCCGCGCAGATCTTCTCGGCGGTAAGAGGGTCGCCGCTCGAAAACAGCACAGCCTCGATGTGAGCGGCAAGGTTTTCCAGCTCGGTCATGTTCTCTCCCTCCGGTATTTATAGCAATTTCCCGCCGCAGGGTATCCCCAGTAATAGCGAACGGCAAATCTGTTTATCTTATATTTGTATATCCTGTTCGGAAGCGGCGCGGCAAACTCCGTCACAAAGGGCGGAATCATGGGCGGTTCAGGTTCGAAGCGCGTCGGCGGCTCGGGCAGAACGATGACCTCTCCCGCCGTGCGAAGCACTCCCGAAAAGCGGCTCTCGGCAGCGATTTGAACAGTCGGCGCGTAATGCCTTTCCGGCTTTTCTTCCGGCACCCGAACAGCGATTTGCGCGGGCTGATTCTCCGGCTTTTCTTCCGCGACCCGAACAGCGATTTGCACAGGCTGATTTTCCGGCTTTTCTTCCGGCACCTGAACGGCGATTTGCGCGGGCTGATTCTCCGGCTTTTCCTCCGCAACCTGAACAGCGATTTGCACAGGTTGATTCTCCGGCTTTTCCTCCGGCACCCGAACAGCGATTTGCATAGGCTGTTTTTCCGGCTTTTCTTCCGCAACCTGAACAGCGATTTGCACAGGTTGATTCTCCGGCTTTTCTTCCGCAACCTGAACAGCGATTTGCACAGGTTGATTCTCCGGCTTTTCCTCCGGCACCAGAACAGCGATTTGCATAGGCTGTTTTTCCGGCTTTTCTTCCGCAACCTGAACAGCAACTTGCACAGGCTGATTTTCCGGCTTTTCCTCATCGGCTTTAACAGCCGCTCTCGCCGCTGCTGCCGACGGACGGCGCTTTTTCGGAATATCGCGGTTGAGCGTTATTTCGGTGTTTTCGTCGTTCAGCATTATCCTGCCCGACTTGGTAAGCTCCAGCACCGCAAGGAACGTCGCCACCCGCGCCGACCTGTCCTCAACGCCCTCGTAAAGCTCCGCCACCGTGCAGAAGCCTTCGGTATAGAGCATTTTCAGAACGTGGACGATCTTCGAGGTAACGGTCACGATACGCGCCGATACAATAGGCTTGAACTGCTCCGCCCTTACGGGCTTCATGCTCCGCGATTTGGCACTCATGCCGAGATACGCCTTCACAAGCAGCGATACGTCCATAGTCCCCGTGAAGACCTTGTTCACGGGCAGCTTTTCGGGCGGGCGCACGAAAACATCGCCGTAAACGCACAGCGCCTTCAGCCGCTCCGCCGCCTCCTTGCAGACGGAATATTCGATAAGCTCGCCTTCAAGCTCCTTTTTAAGCTCCTCTGCCTCTTCGGCACGCGGCAGCAGCGAACAGGTCTTTATGTACACGAGCCGCGCCGCCATTGCGAGGAAATCCCCCGCCTGGTCGAAATCTTCCTTCTCCAGACCGTCGATGTATTCAAGATACTGCTCCAGCAGCAGCGATATTTCAATATCGTATATGTTGAGCTTGTGACGGTTCACAAGGTACAGCAGCAGGTCAAGGGGTCCCTCGAAGGCTTCGAGCTTCAATTCAAATGCTACACTGCTCATACGCCGTCAGCCCGCCGTACCCATAGCATAGGAGTCAAGGAAAAACGTCATCGTATCGAGCAGGTCGAAGGCTTTTTCCCTGACAAAATCGAGCGCGGGCGTGAACATCAGCGCAAAAAGCAGCATCGGCATGAACTGGCTGTAACGCCTTGTAAGCTCAATATACTTCATGCTCGCCTTTTTCGGCAGGATACTGAACAGCACCTTGTCACCGTCAAGCGGAGAAACAGGTATCAGATTGAACACGCAAAGCCCTATATTCAGCTGTGTGAAAAGTATAAAGAATATCAGCAGATAGCCGTAAAACTTATCGTTGGTCGAAAGCTCCGTCCCCTGCGACAGCTTCGCGCCGACCATGCCGAAAAACGCCGCGATAAAATTAGAAAGAGGTCCCGCGAACGCCGAAAGCCCCACTCCGGCACGGAAGTTCCTGAACCTTTGCGGGTCGATAGGCACGGGCTTTCCCCAGCCGAAGCCGAATATCAGCATAGCGACCGTTCCTGCGGGGTCTAAATGCTTTATCGGATTGACCGTCATTCTGCCCTCTTCCTTGGCGGTGTCGTCGCCCATGAGATGCGCCACAAGCGCGTGGGCGCATTCGTGCAGCGGCTGGATAAGAAAAAGCACCATTAAATAGGCGAACATCGAAATGATGATCTGTTCGGTGCTGAGTTTTCCGTTTATCAAAGTCATCAGCATAATATTTTTTCCTTCCATACTTGGGCGGCTTTATTTAAAGCCCGCAGCTTTTCCCTCAAAAACATAATCAATATTTATGGTGTTAGTCACAAAGTGAATATCTAACAATAGTCAAACGATTAACAGTCCACTATTTTGTACAGATAAATTAGTGATAGCAAAACTCCCTATCTCGACAGTCTGAAAAAGTGCATTGTATCTGTTAAGGTATTTTGTAGCTACTCCGCGGTAATGCTTGTATTTATCCTTAATGTGGGAATGGAAACCGTTAACATTGTTCAAATTTACTGTACCCGTTGTTTTCTGCTTATCGTTTGGTACGCTTTCAATCACACAGTCTACCGCAGTTTCAAGACATTTATACCCTTTCAGACCATCTGTAAAGGCTATTGTTCCTGGCGCAATATGCTCCTTGAAAGCCAATTTTATCTCTTCGTTACTTGGATGAGCGCGGTTTACTGTTTCGGCATAGACTGCCCCACCGCGCTGTACGCCTGTCATAATGCAGATCTGTTCGTCTGAAATGCCGCGTTTTGACGCGACAGCGCCGTGCTTTCGCGGTTCTCTCGGTGCGTTCTCATCGAACTTTTTGCCTTTCTCACACTCAAGCACATAAGTTTCATCAAGTTCGGAAATACCGCTGATTTTTGTCGTTTCCTTCTTCTTTTTGGCTTCAAGTACAAGCAGGATCTTATGGCGCATATTAAAGGCTGTATTGTGCGAAATGCCTGCCTTTTCAGCAGTCTTGTCGAGTGATACATTTTCTTCAAGAGTGTCAGCAGCTACTGTTTCCCAGACTTTGGCACCGTAATGGGAGTTTTCCATGATAGTACCGGTCGTAGTTACATAGTGTTTCCCGCAGACCTTGCACTGAAATCTCTGCTTTCCACGCTCAAAACCCGCCTTTTTCACGTTGTCGGTATGGCAATGTGGGCAGGGTTTAAGATGCTCAGGTTCAGGTGATCGTTCCGATGGTTCACTTAAATCAGTATCGGTATCATTCTTGGAGAGTTCATTGATAAATTTAAGGACAGCCCTCTGCTTTTTGACATCCAGTTCTTTACTTTTCAAGCAGATTTTTTCGTAGTTAGTCATACAGCGCCTCCTATATGGGGTATGATTCCATTTTAACACATAACAGACGCTATGTCAAGAAAAGTATCCGCTTTGTGACTAACACCAT
>CACYSH010000236.1 GCA_902776945.1 uncultured Ruminococcus sp.
ATTCCTGATTTAGCAAGGTTTAATAAGATTCATTTTATTTTTTGTTCAAAATTTTGCAAAAAATCATACGTTTACGAAAAAGTATGCAAAAGTTCGCAACAGTTTTTACCGAAGCGCTATAGAAGAGTTTCACAGACAGCGCCGCAAACACATATTATGATACTGATCGAAGAATTCAGATCAATACGGTGCACTTGTCTGCATTAACAATAAGGAGATAATACATGGATATGCAAATGAAGCGGGCTGAATACGGGCTCTCTCCCCTGCCCCGTGATACGGTGGAGGCAATGGCTTACGTGCCGTATCAGCCCTATTCGCCCGAGATGTGCAAGGCTGTGCTCGGCTATGAGAACGGCACGCTCTTCAAAGCACTGACGAAGCCGTTCTGCGGCGGTAAATGCGGAGGTAACGGCGATGACTGAACGTGATATGCTGCTAAAGAAGATCGGCACCTGCAAGTTCGCGATAACGGACATCGACCTCTTCCTCGACACCCATCCCGGAGATACCGATATGCTGAAAAAGCGCGAAGAATACGCAGAGATGCTCAAGCCGCTTGTCGAGAGCTTTGAGCAAAAGTACGGCCCGCTGTCGAAGTGCGACGGCGGCACAAACACATGGAGCTGGGTCAAAGACCCGTGGCCGTGGGATCCGGAGGGTTGAGATATGTTCGTATATGAAAAGCAGCTGCAATACCCCGTAAAGATAAAAAACACCAACCCCGCCCTCGCAAAGCTGATAATAACGCAGTACGGCGGCCCCGACGGCGAGCTGGGAGCCTCGATACGCTATCTGTCGCAGAGGTTCTCCATGCCCCTGCCTGAGCTCAAAGCGACATTGACCGATATAGGCACTGACGATCCTCTATATGTACAAAATGCACTTTTTGCCCTCATCTTTTGTGCGTTTTGATCAATTATTTCCTTCCCTTTCAGTACTTTTGCACAACAGGTGTACGGCATAAAATTCAGGTGGATATTGAGCGACCTATCATTGAAAATCTCTATCTTTTCGACAAGATTACGATAAAAAGTTTCATCCCATTGCTCGCCGAGAACTACGCTTTCAATATGCTCTTTGATACTATTGATAACATTTGCCCGATCTTCTGCGAGTGAATACCTTTCTTTTTCTTCAGACAGCTTTTTGAGTGTTTCCTTGAACTCGGTGTTCAGCCTCTCAAAACCTTTTCTGTATTCTTCCGTAGTAACATCTTCGGACAAACATAAATCTAAGAGCTTTTGCTTTTTCCCTTCGATCTTTTCAATTTGTTTTTCATAATACGAAACAAGGCTATTCTGCTCAGTGCTGCGGATCACTTCGTTCACGATACCGATAACTTGTTCGGCTATGCGTTCTTTATCATTTATGATATCGCTTGCAACATGCGTCAGTATTTGTTTCAGATCCTGATACCGGATATTTACGTTATCGCATCCCATTTCATCATTATCACCGTCTATACGGGTGCTGCCATAACGGAGCTTATGGATACAAGACCAGTTTTCATAGTGAGACTTATCATTGCCGCGTCTTCTTATCGTATGAGAAAACATTCCGCCGCACTCACCGCACAAGATCTTTCCGGACATAGCATACCGGTTCGAGTAGCTCCCCTTCACTTCACACATGCTTTTTCTGCGCTTGATCTCCTCCTGAACCGCATTGAATACCTCTCTGGATATGATCGGCTCATGATGATCCCTGATCACCACATAATCCATCTCGCCCTTGTTCCTCTTTTTTGAATGAGTGAGATAATCGGGCGTATATGTTTTTTGCTGAACAAGATCACCGCAGTATTTTTCGTTTTTCAACAGACGCATGATCACAGTATAAGACCAATCCTTCATAAAACGAGAGGTTTGAACGCCTTCTTCACGAAGCTGCTTTGCAATCAAGTGTGCGCCTTTTCCTTCGTTCAAATACATATGGAAAATACGTCGGACTATATCTGCGCCTTCTTCATTGATATACAGTTTTCCGTTTCGAACGTCATAACCCAGCATATCTCTGCCGAACACAACGCCCTGCTCCATCATCCTGCGCTGACCCCATTTGCAGCGTTCAGACGTCTTACGGCTCTCTTCCTGAGCGATAGACGACATTATTGTCAAGCGAAGTTCAGCGTCGGGATCAAGCGTGTTGATGTTGTCGTTCATATAATATACGCCTATCCCTATGCTCTTGAGCTCTCTGGTATAGCCGATACTGTCGAGAACGTTACGGGCAAATCTAGATATCTCCTTGGTTATGATCAAATCAAATTTATGCTCGCGCGCATCGGTTATCATCCTGTTAAAAGCCTTGCGTTTCTTTGTATTCGTGCCAGAGATACCCTCGTCCACATAGATATCATAAAGTTCCCACAAAGGATTTCGCCGGATAAATTCATTGAAGTATCTCTGCTGACTTTCAAGTGAATTAGCCTGATCTGTGTTATCCGTTGAGACTCTGCAATAAGCAGCTACTCTTTTGATATCACTAACTAAAGACTCTTTCATTTGACTCATTCCTTTCGTCTTGTTTTTTCATCAGTTTATCACTAAAGCTTTAAGCAAAAAGAAACCTTCCGCTATTTTATCCTTTTTAGGCACTCTGAGTACTGAGAATGACTAATCAAACCTTTTTCTTTAATTGAAAGGAGCAAAGCTTGTTTTATTAATTTATCAAACTCGGTGTTTCTGTCATCTTTAGAAATTGGATCATATATAATCTTTGTTTTCACGACTAATCACCCATAAATGACTATGTGAATAAAAAAGTATATATGAACGATCTTTTGTAGGCACTCTAAATAAGGATGAACCTTTCAGCTCGATCACATTATGACGTGGTCCGACAAATAACGCAACGGCGTTTCGAAATATTTTTTTCTGCTTTCTTCTCTTTTCAGATTATGACTTTCACTGTCCTCTTTCAAGAAAAACAGCTTTCCTTTCTCACCTTCCAACTGAATCACATGTTCCTTATCAACGTCTCCCCTATCTATCAGATGCTGACACATAATTGATTCTTTGACATAGTAAGTACCGGGAGCGAGCTTTTTCAGAGTATCGCGGCTGCCGTTAGCGGTATAGGCTACACCGTTGCGGTCCAGCGCAACATATCCGAGATAGTTGCTGCTTTGTGCCGAGAAATCCGTCGGGCTCTTTGAAAACAAGTAACGGATACCCTCAAATGAGTAATCGGG
>CACYSH010000237.1 GCA_902776945.1 uncultured Ruminococcus sp.
AAACGCAAAAAGCAGAAGGACGATCTTTCGGCGCTGACCGCTAAGGAGCGCGACGAGATACGGCTGCGGGAGAAGGCAAAAAAGAAACCGCAGGAGAAGAAAAAGCGTGTCAAGCACAAGCCGCCCAAGACCGTACAGCAGACAATGCCTTACCGAAAGGTTTGCGACGATACGATAATTCTTGTGGACGAGGGCAGATATTCCAAGACATATCAGTTCGAGGACATCAATTACAGTATAGCCAAGCAAGACGAGCAGGAGAGCATTTTCTTAGGCTATTGCAGCGTTCTGAACAGCTTTGACACCAGTGTGGATATTCAGATAACCGTTCACAATAACCGCGTAAATAAAGCTGATTTCGAGTGCGCGGTGCTGCTGAAGCACACGGGCGACGGTTTTGATAAATACCGCGACGAGTACAACGATATGCTTATTGAAAAGATGGAGCAGGGACAGAACGGTATCATACGGAATAAGTATATGACCGTGACTGTTCAGGCTCCCGATTTAGAAAGCGCAAAGGCGAAATTTTCGACGATAGACCTTGATCTTACAAACGCTTTTAAAAAGATAGGTTCCAACTTAAAGCCCCTCTCATCTAATGAGCGTATACGTCTGTTAAAGGATATTTTCCGCGGCGTGGACGAAGAAATACCGGAGCTTGACCGTAAACAGTTCAGGCGCGGCGCGGATAAGGGGTACTGTTGCCCCGACTACATGGAGTTCAAAAAGCACTACTTCATGTGGGGCGACAAATACGCCCGCACAATGTTCATCAAGGATATGCCGGCGAGCCTTAAAGACAATATGCTGACGGATATTGCGAACACTAACCTTGATGTTATGGTTACGGTGAATATCTCGCCTGTTGACCCGTACAAGGCGCTCAAAATAGTAAATCATCAGCTGACGTCCATGAGGGCGAACAAGCTGCAAGCGGAGAAAAAGGCTATTCAGTCGGGATATACCTCTGATGTTATCAGCGAGGATTTGAAGCATTCTCTCGCGGAGGCTGAGGAACTGCTTGACGATCTGCGCTCGAAAAACCAGAAGATGTTCCTTGACAACATCATAATCATGGTGACAGCGAAGGACAAGGACGAGCTTGAAGCAAATACCGAAGCAATTGAAGCGGTCGTAAGAAAGCATATCTGCTCGCTTTCTATTCTGAAATATCAGCAGGAAAAGGGCTTGCAGAGCGTTCTTCCGCTTGGTAATTGCACCTTGAAGATAAGGCGCACTTTGACTACGGAAAGCACAGCGGTGCTGATGCCGTTTTCGGGAAAAGAGATAAATCACAAAAACGGAAAATACTACGGGCTGAATGCGTTATCGAATAACATGATACTTTTCGACCGCTTACAGCTCAAAAATCCGAACGGATTTATTCTCGGTTCTCCGGGCTCCGGCAAGAGCTTCAGCGCCAAGCGTGAAATGCTGAACGTATTTCTTGCGACGGACGATGACATTATCATAATCGACCCCGAGCGCGAGTACACGAACCTTGTGGCTGCGCTGAACGGTGAGACCATTTTCGTATCGCCTGCAAGCAACAATTTCATCAATCCGCTGGATATGTCTAAGGACTATTCGGACGATGAAAGCCCGCTTGTAATGAAGTCGGATTTCATACTCTCGTTCTGCGAGTGTCTTGTCGGAAAGCAGGGTCTGACCGCAAAAGAAAAGGCTATTATCGACCGCTGCCTTACAATGACCTACGGCGAGTACCTTATCAAGTTCGATCAAGAGAAAATACCTACACTCATGGAGTTCTATGAGAATCTCAAAGCACAGCCCGAAAAAGAAGCAAAGGGTCTGGCGCTGTCTTTTGAGCTTTACATCAAGGGCAATCTTAACGTTTTTGCGCATAAAACGAACGTAGATGTGAAAAATCGTGTTGTTTCTTTTGACATCAAGGATTTGGGCAAGCAGCTTAAAACGCTGGGTATGCTGATCGTGCTTGATTACGTTTGGAACAGGATAACCGTCAACAGAGCAAAGGGTAAAAGAACGTGGATATACCTCGATGAAATATATTTGCTTTTTGCTAATGAATATTCCGCAAATTTCCTTTACGAACTTTACAAAAGAGCACGTAAATGGGGCGGCGTTCCTACGGGAATAACCCAAAATGTGGAGGACTTGCTGAAATCGGAAACGGCAAGAAGTATGCTTTCCAATACCGATTTTGTTATGATGCTCAATCAGGCGACTTCGGATAGGGTACAGCTTGCGAAGATACTCAATATCTCTGACAACCTGCTGACCTACGTTACAAACAGCGATTCGGGACAGGGATTGATATGCTGCGGCGGTTCAATAATACCGTTTAGAGATAAATTCCCGAAGAATGATTTGTACCGCTTGATGACCTCGAACCTTGCAGAGCTAGCAGAATACAAAAAGGAGTGACCTGAATGCAGATACAGACGAAACGTGCGCGGGATACTCCTTTGAGGAATATCAAGCGTGACGAGCTTGAAACGCAGATAGCCGAGCGCGGTGTAGATAACCGGTATTTCATAATCTCAAAGCAGGAGCAGCGGATACGGACGCTGGTGCGGCGGAAGAAGCTGCGGCTGACGAAGCCGAAGAAAATCCGCAGTATTGTTAGGTGCAAACGAAAGATACATACTGCGGTAAGGCTCGGAGATCAGCGGATATTCGAAAAGCGTGAGCCTAAAACCGAAAAGGGAAACGCTGTTTCCGCAATGCCCGTACAGCCGACCGGCGGCAGGATACATACCGCAGTCGGCAGAAAAGAAAGCGGCGCGGGGATAAAGACCGCGGTGAACAGGAGCAGATCGGAAGATAGTGTGATCGAAAGAGATCATAATTCGTATGATGATATTCAGTTGTTCAAAAATAATGCAGCTGTTTACGGAAAAAAGGCGGGCGAAATAAAGACCAGCCGAAGCCCGAAGATAGGAACAAAGCTGACAAAAAGAGCAGCAAATGCACTCAAAGGAAATGTTCGGTCTCTTATCAAAACAAGGATCGATAATTCTACCGTTTCCGATACGGGTGCCGATGCCGCGAGGTTTGCAGCCGAAAACTACCGAAGGGCAAAGGCGGTCGGGGGTGCAGCATATACCGCTGTTCAAGGTACGATCAGAACTGCGGAAAACATTGCCGAAACGCCGAAAGCTGTCAAGCGCGATGT
>CACYSH010000238.1 GCA_902776945.1 uncultured Ruminococcus sp.
GTAAATCAGAGGCGGCGAACAAAGGTCGTTCGCCGCCAAATTCCTTGTCTTTAATCAGTTTCATTTACAGATTCGGATTGATTTTCGACCACTCGCTGATGGGCGGCACGATGTTGAGCGTGACGAGTTCGTCGCGCATCTTGCAAAGGTGCTCATAGCTTGCGTCGAGTTTGTCGTTTTCCTCGGGCGTACCCTGCGGAACCTCGAAGCTGGCACCGTTTTGGTTGAGCGTCGTCTTCATCGCCATCATAATGTGGTTGTATTTTTCGGTCTTGACATAGGTGCCGACGGGGAAACGGAACGCCTCGCCACCCATCGCAGCGCGAATCATCTCGACGCTGAGGTACGAAGGACTCTGGAACGAAGAGCGACCGCGCAGTTTGATGATCGCTGCACCGCCCTGCGTCACGTCTTTCTTCATCTGCTCCCACTCCTCGGCGGGGAATTCGTCGGTACCGACGATGTCGTAGAGTTTGCGACCCTTCACCGTGACGTGGCTACCAAACACGGCCATCTGTTCGCCGTGACCGCCATAAGTGGCGCAACCCTCGATTTCGCTCTGCTTCACGCCAAATTTCTTCGCCAAAGCCGATTGCAGGCGCGTCGTGTCGAGACCGGCGAGCGTTTCCGCGCGCGGGAATACATCGACAATATGTACACCTGCCTGAGCGCGGCGGAGAGAGCTGTTCATATTGTGGATATTCCCGAAGGCAGGTGAACCGAAGCGTCCGGAAAGCGAATGGGCATCGGAGGTCTCACGCATCAGCTCCTGAGCCTCAAAAAGTCCCTCTGCCGGTTCTGCTGCAAGCGCAAGCTCGCGCGCATCGGCAAATGTCGTATGCTCGGCAAGCTTTAAAAGTATTTTATCAAATTCAAGTGCTTTATAATGTTTATTCATATCAGTTCATATTCCTTATATCTTTATATAATAATAACGAGGGGAAGGGCTGTTCCGAATGTGTCAGTAAAAATTTTTCAGCACAGTCTGCAAGCTGGTACAGTGATTCACCCTCTAATTCAAATGCAAATAATCTTTTAGGATCAGTCAGCAGTGCTGTTCGCAGTCCCATTAATGCGCAGCGTGACAGCGGACAGGCATCTCCGCTTTTATAACAGCGGCTGCATATGAGCTTGGATTCGTTTAAGAGAAAATACATTTTTTCCGCTTCATAATCCCCGCATTCGCAGCAGCAAAGTATATCGGGCATGAATCCCGAAACTCCCATGAAGCGCAGCTCAAATACAGACTTGATGAGCAGGGGATGCTTATCCGTATTCAGCAGTACATAAAGCGAATTGAGTATAAGGCTCAGAAGCTCATCGGCGGGCTGTCCGTCCGGGAGCATACGGCAGCAGACCTCGCAGAAATAATTTGCAAGAGACAGCTTTTCAAGATCCTCTCTCAGCTCATAGAACATAGCGATAGAATCAGCTTCATCTATTATGTAGCTATCCCGTCCTTCATAGATAGAAAGACGGGAGTAGTTTAACGGCTGTGTCGAAGAGGACAGCACACTTTTTATATTCCTTGCATTTCTTACGAAGCATCTTATCAGACCGTTGGAACGGGTGAAGACTGTTACCAGCTTGTCCTTTTCTTTAATTGTCTGCTCCTTTAATATCAGGCCATCCGTTGTGAATCTCATTTGAATCCTCCGCTGTTTTATCGGACCGGTTCTGTGCCGCTGCTGTTTTAGCGTCCTTGTAGAGAAGGTAGTCCTCTACCCTGCCTGTGGAGATAAAGCGGCTCCATGCCATTTCCTCGTCCATAGCTGTGCCTCCTTTGATAATAATACAGATAACTATGTATATATTATATCCAAAGGAGGACGAATTTATTGACGCAGTTAGTCAAAATCACTGCTGTCATATCCAAGACTTCGCAGTACCGATTCACGGTTGCGCCAGTCCTCTTTTACCTTGACCCATAGCTGAAGGTTTATTTTGCAGCCGAAAAATTTTTCCATATCCTGACGGGCATAGCTTCCTATCTTTTTGAGCATCGAGCCGCCCTTTCCGATAATGATACCCTTATGGCTGCTCTTTTCACAGTATATGGCGGCATCCATATCAATTATTCCGCCGTTTTCTCTTTCCTTCATTTTCTCAACAAATACTGCCGAGCCGTGGGGGATCTCCTTTTCAAGAAGTCTGAGAAGCTTTTCTCTTATGATTTCCGCTGCAATAACTCTTTCGGGCTGGTCGGTAAGAGTGTTCTCATCAAACATAAATCCGCCCTCAGAGCTAAGCGCTCTCAGTTCCTGTTTAAGCTCCTCAACGCCGCCGCCGTTCTCTGCCGAGCAGGGGACAACTGCGCTGAAGGGATAAAGCTTTGATAATTCCGCGATCTGTGCCGCAAGAATGGTTTTATCCTTTATTGTATCGGTTTTGTTTATAGCAAGCACTGCGGGAATATCGAGAGCCTTGAATTTTTCTGCAAACATACGCTCGCCCTCTGTGATATTGCGTCCGGCTTCGACTACGAGAAGACAGGCATCAACTCCCGCAACAGATTCGTTTACAGAGCGGAGCATATATTTATCAAGGTCATTCCTCGGCTTATGCAGACCGGGTGTGTCAATGAATACAAGCTGTGTATCCTTTTCGGTCAAAACACCCATGATCCTTGTTCTTGTGGTCTGGGGCTTCGAGGATACTATGGCTATCTTCTGACCGAGCATTCTGTTCAGAAGTGATGATTTGCCGACATTGGGGCGTCCTACTATAGCTATAAAAGCTGATCTCTGTTCCATTCCTTTTTCCTCCGGATCGTTACTTTTTTCTTTTGAAAAGCTTTCTCATCATACGCTTTGAAAAGCCGGCGATCTTTGACGGTCCCTTTATAATAAATATAAGGCTTACCGGACAAAGCAGTATCAGCGCGGCTGCATTAACGGGGTGTGTTATATAAAAATAATACATTTTCTTCCATCCGTCAATATCCCCGAACAAAAATAATGCGATCATCACAGCAAAAAAAGCAAATATCAGTACTGCTCCGGCAGCGGCATCCTTTGCTGCCCTGATATACGGATCTCTTTTTTTGGAGACCTTATTGCACAGTATTTCGACTGAGGTATTGACTGTTTCTGCCGAGCATACTCCCCCTATGGTCAGCAGAAGTACAGCGTATTCTGACCTTGAAAATGCAAAA
>CACYSH010000239.1 GCA_902776945.1 uncultured Ruminococcus sp.
GGTGTAGGGCGGAGGCCTGCTCCCGCCCGCTGCGCTTGTATGACCCTAAAATCAACGTGTTTTCAATATTTTTGCATTAGGTTAGTGCATATGGGGCGCTGCCCCCATTGCCCCCTCGCCAGCGCACCGGCACCGGATCCGGTGTCCGCCCTAACTTTGCGCAAGTTGACAGCATTGCTAATTCATAAAATAATAAAGGATACACCGCACAAAGACCGCCTGACGGCTTTGCGCACAATCTGCTTGCATATTTTCCGTCATATTACCCAAATTCTCCTTGAATTGCGCCAGCAAGCCCGTGTCGAATTTAGGCAGTCTGACGAAAAATCTGACTGCGCATCTTGCACGCAATCTTTGTGCGGTGTATCCTAAACCTCTCACAAAGGAGTGTCCGGACAAATGAGTGAATACAAATTCTCGGTAATAATCCCCGCCTACAACGAGGAAAAATATATCGGCAAATGCCTGCATTTTATCCAAAAGGCGGCGGAGCGCGTCGCCCCCGACAAGGTTCAGATGATAGTAGTGGCTAACCGCTGCACCGACCGCACCGCCGTTATCGCCGCACGGCACGGCGCAAAGGTCGTTTCCGACAGCCAGAGCCGCTGTATCGCGGCGGTGCGGAACACCGGACTTAAAGCCGCCGACGGCGAGATAATCGTCACAATAGACGCGGACAGCGTAATGACAAAGGATTCGCTGCGTGAAATAGGTCAGCTGCTCGAAAGCGGAAAGTTTATCGGCGGCGGCGCAATACCCGAATTTGACCGAATGTCGTTCGGGATATTCGTTTCCTCGATGTACGTTGCCGTCAACCTTCTGCCGAAGATGATAAAATGCGGCGGCGCTCTCTCGGGGACGATGTTCTGGGCGTACAAACGCGACTTTGAAGCGGTGGGCGGCTTTGACGAAAAGCTCGTCAGTCTTGAAGACATGGACTTTGCAATGCGGCTCAAAAAGCACGGCGAAAAGCAGGGCAAAAAATACGGCACGCTCAAAAAATCGTTCGTAATCACATCGAGCCGCAAGTTCGACGAGTTCGGCGACTGGTATCTCGTGAAAAACCGCAGTCTAACCAAGCGCATATTCACAGGCACCGACAAGGCGGCGGCTGACGAATTTTACTATAATGTCCGCAAACAGCCATGATCGAAATATTCATATTTTTTTATAAAGCCCTTGACAAGCGTTTAATATTGTGATATGATATATATAATAATTTTATCTTTTGTTAATTTGTGACGATCAGGGAGGCTGCGGCATCATGACTGATTTCTACTACCCCGTGCTGGGCGATGAGGTTGATCTTCCTCTGTATATACTCGGTATCGGCGCACGCGACACCGAATTTCACTTTATCCGCGAGGACGGATACCCGAATTATCAGATAATTTACTGCGTAAGGGGCAGCGGCACTCTGCGCGTTGACGGCAAGGAATACAAGATCGCGGCGGGCGACGGCTTTTATCTGCCCCCGCACGTTCCGCATGAATATTTTCCGAACGAGGAAATTTGGGAGACCCACTGGATAACCTTCGAGGGGCGCGAGATCGAGAACATGATGAAATATCTAAAGCTCGAAAAGGCGCGTGTTTACAAGATACACGACGTTGCCCCGCTTGACGCTATCTTCAAGAAAATGCTCTATCTCATGCGGACGAACTACTATTACGGCGGTCAGCAATGCTCGGCGCACCTTTACCAGTTCTTCATCGAGTTCAACCGCGTGGTGAATCTGCAAAACGGCACTCAGGACGGTGCAAAGCTAACGCAGCTCCAGCCCGTTATAGACTATATCAACACGAATTTCAAGCAGGACATAACGCTGACGGAGCTTTCCGACCTTATCGGGCTTAGTCCGCAGTATCTTTGCAGGCTGTTCAAGGAATGTCTTAATCTGCGCCCGTTTGAGTATCTTGCAAGGCGGCGCATACAGCAGGCTAAAATACTTTTGCTTGAAGAAAAGCGCAACATCAACGACATTGCGAACGAGGTCGGCTATAACGACTGTTCTTATTTTTGTGCGGTGTTTAAAAAGCATGAAATGCTTTCGCCTGCCGAGTTCCGCAATCTGCACCGCAAGCAGAGTTGATCTCAGGTGAACAAGCCAAAAGTTTCAGAAAGTTGAAAATAACCGCAAAGCAAGAGCAAACCAAAAGTCTTCCCCCATTTGCATTAACCTAATTCAAAGTCATTGAAAATACGGAGATTTCGGGGTCACACGGGCGGGAGCAAGCCCCCGCCCTACACCTGATTTTGTGCGGGTTACATATTGTAGGGGCGCGCTTGCGGCACAAACCTTGTTTGTGCAAACTTGTTCATGCCCGCGTCCGTGAATGTCCGCAAAACCGCGATTTTACAGCATTTTTGAATAGACTAATTCGTATGGGGTGCTGCCCCTTGACACCGGTTTCTCTTTGCAATTTTTTATTCTGCTTTTTATATTTTATTTGAAAGGGTGACATTATGAATATACTTCACGACATTTCGCCGAAGGAGATCGGCAGCGAGAGCTTTACGGCAGTAATCGAAATACCAAAAGGCTCAAAGGTAAAATACGAGCTTGACAAGCAGACAGGGCTGCTGCGCATGGACAGAATACTCTACACCTCCACGCACTACCCCTCGAACTATGGATTTATCCCCCGCACCCACGCCGACGACGGAGACCCGCTCGACGTACTGGTGCTTTGCTCCGAAACGCTTATGCCGATGTCGCTGGTAAAATGCTACCCCATAGGCATGATAAAAATGCTCGACAACGGCGCGAACGACGAAAAGATAATCTGTATCCCCCACGCCGACCCGAGCTACAACAGCTACACCGACATAGCCGAGCTGCCCCGCCACATCTTCGAGGAGATGAGCCATTTCTTCAAGGTCTACAAGCAGCTCGAACACAAGGACACCGTTATCGACGACGTAGCGGGTCCCGAAGAAGCCAAAAAAACCATAACCCATTGCATTGATAATTACATAGAGAAATTCTGTAAGTAAACAATATAATGCAGACAAACCATTGTAGGGTCGGGGCTTGCCCCATATGCATTAACCTAAGTTAAAAACAACCATTTGAAGTCTGACCCCTTTTTTTCGAGATTCAACATGAAATAGTTT
>CACYSH010000240.1 GCA_902776945.1 uncultured Ruminococcus sp.
TGGCTGAACCTGTCCTTTAATTCGTTGGAAAGCTGAACCGCCGATTCGTCAACGACTTTCATGCTCTTGTCGCTCGTCATGCCGTTGTCAAGCCCCTTGACGATGAAAAGCCCCGATTCTTCAAGTGTCTGGTCGTTAGCCTTGACTTGTTTCAGCACTTCCTCAACGAGCTTATCCACCGCGTCGTCAGCCTTGTCGAAATGCTGCTCGATAGCCTTTGCAAAGCTGTCAACGCCTTCAAAGCCCGCCCGCTCAAACGCGGCGCGGAAGTCCTCGATCTTGGCATCGGGTATTCCCGAAATGTTGGCGAGTTCGGTTTCAAACTCCTCACGCTGACCTTTCAGCATACGTTCGGTAGTTTCGCCGACCTGATCGGAAGTCCTGTCCCACAGGTCGGAATATTGTTTGAGCTGTTCCTTTGAAGCGTGATTCAGCGCATAGACATACTTCCAGCCGTCCGCGCCCATGCCTTTAAGTTCTTCGAGAAGTTTCTTCGACACGCCCTTCTCGCCGAGCTGTTCGATAGCCGTCGCCCAGTCGTTCATGTAGAAATTCGTGTCTTTGAGGTTCTTCATCAGCTCACCGAACGTCACCGAAGTATCTGTCTTGAAGCCGTTGAACAGGTCGAACGTGCCTTCGATAGCCTTCTTCTGGCTCTCGTACATCTTGTCGTACTCGTCGATGATGTTGCCCATTTTCTCGGCATTGTCGCGGTCAAGCTCCGCGATTTCGCCGTTCACGTCGATAGATATTTCGCAGGTGTGTCCCTGCTTCACTTGCTTTAATGCCGTTGTCGGCGAGTATGCCAAGCACCTGATTAAGTTCTTCCGTACCGCCCGAAAGATTTTTAGCCGTGCCGCCTATCGTGAGGATAGCGTCGCCGAGTTGAGATACGCTCGTGTTGGTCGTGCTTGCTGTTTTTGCCATCTGATCAACGAGCTTTTCGGTTTCCTCTATCGACAGCCCCAACGCCGTCTGCGAATCCGTCACCATGTCCGAAGCCCTTGCAAGCTCCATACCGCCTGAAGCCGCCAAATCCATTACGTTCGGAAGCATTTTCATTGAGATTTCTGCATTGTAGCCCGCCAAAGCCATGTAATTAAGGGCTTCGGCGCTCTGTGTAGCCGAAAACGCCGTCTGCGCGCCCATTTCCCGGGCGGCTTCGCGCAGTTCGCCGATCTCGTCAACCGTCGTTCCCATCGTCGCGGCTATCTGCGACACAGCCGAATCAAAGCCCATGCCTGTTTCGATGCTGTCCCCGATGAAAGCCGCCGCCTTGCTGAACGCCGATGAGAACGCTTCGCCGAGTTTGGAACCCGCATTATCTCCTATATCAGGCATACGCGAAAGCGCCTGTTCTACCGCTTGCTCGATCATGCCCTTTGCGCCCTCCATCGAGGGGATTATCTGCACATACGCTTTCGCAAGCTCCACGCCGTTTTTCTTAGCCATTTTCCTCACCCCCGAAAAAGATAAAAGATAAGAGATAAAAGATAATAGATACATTCTGACCGTCAAAAAAATATCTGTTATCTATTATCTGTTAACTATTATCTGAAATTTGGCGCTGTTTTTCAATGTATGCGGTCAGCTCTTCGGGACTGTCAAAGCCCATAAGCCGCTGTTCCTCACGCTTTTCCGCCTGTAAAATGTTCTGCTCGATGATCTCTTCAAGCGGCGGCGGAGCGGAATATCCCAGCTCGCACGCCCTTGAACGCGACCATTTCAGCCAGTTCAGGCAGTCAAATATCCGCATTTGCAGAAGTTGGTCAAAGCCGAACCGTCTGCCGCTTAATTTCAGCTTTGCGCGGCAATCGTCACGCAGACCGACCGCCAGCGCCGCCGCCGTCCGCAGGGGCAGAGCCTTCATGTCAAGCACGCCGTAGGTCTCGGCGAAGTCGCAGATAAGCTCGTCCCCGCAGTCGGCAAGGAGCCGCGCAAAGCCCGTCAGTTTTTTAGCTCTTTAGCCGCGTTTCAGATAGCGAAAACAAGCTCGTTCATGGCGGCGACGGTGATATATCCGTCACGTTCCCGCAGAAAGTCTTTCGCCCGCTTTTCGCAGTCCTCCGCGCCCCTGAACATCAGGTCTTTGAAGGTGACGAAATTTTCGTAGGTCAGCTTTTTGAAGTAGCGCACAAGCGCCTCGACTACCTCGTAATCGTCCTTTATGTTGTCGGCTAATTCAAATTCAAAGCCGCTTTCGGTCTTGCCTGTTATCATAAAAAATACCTCCGAATCAAAAATTATTGTAGGGGCGCACCTATGTGTGCGCCCGTTTTGGAACATCACGCTTAATTGCGGGCGCTCACATAGGAGCGCCCCTACAAGATTGTGTATTACGATTTTGTGACAGTCACATTGTACGTCTTGACATATCCGCTCTTGCTGACGGTGACGGTCACGTTGTTGGTGCCCGCCGTCCACTCCGCCGCCTCGCCGCTCACCACGGTGTCGGAGCCGTTTTTGATAACGACAGTCGCGCCGCTGTCCGTCGCAGTCGCGGTGATGGTGTTCGTCGCCGAAGTAGTTGCCGCCGTGTACGAAGTATTCTGCCCGAAGAAATCGGGAACAAGGTTCACGCCGCCGATAACAAGGCTCGAAAGCGTAGTGTCGGGGATAGTCGAAGCCGAACCGCTGCGGGTGTACTCATAGTGCGTGTTGCCCGCCGTGTCAGGCAGAGCGCCGATCGTGATAGGATACACAACAGCGTCCTGATCGGAGTAGCTGACCGCGCCCGAAACGGTCGTTGAGCCGTTAGGTATTACAAGGCGCTTTGTGCCGCCGTCTTTCAGAACCATTTCGATAACGAAAATTCTGTTCGGAACGTCTGCGGAATTTACTTTCAGGGTCATTCCGGTCTGCGGTGTACCCTGCACGTTGTCGGTGCCGAAAACAGCCGCGAGCATTTCGGGGTCGTTCGACTGGAGCAGGCTGAAAGAGAAATCGTCGCCGAACGAGGTCTGAATCCTCATAACGGTATCGCCGCCCCACGCCTGTATGTCCTTAGTCGATCGGTTGATATTATCGGACACGCCCGCGTCGGTAACGTAGCCCATGCACTTGAAAGCCGCGTCAAGCGCCGTGGTAGAATCGGTCGGGATACTAGTGCCTA
>CACYSH010000241.1 GCA_902776945.1 uncultured Ruminococcus sp.
GGGAATGAGAGTGAGAGTGAAAATGATACTGTGACAAGATCTTGTGCTTACGCACCCGCGCCCGCGCCCAAAACAAACAACAATATTATTATTTTAAGCAATGACGACAGAGAGCGGCTTTATCATCGGTACGGCAGAGAGCTTACCGACGAATACATATCAAGGGTAGAAAACTACTGCAAAGACACAGGAAAGCACTACTCCGACCCCGCTTCAACGATAGCAAAATGGATAGAACAGGACAAGGCTAAGGGCTATATCAGAGATGATCCGGAGCATTATCATCAGCCCGAAATGCCGCGCTGTGAACGCCGCAGGACTTCTTCTTACGGCTTCGATGATAACAGCGAAAACCCCTCGTACAGCATTGACGAATGGTACGCTACGACCGATTCACGGCTTGACGCTTTCGCGGCTGAACTGGAAAGGGCTGCCGCCGATAATAAGGGTCGGTAAGGGCGATAAACACATCAAGGAATAGTATAAGCACTACCCACAACTTAAGGTTTACAAGGTGTAGGGCGGCTGCACGAACTTGTTGGCATTAACTTTGTTAATGCAGCCATTGCTCCCGCCCGTAAATGAACGGTTTTTAAAGATGATTTTCGTCTGAGACATATATAATGGACTGGATAGGAATAGAACGGGACAGCGGCTTTCTCGGACAGCGCCCCGAACCGCTCTCCGATGAGGATTTCGCCCGAATGGCTAAATTTGTAAAGAACAAGTTCGGGCTTGACCTTACGGGGCGAAAGGCTATGGTCGAAAGCAGGCTCGTCAATTACCTTATGGACAGAGGCTTCGACAGCTTTTCGGAATATCTCCGCACCATTTACGACGGCGGCGAGGAGGAAGCGGCTAACCTTATCAACCGTCTTACGACCAACTACACCTATTTTCTCCGCGAGCAGGAGCATTACGACCATTTCATGAACACCTTTCTGCCCGCGATGAGAAACCGCATTGCCGCAGGAGAGCTGTGTATATGGAGCGCGGGGTGTTCGTTCGGCAACGAAGCCTACACCTTTGCCGCCTGCATGGAGGACTATTTCGAAGCGCATGGCGGCTCTGCCTGCGACAGGCGCATACTTGCCACCGACGTTTCGCGCAACGCGCTTATCGCGGCGAAAACGGGCATTTATGCCGAAGCCGCAATGCAGGTAATGCCCGCCATTTGGAAGGTAAAATACTTCACCGAGCGAAACGGCTTTTACACGGTCAACGACCGCCTGCGTTCGCAGGTGGTGTTCAAGTACCACAATCTTATGCAGCCGATAGCCTTCAAGAAGAAATTCGACCTGATAGTATGCCGCAACGTGATGATCTATTTCGACAAGCCGACCTGTGCCCAGCTGATAAGGCGGTTTTACGCGGCGACGAATCCGGGCGGGTATCTTTACATCGGTCACGCGGAGGCAATGCCCGCCGACACGCCCTATATCCGCGAACAGACGGCGGTGTACAGACGGGACAGATAAAAGTTAATAGTTCATAGTGAATAGTTAATAAAAGTTAATAGTTAATAGTGAATAGTTTAAAAAGTTAATAGTTAATAGTGAATAGTTCAAAAAGTTAATAGTTAATAGTGAATAGTGAATAGTTAAGGTGCGCCTGCGGCGCATATTATGCGGACGCTACGCGCCGCAAAAAAAATATTCGCTGCTCAACTGTGATTTGTAAAATGCGGAGCGAAGCGTCCGCAATAACGTCCGCGAAGCGGACACCTTAACTATTCACTATTCACTATTCACTTTTAACTTATTCACTATTCACTTTTAACTTATTAACTATTAACTGTTAATTTTTAACTTATTTTGGTTTCGCCTTTATCAATTTTTTGGAGGTGTGAAAAAAATGCTGAACAGAGACCCCAATAAAAAGTCGGTGCTTATCGTTGACCCCTCGCGTATGCTTGACGAGCTGCTCGGGCGGATAATCGGCGGCACGGTGGATTTCGAGGTCTGCGGCGAGGCGGCTGACGCTTATTCGGCGGCGGCGGCAGTCAGCAAGTTCAAGCCTGATATGATAATACTTGCAAGCGAGCTGCCCGGCGGCGGCAGGGCGAAATTCCTGCGGCGGCTTATCCCGCAGTACGCCTGCCCCGTGATAGCTCTCGTAAGCGCCGAAGCCGACCGCGGCGAGCTGCTGCTTTCGGGCGCGGCGGACGTACTTATCCCCCCGGACGGCACGGGCATTGCCGCTTACCGCGAAAAGCTCACGCAGGTAATGAAAAACGCGCTAAATCTGCGCGAGATATGCTGCGGCGGCACCAATTACAAAATGCGGCGGCATAGCGCTATAACTGCGGCTGCCGACAGCGACAGGCGGCTTATCGTGATAGGCGGCTCGACGGGCAGCACCGAAGCCCTTCCCGTGATACTGGCGGGGCTTGCGAACGTCAGCGATTGTCCCCCGATAGCGGCGGCGGTGCATATGCTGGGCGGCTATTCGGCTATGTACGCCAAGCGCCTGACGAACGAGCTGCACATAAGAGCCTGCGAAGCAAGGGACGGTATGCGGCTGGCGGCGGGCTGTGTTATGATAGCTCAGGGCGCAAAGCACCTGCGCATAGCGTCGGACGGCGCGGGATACATCGCCCGCGTCAGCGAGGGCGAGCGCATTTCGGGGCATTGCCCCTCTGTGGACGCGCTGTTTCTCTCGGCGGCGGCTCTCGAACCGAAGCGGATTATTGCCGTTCTGCTTACGGGCATGGGCGCGGACGGCGCTGTGGGGCTTACGGAGCTGCGCAAGCTCGGCGCTTTCACGATAGGTCAGGACGAAAAGACCAGCGTAGTTTACGGAATGCCGAAGGCGGCATACGACATGGGCGGGGTGTGCAGGCAGAGCGCTCTTGAAAACATCGCCGCCGAAATAAAGCAAAAGCTGAAAGAATGGACGTGATTCGGAAGTGAGCAGATTTCTTACGTTTAAAACGGCGGGACTTAGCTTTGCGGCGGACTTTGACGATGTGCTGAGGATAATCGCGGCGGCGGACACGGAGATAAGCCCCGCGCCGGGTTTTCCGCCGTATATGCCGGGAACGGCGGCGATAGAAGGTGAAGCCGTGCCGGTCATAGACACGGCAAAGCGGTTCGGGATAGGCGACAAAGTGACTGGCGAGCGTTCGTGCTGTATACTTTCGCGGCTCGACCCGTCATCGGGAATGAGCGGCAGATACGAGGTCTGCGCGGTGCTGGTGGACGAGATAACAGGCATTATTGAAGCAGACAGGCTCTCCCCGCCGCCCGCGCTGAACAGCGACAGCTACGCAAGGTACATGAAAGGCACAATAATAATGGAAAACATAACATATTATGTAATCTCCCCCGAACTGCTGGCATCCTCCTAAGTTTAAAAAAGTTAATAGTTAATAGTGAATAGTGAATAGTTAAGGTGTCCGCTTCGCGGACGTTGCGCGGCGATGGCATGAACAAGTTCATGCAGCCGCGCATTGACTCGCTGCGCTCGTCAGTTTTATAGTAAACGACATAAGCGTAGGGGCGCACCTATGTGTGCGCCCGTTTCCCCGAA
>CACYSH010000242.1 GCA_902776945.1 uncultured Ruminococcus sp.
AGTGTGCCAACGGTTACGCCGCTAAAGCTGTCAAGTTCGAGGAATTTCTTAACCAGTGGTTCAAGGAATATGCCGAGCTGTCGTTGAAGCCGAACACCGTGACCGGCTATCATTCAATGGAGCCGAGAATAATCAAAGCTCTCGGACACATCAGAATGGACAAGCTTACCACACGCGACATTCAGAAATTCATCGTCAGCTTATGCGACAGCAAGCGCTTCGACACACAGGACAAGAATGACGGGAAGTTATCCACAAAAACGATAAAGCTGTACAAATCCTTTATTTCAACGGTTTGCAGCTACGCTGTCAAAATGAATGTCATCAAGGATAACCCGTGCAGAAATGTGACAATTCCGAAAGTGGTATCACCCGAAAAGGAGTTTTATACCATTGAGGAAACGCAGCAGCTTTTCGACCTGTTCGAGAAAGAAGACGACAGCAACTACATCTTCGTGTGCTTCTTCACTCTCGCGATCTACACGGGATTCCGGCTCGGAGAGCTTCTCGGACTTGAATGGAAAGATGTGAATTTCGATACGAATGTTATCTCGGTTTGCCGCACGAGCCTTTACAACAAGAAAAAAGGCGGCATTTACACCGAAACGCCTAAAACCGCGCAGAGCGTCCGCAGTTTAAAGGTTCCGGAAGAAGTTATGGACTTTCTGCGTAAGTGGCAGGAATTGCAGGCGAAGCAGAAAGAACAGGCTGGCGATCTCTGGACGGATAACGACCGTATCTTCACGAAATGGAACGGCGATCCGCTTCACCGCTCGGCACCGAGAAACTACTTCGTCAAATTCTGCGAGAGAACGGGAATGCGGTATGTATCGTGTCATTCAATGCGACACTTGAACGCCTCATTACTCATCAATGCAGGCATAGACGTCAAGACCGTTCAGAGCTGTTTAGGACATTCAACGCCGGTAACAACTTTGCAGGTATATTCCCACGCGTTCCAGACAGCACAGGCGGTAGCTATGCAGGCAGTCGCAAATGCGCTCCCGCTCGGTCACAAGAAAAAGACCGAAGCTCTCCCCGCAGCGTCCTAAAAGTCGAAACAACGACCGGATAACGACCAAACGCTTAAAATCCGATAAAATTAAAATCCCGTGAAGCCGCTCTACAAGCGGTTTCACGGGTAAAAACAAGTGGCTCCTGTTACTGGACTTGAACCAGTGACATCTTGATTAACAGTCAAGCGCTCTAACGTTTCGAAGGGCTTTACATCAAAGCCCCTTATTTTTTTGATAGCGTCCGAACTCAGAACGCTAAAATTCCTTTTGTAGTACGGGTTTGCAGCTTGTGGCATTCAAGCGTAAATTGTGGTCTCCGCAGCTAAATTGTCCCAATTTTCGCACAGATATTTATAATCTTCATTAAGCTCGATCACGATCTTGTAATCTTTATAAAGCTTAATGCTGCTGAGCATGTGCGAGATTATCATTTTCTTCTGCGCGATACTGCTGCTGTCGAAAGCCTGCGCCCATAAAATAAGCTGATCAAACATTGGCTTCATCTGGTCAAGAGATACACGCTTATAATCGACCTCGCTTTGTAATTCTTCTATCTTATCTCTGATAGAATAGATACGAGCTTCGACAGTTCTTATCGCCGTACTGAGCTGCTCAGTAGTATAAACTCCGTCGCCGTTCAATGTTGCACTTACCTGATCGTGCAGCGTAATAAGCTGATCGGAGTTTTTTTGCAGTTCGAGATTTAACAAGTCCTGTGCGGCTTTGCTTTCTGCGGCCGACCTCTCAATGCTCTTTTTAAGCTCGGCTTCGTCAGGCGAGTTCTTAATGTTCTGAAAAATTTTGTGCATATATGCGATTATCGAATTATCCACGCGCTCGGCAACATACGTGCTTTGCCCGTCGCACTTACAAAGTCCGCGGCTCTTATGATAGCACAGATATTTGAGCTGCTTACGATCGTAAACCGATCCGTCTCTGCGGATATACTTTTCATGGTAAACCAAGGATGTTAGCCTATGTCCGCAATGGCCGCAGAACATGATTCCCGACAACATATTCTTACTTTTGGACTGTCTCGCAATCGTCCTTTTTTCATTGTCAACCTTCGACCTCTGATCAAGGATAAACTGGGCTCGGTCAAAAGTTATCTCGTCGATTATCTGCAGATGTTCGAGGTACGGCAGTTCCATGTTGCTGTTGCGGGCATATCCGAGGTTCATTTTATTACGAAGTATGCGTAGAACTGTTCCCGCCTGAAACTTCGCGCCCGTGTGGGTACGCATACCGCTGTTATTCAGCAGCTCCGCCAATTGGTATGACCCCATGCCGTCATCGACAGTTTTTTCATATAGCTTTTTCACCCACTCTGCTTCACGCGGTTCCACGGCGAGATCGAGTACTTCCCTGCCCTTCTTGTTAAGGCGACCGTTATTGACGGTGCAATATCCGAAAGGTACGGGACCGCCCGTGTAGATTCCCTCGGCAGAAAGCTGATGAAGCCGCGTCTTAATTCTTATCGACGTCTTTTCACTTTCGCCGGAGGCCTGCCAGAAACGGATATAATTCAGAAGTTTGTCAACGTGAGTTTCAAACTTCTGCTCGCCCTCCTGAGTACTCCATACTTGAATACCATGCTTGACGAACCATTCAACAATGAACGGCGTTTCGTCGTCGATACGACCTATACGGTCGAACATGAATACAAGCAATATCTGGAACTCCCCGCGGACTGCCGCAGCTTTCAGGTCTTGGATTGCGTCACGCTTCTCAGCCGACACCTTAAATCCGGATACTCCCTTTTCGAGAAACTCCTTACCGATGATCCAGCCCTGTCTTGCTGCAAATTCGCGGCACTCTTCCTTCTGCATCGGGATGTCGTTCTTCACTTTATCGACCTGCCCCGCCGTCGAAACACGGTACAGGCAGTATGCGATCGGTTTGTACGGGATGTTAAACTCGTTATTCGTCTTATGATTATTCATATTAGCCTCCATTGTACTGATACAACGGAGCAAAATATAAATCTCAAC
>CACYSH010000243.1 GCA_902776945.1 uncultured Ruminococcus sp.
CTCTAACGCCTCCTCGTAATCCTCCGCGGGCTTTTCGGGATAGAAATAGGCATCGACCGACGCGCCATCGGGAACAAAGCCGTCCTTTTTAAGCCTGTCAAAAGCGAAATTGAAGGATTTGTCTGCATTGCCGTTCGCGTAGAAAAACAGAATTTTTTCGTCCTCGTTGAGAGCGAGCGGCAGCACGTCACCCTCGTTTTTAATAAGCGTTATAGCCTTGTTGGTCACGGCAAGCTCTCTTTCGTGGTGATCGTAGGAGCCGACAGTTGCAAGGGCGTTTGCGACCTTTGCTTCAACGTCCTCATTCTCGTAGTCATAATTGAAAAGCCCGCGTTTCAGCTTGAGATCGATTATCCTCTCGGCAGATTCGTTTATCCTGTCTTCGCTGATCTTGCCTGACTCGACCTTCTCCTCAATGATGTCAACATAGGTATCAAAGGCTTCGATCGTTTCAGTTGAGTAGGTATCCATAGGAACAAGCAGTATATCCGCGCCCGCGTTTATTGACAGCTCCGCGGTATCGTAAATATCGAAATTCTCGGTAAGCGAACTCATGATCATACCGTCGGTGATGATAACGCCGTCGTAGCCCATGTCGCCGCGCAGAATATCGGTAAGGATAGTTTTTGAAAGCGTTGCGGGAAGATATACCTCTTCGCCCGTGCTTATCGAGGTGTATGTGCCTGTCTCTATCTGCGGGAACTGAATATGCGTGGTCATTATCATGTCAACGCCCGCGTCGGCAGCCGCCTGGAAAGGAATAAGATCGCATTTTTTCAGCTCCTCATAGCTCTTGTCGATGAGCGGCAGACCCGTGTGGCTGTCAACATCGGTATCGCCGTGACCGGGGAAATGCTTTGCCGAGCCGATGATGTTGTTGTTCTTCATGCCGCTTATGTAAGCCTTGCCCATTTCGCTGACGATCGTGGGATCGGAAGAGAAAGAGCGAACATTGATTATCGGGTTCTTCGGGTTACTGTTCACATCCATATCGGGCGCGAAATCGACGTTTATGCCCACAGCCGCAAGCTCCGAGCCGATTATATCCGCGTTTTCGTAAGCGCAGTTTGCATCGAATGTCGCACCGAGAGCCATGTTTCCGCAGGTATTTGTACCCGTTCCGAGGCGGATAATAGTGCCGCCCTCCTGATCTGCCGCTATGAAAAGCGGTATCTTGCATTCGTTCTTTGCAGCCGCAGCCTGAAGCTCGCTTGTAAGGCGGGCTGTCTGCTCGGTACCCTTGACATTTTCGGCGTAAAGGATAACGCCGCCCAGACTGTATTTTTCGAGCAGGTCGGCGACGGGCTGATTGAGCGAGGTAAGGTCTGCCTTCTCGCCTCCGTCGTCGCTCCAGTAACGGAATTGGAGCATTATCATCTGCGTGATCTTCTGTTCGAGCGTCATGCCCGCAACGATCTCATGAGCGCTTATGCTGTTTTCATCTGCCTGCGCAGATACACAGTCGACTCCTCCGCAGACGATCGCCGCAGCGGTGAGAATTGAAAAGATTTTTTTACCGATCATAGTTTTCTCTCCTTATTTTTATTATTTTTATTTCATACTATAAATGAGCGCTTTTCATCAAATCGCATAAATAATCATTGTCAGATAAAGCCTTGCGATAAGAACGGCGGAGGCAAGCCCCCGCCCTACAAGCCTTCTGATATTCCTGTTTTGTGCAAATTGACGGCAATGCTCATTTATAGTTCATATTTACATCGGTCTGCTCATTATGACAGCCGAAAAATACCTTGTAAAAGAAATCACGCGTTGTTTCCATGCCGTATGCCTTTTATCCGCACATAAATCAAATTTCTCTGCGTTCGCCTTGATAAATTTTATTTCTGCACAAATCTAAGGGCGAGCTTGAAACAGATGTGAGTATATGCGCTTTGAGGCATCAAGATACTCCGTCAGTGTTCTTGTGAAAAGAAATATTGCGCGTGCGTCGTTTTTGATGTCGATCTGCTTGTGTAGCTTCAGCTTATCATACATTATAGCATAAAAGGCGCAACAAATCCACTGTATTAGAGTTGTCATATCTAACAAAGTTTTCAATCAATTATTGTGAATTATGATAAATTATAGTTATTTTTGTGAAAAATAACAAATTAACACATGAAACTTTGTAAAATATCACAACGAATATCTGCTTGATTTATTGCGGATATAAGAGTGAGGTTGGAACAGATGTGAGTATATTGTCATATCCGGTGAGTACAACGCAATGCTTGAAGCTGTACTACTGCACCTGTTCGCCTGCCGGAGTTGTCCATGAAGGTTCACTCAGGTTTTTGGAGGTTAGGATACAATGGTCGAGCGTGGCGTTTTTCCGACGGGAGCCTGATTGACTCTCAGCACTCTTTTTATAGTGTTTCCTGCTTCAAAAGATTTACAGTATGCACTGTTTTTTCCTTTCAGAGCAGGAAGATACTACGGAAGTTATACTGCCCTCTATTCCAAATGCCGCAATAGATCCGTGCAGAGGCGGATTTTATCAAGGCGCACGCCCGCAGACGGGCTGTCGCCCTTCAAGGGCGTGATTGTGGCATTTGGAACAGAGGGCAGTATAATATCAGTGAGAAACCCGATATTTTATTGATTGACTATTGGTTAGCCGTATGGTATAATAATTATATATTCTTTTCATGGAGAAAAAGCTATGATAATTACAAAAAGAGATATATCGCCAACCGAACTTGAAAGCATTTATGACGACTTCCGCAGGATAGAAATTTTAGATGGCATTCCTTGGCGAAAGACCGAGCGTTATCAATATATCCTTGAAGATATACTGCCCTCTATTCCAAATGCCGCAATAGATCCGTGCAGAGGCGGATTTTATCAAGGCGCACGCCCGCAGACGGGCTGTCGCCCTTCAAGGGCGTGACGTTTCGGGGATAACGCAGAAAGAAGGCTTACAAAATGAAAGCTCTCAAAAAATCGGAAAGGTAATCGGCATCATTCTTTTGGTGCTGATAATACTGCTTGCAGTCACGCTGACTGTGACTTCTATCGTCTATCACATCAAGCTGACGAAGATCGAAAAGCAGCTGCAAGAGACGGGATATTATAATCCTGTTTCGGTCGGCGATCATTCACTCAACCTTTATTCCTGCGGCAGCGAAAACGGCAGGCACACTATCGTTGCGCTGGCAGGCTGGGGCGACGGCGAAATGAGTATCGGCTGGCGAATGATGACTGCCGATGTCGAAAAGGACAACTGCGTGATATTCCTCGACCATGCAGGCTACGGACTCAGCGACGATACTAAGCAGGATATGAATACCGAGACAGTAAATAACGAGGCGAATATATGATATGTCACAGAAAAACACAGATAAAAGAATATATACCCTGAGCGAAGAAAAGCCTGCGAAGGCAGTCGTCAAAATGGGCGTGCCGCTTATCGCGGGAATGTTCATCATGGTGCTGTATAATTTAGTGGACACCTACTTCATCGGGCTCACCCGCGACGATTACCAGCTTGCGGCGGTGAACCTTGCTTATCCCGTGATGATGGTCATGGTCGCAATATCGAACATGGTCGGTACGGGCGCTTCCTCGCTTATAGCAAGGTGTCTCGGTGCGAAGGACAGCGACAGAGCGCGGCAAACGCTTACTTCGGGCTTCATGCTCACCGCGATCAACAGCCTTATCGTCACGGCGGCGGGGCTGATATTCCTGCCTGCGATAGTCAGAGGACTTGGCGCTCAGGAAAACACCTTTGAACTATAAATGAGCGTCTTTGGTTAAATTGCATAGATAACTATTGTTAGATAAAGCCTTTTCATGAGGGCGGCGGGGGCAAGCTCCCGCCCTACAAGCCTTGCGATAGTCTGAATTTGTGCATATTGACTGCACTGCTCATTTATAGAATAAAAACATAACTACACTCCACATGGTAATTTGCAAAATGATCTGAAACTCTTGACAAAAAGAGCATTATAAAGAAAGGCAGACCCGATAATGAAAAAAACGATAGCCATGACCGCCGCAGCAATAATTCTCCTCGCTTCCGGCTGCGGAAGTATCGATGAGGAAGAAAAATCAGCTGCAAATAACACCGCTGACGATGTATCTTCTGTTTCGGAAAGCTCCGTCAGCGAAGCCCAAAGCGAGACGGACGAAAGCAGAAGCACCGAAACGCTCACAAGCGGGGAAGAAACTTTTGCTTCCAAATGCTCCGAATATGACAGCGACGAGGAGGATGACCTATATGAATATGTCAAGAATATCGAGGGCTACAAAGGCGAGTATATAAACGACAGCAACTGCGTTATACTCAATCCGAATAATGAGATCGAAGCGGACAAAGAAATACTTTATTACTCTGCGGAGCTTGCGATCAAGCAGTACAACCTGATAGCGAAGCGCGACAAACAAGGCTTCTTCGAAATGTTAGGCTATGACCGTATATTGCGAAGTGAGGAGTTCGTAAAATACTGGGCAGACGGGTTCTCAGACCGCGAAAATTATGATCCGAAAGCCTGGATATACGGCGGCGATGTTGCCCAATATATGGACGATCTTCTCGGAGGCGAGTTATTCCGTACTATTGCAAAATATGATGACGAGTATCTCGACGAAGACGTTACGCCTCAATATGATTATGATGATATATACGCCGAATGTGAAAAGCTGATAAAAAAAGCAGCCGGCATGGCGACCTGGGACAACCCGGTTCAAATCAACAGCTGTTTCAACCACCTTATGTATAAGTACAGGAGCATAGACGACAGCGAGTTTTTCTCACAGCCCGAAAAGTTCGTTCTGACACCCTCGGAGGATACCGTTTACATCATAAAATACAGCCCGAACGGGTACTGTAATCGTAACAAAGCCGGCATATACACGAACGTAGACGTTATCGTTATCAATGGCGACTATGCCTGCCACTTTGATGACTGCGCAGCATTGCTGACAAGCGCCGAAAACTATGTTGTACCTTTCTCTGTGGCGGTAACAGAGAACCGCTGGAAGGGACTGAACGCCAAGGAAGCCGGAGAAAAGATATTTGATGAGTATTACAGTGATGAAGCAAGGTTCGCCCATGAAATGTATGGGGAAGTGTGGGATATGCTCTGTCCCGATGGATACGACGACTGCCCCGACGAAGACCCTCCCGAGCAGCCGACCTGGGACGAGATCATAGCAAGCGGAGACTTTGCGCTCGCCGCCTCGGAAAACGGGCTTGATATTTCCGCGGAATCCTCCGAAGCCTACGGAGATGATCTCCTGTGCGATCTTTGGCTTGAAGACGAGGGTACGGCGTATATGATACACGATCCCAACGATAAAAGTCCTTTCTTCATAAGATACGTCAGCCCTGACGGAAAGATCGGTGAGTATCACGCCGAGGATAATCACTGGTTCTGACCCGATCGGGCAAACTGCATTATGCTTTCATTTTGTGGTTAACATTTCTTATTCTTAGAAATAAAATAAAATAAATCGGAATTTATGGAGGTAGCTTATGAGATTAGACGGTTTTGGATTGCTTGTTGAGGATATGGCTAAAATGATTCGGTTTTACAGAGATGTACTCGGCTTTGAAATCAAAGAAACTGAAAATACATCGAATGTTTATCTCGTGAAAGACAATACTTTGTTTTTGTTATATAATGAGGGAGATGTGAACGGCTCACATCTCCCTCATTATATATAGTATACTTTAAGCGGCAGGCACAGCCTGTATCCTCATTTATTACAGTTCACCTGCAAATAT
>CACYSH010000244.1 GCA_902776945.1 uncultured Ruminococcus sp.
CTTCAGCCTGACGGTTCGTACACCAGCGCATCTGTACGAAATTACGGATTGTTAGAGATTTGATTTTTGTCATCTACCCACTTTGGGACTAACACCTTACGAGATTGTACGAGCCGTCCGCTTTCAATATCTTGGCATTGTTTCTGTCATGCAATATTCCGTGCTTTTGAGTGAAACTGTCATAATGCCGCGTCAGCTCCGCCTGCAATGCTTTTATCGTTTCATCGGGGTGGTCGTAAGTCATCGCGTCTATCAGCTCACGCATGGTATCGCGGAGCCTGATGTAATCTTTGACTTTTCCCTCGGCATTTTTCGGAATATTTGCTTTTTCAGGCATGACCTCGCCCGAAAACGATCTTTGAGTGATGTATAACTTTCCCTTATCCTCAAAATAACTTGAATCGGGCAGATTATCGGGAATCTTTACATTGCGGTTTTCCTCTCTCGCTGCGGCATAAACATCACGCGCAGGCTCATGGCTCATTGCCGCTTTGAGCTTTCCGATTGCTTCTTTTAGCTGTTCTTTAAGACTTGCTCCCGCTTTCGCTATGACCTGAACGCCGCTCGAAAACGGATTGCTGTCTTCCACAACATCGCCCAAGACCATATCAGGGTGTTGCTCATAATACTTGTTTATCGGCAGTCCGTCAGCAGTTTCGCCGATATGTACCCAATCGGGAATATAGCTCATTTCGGAAATTCCTCGGCTTTCGTGCTTTTGCAGAAAGATAATATCCGACGTGACTTCTGTTCCCGCGTTCTCCCTGAACGCGCCGTTTTTACCGCCCGGCAAACGTACTGCGCCGATAAAGTCCGCTTTGTCGGCAAGCATCATTCTTACGCCTTCGTCCTTCTTGTCAAGCGTTCCCGATGAAGTTACAAAAGCCACTATGCCGCCCTCCTTAACTTTATCAAGTCCTTCGGCGAAAAAGTAATCATGCAGCTGATGTGTTCCGTGCTGTCTGTCGGTAAAACCAAGTTCGCCAAACGGCACATTTCCGACAGCTACGTCAAAACTGCCGTTCTGAAAAGAATTCTTTTCAAAACCGCGGACGGCAATATCCGCTTCGGGATATAGCGCCTGCGCAATCCTGCCCGATATGCTGTCTATCTCCACGCCGTAAAGCTCGCTGTTCGCTCTTATTTCCTCCGGCATACGTCCGAAAAAGTTTCCGACACCGCAGGACGGTTCAAGAACGTTTCCGCCTTCAAATCCGAACTGCTCCAAAGCCTGATAAATTCCGTCAATAATTACAGGGGAAGTGTAGAATGCGTCATTGACGGTCGCTCTCGCAGCTCTGTATTCATCGTCGGTCAGAAGACCTTTCAGCTCCGCGTATTCGTTTTCCCATGATTTATTGTCCGGGTCAAAGGCTTCCTGCACTCCGCCCCAACCAACGTACTTCGACATTTTTTCTTTTTCTTCGGCAGTTGCAGTCCTGTTATCGGATTCGACCTGTTTCAGCGTTTTTATGGCTTCAATGTTCGCTTTGAATTTCTCCCTTGCGCTGCCTGCGCCGAGCTTTTCATCGGTGATGATAAAACTGTCGGCTTTCTCTGTATCAGCTTTATCTGCGCTTTCCTGCGCATCAGCTTGGGCGCTGCCTTTATCAACACTGTTTTCATTTTCTGATACCGCAGTTTCGGGTCTAACATCCTCGGGCAACTTCGTCTCAATTTGAGACGAAGTTGTGCGCTCGTTTTCTTTTTGGGAATCGGGTTTTGTTTCGCCGAACATGGACAGCTGCTCGCCGTTATCGTCCGGCTCCTCCCAAAACGGTTTGCTATTTTTTAATTGTTCAAGCTCATTTTGAAGCTCTTCCTTTTCATCGGACTTTACAAACGTGTCTGCGAGGGCTTCATTTATGTCTATCGCTCTTTCAGCCTGTTTATCTGCAAGAATAGACTGTATTTCTTCCTGATACTCCGCCGTTGAAGTCAGCTCATCAAAATCAAGGCTTTCGAGCGCTCCGCACATATCCTCAATCGAATTGAACAGTTCCTCTGCGACTAACTTGCCGTCGTACTCGGTAACAAGCCTGAACGCTTCGAGATCGGCATAGACTTGTATATCAAGCCCCGTATCCTCGTCAGTAGTGTAAGCAATGTCTACATGATCGGGATTTGAAAAATTGGCGGGACTTAATGTCTCTCTTTCGCAAAACTCGTTTATCAGGCGCATCGCTCTGTCCATCGGTTCTTCAAAAATCACCGAATATCCAGCCGCCGCGAGCTTATCCGTGTAGGACTGCTTCATATAATCGGGGAAACCCGACATCATGTGTCCCTGCTTTGGCATACTGTTGATATTCAGCGTTTTTGAAATTATCTCCGAATCCTTGTC
The DNA here is from genome assembly GCA_902776945.1 of uncultured Ruminococcus sp. GTDB lineage: Bacteria > Bacillota > Clostridia > Oscillospirales > Ruminococcaceae > YE71. Next base: position 2,345 of record CACYSH010000244.1, read on the forward strand.
GTAAAATTCGTAAAAACTGCCTACCTTGTGCGCTATAAGCGGTTTGTTCTCGGCTGTAATATCCTCTTTCTGTGCCGCGATTTCGCCTGCTTTGGATATAATGTCCTCTGCGTATTCCTCGCCGTGTCCGATAATAGAATTTGCCGTCCGCAGCGTTTCAAGCTTGTTGATTTCGACCGTCAGATCATCATCGTCATTCGCAATGTTTTCCGTAATAATTTCCGTGAGAGCCTTGTCGAACTGTTTTACAGCTTCGGTTCTCTGATTCTCACTATCGGAATTACTTACGGCATTCTGCATTTCCACGCTGTTCGCAGCACGGTCCATAACTTCTGCGGCGACCGTCGGCGTTAGATTTTCAACTCTCTCCTGCTGTGCCGCCTGTGTTTTCCCGGCAACTTCTTCAAAGGCTTTTTCAAGCTCCTGTTCGGTCTCCTTATCAACATAAAATGGAGATAATTCTTCTGCCTGTTCGGGTTCGTCGGGTTCTTCTCCGGGACGTTCACCCTCATGGAATATCACAAAAGGCGTGTATTTTTCCACCGCCTGCTCCTTTGTGAGCTTTTCCCTGTCACCTGTGATATTCATAGCAGTTATAATATCCGA
>CACYSH010000245.1 GCA_902776945.1 uncultured Ruminococcus sp.
GGTATCCTTAAGATAGCCCTCAAGATTTCCCTTTTGATTCCATTCCCACTCATATTCTTCTGGCAGGAACTTTAGGGCCTCCTCTTCAAAAACGGAAACCGTTGAGAGGTCCTCACCCTTGATTAGCACAACGGTTCGCGTTGTGGCAAATTTCTTTCTCACATCAGTGATGCGTGCATTCCAAATCCCCAGAATCATTTCTCCTAACTTGTCGGGGTCTTCGGTATGAACATTCTCGATGTCGAAAGAATAGTCTAGCGAATTGCGTCCACTGATAAGTCGAATGTGTTTGACGGTAAACTGGAAACGCATTAGCGTTCACATCTCAAAAGCCTCACATGTCTTTGAATAATCAGTATATGGCTCTTCAGCCAAAACAAGATTGACGACGTTCACTTTCCCGCCGCCAACAAGTTCGTCGGCAATTTCCTCGGCCTCTTCGAGCGAACTTGCCCGCACCGCAATACGAGCGGTGTATGTTTCTGTGACATTTACAAAATATGATTGCTTCATGCTTGTCTCCTAGGCTGCAATTTGTGCGACCCAAATTCGTTGTTCAGATTTGATAGCGCGTTCCTCAAATGCGATTCCCGCATCAAGTGGATTCTCTATCACGCGAGGTTTCGGGGTGTGTGCGAAATCGGTGACAACATACAAGTAGAATCGTGCTGACAGATACTGCGCCATTTTAAACTCTTTTTCAGTTAGCTGGATCTGACCTGTCGGCGTCCGCATACCCTTTACCTCAACAGCAAGGTCATAAGCACCCGATGACATAAGGCTGACGCTCTCCACCTCGTCGTACATCATGATAGTCTTTGCAATGTCGTCAAATCCGCAGTCGCGCTGTGGTGTAACTTTAAGCTCGATAGTTGCATAAACAGTTGACTTGTCGTAGAGGTCGTCGTCAACGATAACGCTGTAGCCCTTGATGACTCCGCTCTTTTCAAGCTTTTCTATCTCTGCTGCGGCTGCTTCCGCGGATATACCCAGCATCTCACCCAATGCCGCATTGGAAATACGTGCATTCTGCTGTAATATTTTTACAATGTCTTTCATAATATCAGTTCCTTTCATTAATAATAAAGCTCAGCCTTTAGCCATGTGTAGGGGCTGCCTATGGCGGCCCGTTGTAATCTGATCATACCTTACGGACGCCCAAAGGGCGCCCCTACAGTGCGTTCATGCTGTTTGCATAGTAATTTGCGGAACGCCGAGGGCGGCGTTCCCTACACAACGATAATGTTATTTGCATCGTAAGGGGGACACGGGCGAACACTGTTCGCCCCCCTACTTAGTTCTTAGCTCTTAGCTCTTAGTTCTCAGGACTATCAATACTCAACGTATTCGCCCTGCTTATAGCCGTAGTAATCAAGTACGTCGTCCCATGTCTTGCCGACAAAGTTCGTATAGCCGTATCCCATATCTGCATCGCCCACATATTTCCTGTCGCGTTCGGTGTCCCAGCAATAGACCTTTGTTACGCTGAAGCCGTTGTATTCCATAACATACTCTATATCGCCGTGCTTAGGTATATCAAAGTCCACCCATTCCTCTGCCAAAGCTGTTAAAGGAGTATCCTTGCTCCATTTGCCGTAGAGATATACGGGGATATCATTTTCTCCGCGGTTGTACTCCCACGCGATAGCCGCAGCAAGATCGCAGGACTCCACTGCATCAATATCATCAAAGTCTATTCCCTGCGGCTCTTCGCGTGTAGTGTTGTAATTGCTGCCTGTGTAGGAATTATCGACCTTTTCAAGCTTTATATCGGTATATTCGCCGTACTCCAAGCCGAATTTTTCAAGAACTTTCTTCCACTTCATATCTCTGATATCGTCAGCGTCCTCGACATCGCCGTAAACTCCGACTTTATCCTTCCGGGAAGTGCCTTCGCAGCACATAACTGCCTTAGGCTGACCGTAGTCGTCAATAATAGCCACATATTCGAGCTCATTGAGCGGAGAATAATACTCGCTGAGCTTTTCTCCGAAATCTCCCTCACCTGCCTTGGCATATATGATATTGCCGCTGAATTTGCTTTCTTCATCTGTCAGAACAGTCATAATGGATTTATAGATCGAAGAAGCATTGACATTTGCGGAAGTCTGCTTGCTCTTTTCAACATAGCCAAGCATACCTAATGACATCTCGTCAAGAACATCTCCGCCTTTGCTGTCCTTTTTGTCTTTTTTCGTAGTCTCTTCTTCTGCTTCTTCTGTCGCTTCCGCAGTTGTCTCAGTCTTTGATGACTTTTCCTCGGACTTAACGCTCTCTTTGCCGCAGCCGAATGAAGATGCCGCAGTAATAAGTGCCAGACTCAGCAATAATATTCTTTTTGCTTTCATAATATATCCCCCGTTATGTTATGTCAATGAAATAAGGCTTTCTCTTTTTGAAGTACGCAAGCTTTGTGAAGCCTGCCGCTCGCGCTATCTCTATTCCGTCAGCACAGTTGGCGGCTATATCCTCGACTGTATGGGAGTCCGAGCCTATTGTGACTATCTCGCCGCCCATATCGCGGAAAAGCTTTACATATTTAAGGTTCGGGAAGCAGTCACCGAAGCCCTGTCTCAGTCCCGAAGTATTTATCTCTATGCCCCTGCCGTTTTGTGCAAGATCACGGAAGATATCCGCGATAACATCGTCATATCGGCTTATATCGGCATTTATGCCGTTCCTCTGCTTCATGTATCGCAGGCAGTAGGTAATATGACCGAAAACGTCAAAGAGATCAGTTCTGCTGACTTCATAGGCTTCCTTGAAATAACGCTCAAGCAGGTCGTATATCTCGCTTACAATGCCTGCAGTTGAATTCTCGATCGGAAGCACCGCATATTCGGCACTGCCCTCATCAAGACTGAGCATGGCATTTCGGAAAGTATCCAGATGGAAAAAATCAGCTCC
>CACYSH010000246.1 GCA_902776945.1 uncultured Ruminococcus sp.
TCACGGCTCTGTGTCCAAGGCTGGATACCGACTCCTTGCTATGGTTTATCGGGTCGGGAGTTTCACCCCACTATATTGACTGCACCGAACTGGCGCACCATATTGACCCTCCTCAAAAATGCAGCCGAACAGCAGCCCGAACAGCTTTTCCTGTGTGCGATCATACGCGCTTTCATGGAGAATCGTCTTGTTTTCGGCGGTCAGCGCCAGTATTTTAAGCAGGTTCGACACAACGCCGAAGTCAACGTCCTCGCGCACGTCATCAAAGTACCCAAACAGCCTTTTCAGCGTGTCAATTTCCTCTTCGATGTTTGGCACGGAATCATCGGGGCTTGCGGTGGCGAGCTTTTTCTCGTCCTCGGGCGTAAGGTACTGGTAAACGCTGTCCTTGCTGTTGATTATCATTGTAAGCACCTGCTTGCTTTCGGAAATCGTCAGTCTTTCGCGCCCGCCCAGCATATCCGAAACGACCTGCCAGAAACGGCTGCGGTTGAACTCAATGAGCTGTATCACGAAGTCCTCCTTCGACATGAAGAAGTTGTAGAACGTGCTTTTGCCGATACCCGCGGCGGCGGCTATCTTCTCCACCGACATATGCGTCATGCCGTACTCTTTCAGCAGCTCCAGCCCCGAAAGAAACATTTTCTCCCGAAGCTGCTCCTTTTCCGCGATAGAAAATAGTTTTGGTGACATATATCCTCCTTTGCATACTGCATTTCGATTTATAGCGACTAAAATCATGAAAATAGTCGCAAAAGTATTATAGCACAGCTTGTTTTGTTTGTCAAGAGCTTTCTAAATATTAAATTTTTGTAAATTTCAAGCATTTGGTCGGAAACACGGTTGACAAACCGTTCGGCTTGTGGTATTATATATTTGCGGTTAGGATAAACTAACCGATATTTCAAAACGATTGGTTAGCTTTAACTAACTCATATAAAAAGAGGTGCCGCCATGTCAGCAGAAGATGTAAAACGCTTTGAAAAAGCTCTCGCCTTCCACGCCGCGCCCACGCTTATGGGCGTGAAATGCGGAAGTCTGCTGGCGCTTTCCGTCAGCGAGTATGATCTTGCGGGGTGTGCGGCGCTTATCGAGTCGAAGCGCTACGGTGATGAGGTGTGTGTACGCACTGTCAGCCGCTGTGCAGAGCGCAAATTGCTTTTCGTGTACAACGTCCGCCTGCTTGAGGAAGCCCTTGCAAAAGAGGGGGTAAGGGACTTCCTCACGCAGTACGGGTATTCACGAAACTATGACACCGAACGCAGCCTTGACCGCCTGTGCGAACGCCTTGCGGAGAGCAATTTTCCCCACGAGATAGGCATATTCTTAGGCTACCCGCTGGAGGACGTGAAAGGTTTTATCAGCAACTGCGGACAGCGGTGCAAATACTGCGGCGTGTGGAAGGTCTACGGCGATGTGGAGCGGGCGAAGGCGCTTTTTGAGTGCTACGAGCAGTGCAGGAGACGGCTCTGCGGCGAGCTGGCAAGAGGAAAGGCGTTATGTAACATTTGTCAATAATTATTTGGAGGTAAGATAAAATGAAAACAGCAGTTATTTATTGGAGCGGAACGGGCAACACCGAAGCTATGGCGAACGCCGTTGCGGAGGGCGCGGGCGTTTCCGCGGTGCAGGTAGCGGCGTTCAGCGGCGATGTGGCGGAGTATGAAGCCCTTGCTCTCGGCTGCCCCGCAATGGGCGCTGAGGAGCTGGAGGACAGCGAGTTCGAGCCGTTTTTCGCGGGTATCGAGGGCAAGATAAGCGGCAAAAAGGTAGCGCTTTTCGGCTCCTACGACTGGGGCGACGGCGAGTGGATGCGACTTTGGGTTGATAGAGTCAGGGCTGCGGGCGCGGAAATTGTCGGCGGCGAGGGGCTTATCTGCAACAACACTCCCGACGATGAGGCTCTCGCTAAGTGCCGCGAGCTTGGTAAGCAGCTTGCGTAAACAAGTTACCACCTTTCCCTTCTGATAAGAATATCGCAGGGCTGCCGTGCATATATGTTCGGCAGCTCTTGCGCAGTTTTGGGAAAAAGGTCAGACTATATGAAAAATGAGGTGTGATGAATGTGCCGGTAATTATCGCGGCAGTGTGCGCCGTTCTTGCGGTGATGATAGTGCGAAAGCTCAGACACGGCGGCAGCTGCTGCGGCGAGCATGAATCTGCTGCGGCAAAAGTCCGCGCCGCAGATCGTGACCTTTCGCATTATCCGTACAGATACAGAGCCGTTATCGAGGGCATGGTCTGCGGGAACTGCGTGAGGAACGCGGAGAATGCTTTCAACTCGGCGGAGGGCATTTGTGCGGCTGTCGAGCTCGGCAGCAAAACGGCGGATATACGCTCAAAGCGCAGGCTTAACAGGCGGGAAGCGGCGGCTATGCTTGACGGCACTTCGTACACGCTTACGGAATTTGAGGAGGTAAAATAATGACACTGGGAGAGTTGAAGGAAAACTCGGAAGCCGTAGTCAGCGGCTTGAAGGGCGACTCGCGGTTCATCGGCAGGATTACCTCGATCGGGCTAACACCCGGCTGCCGTGTGAACGTCATCAAGAACGACAAGAACCGCCCGCTGCTGCTTTTCTCACGCGACACAATGATCGCCGTGAACCGCAGGGAGTGCGAGGGCATCGAGGTAACGGAGGTGAGATCGTGAGCGCAACTATCGCTTTATTGGGGCAGCCCAACTCGGGCAAATCCACACTGTTCAACGCGCTCACAGGGCTTCGTCAGCACGTCGGCAACTGGCCCGGTAAGACCGTCGAAAAGAAGGAGGGAACCTTCACCTACAAGGGCGATACATATTCGGTCGCAGACCTGCCCGGCTCATACAGTATGTCGGCGAACTCCGATGAAGAGGTCATAACCCGCGACTACGCAGGTCTTGAAGCGCCATGCTTTCTTGTGCTGAACATGGAGGACGTGGCGAAGGAGCAGGGCAAGACCATTGACGCGGCGGCTATCGAGAAAAAGCTCGGTATCCCTGTTATGCTCTTCTCCGCGACGGATATGAAAGCGTATGACAAGTTCTATTCAACGCTTGAAAGAGCATTGAAAAGCAAATCACACTTGGACGTTTCGTCTCTCGAAAAGGAATATGAAAAGCTCGGCGGCTATGCCGAAATAAAGGAACAGCTTGCGGATAATGCGCCGTCGGGCTACACGCCCATGTGGCTTACGGTCAAGGTGCTTGAAAACGACAAGGTGGTCTCGGCAAAGCTGAAAAATACCCTTGATGATAAAACGATAAAGAAAATTGAGACTCTTGCAAAGGGCGGCGCGGACGCGGTCGCGGCAGGGGAGTGCAAATTCGCCTGGATAGATGAGATACTGCAAGGGGCGGTCAGCGGCAGCAAGTCGGTGACGAAGCTCGGCAGGCTCGACCGAATTTACACCCACAGGATCTGGGGCAAGCCCGCCGTCGTGCTGACGGTTCTTCTCGGTCTTATCGCGTCGTTTATCCCCGCGCTGCCGATAATGGGCGTTGGCTCGCTTGTGGATATGCTCAAAACCGCGGTTGCAACGGGGCTTGAAGGTGCGGGCTGTCCGGCTTTGGTCACGGGGCTTCTGTGCGACGTGGGTATACAATCGCTTAGTTTCGTTATCAAAATGCTGGGCTTCGTGTTCGGCGTGACCCTCGTGTTCGGCTTGCTCGAAGAGGTCGGCGTGATGGCGCGTATCTCCTACGTTTTCGACAACACGATGGGCAAGCTGGGTTTGCAGGGTAAGTCGGTAATGCCGTTCCTCGTTAGCTTCGGCTGCACGATGGGCGGCGCTGCGGGTGCGAGAGTCATCGACAACTGGGGGCAGAAGGTGCTCACCATAGCGCTTGCGTGGGCGGTTCCCTGCGGGGCGGCGTGGGCGATAATCCCCATGCTCTCGACGGTGTTCTTCGGTGCGGCGGCACCGCTGATAATCGTTGTGCTGCTGCTCGTCATGCTGCTTCATATGTGGATAACGGCGAAGGTGTTCGGCGCGAAGCTCGTCAAGACCGAGGACAGGTGCGGCATGATCATGGAGCTGCCGCCCTATCACAAGCCCAAGTGGGGCGCACTTTTCCGCTACGTTCTCGGCAGGACAAAGGACACGTTTTTCCGCGTGGTAAAGGTCGTTTTGCTGGTGTGCGCGGTGTTCTGGCTTCTCAGTTACGGCGGCGGCTCGGACGAAAGCAGCCTGCTCTACAAGATAGGCACTGCTATCGAGCCCGTGACGATGTTTGTGGGTCTTCCGTGGCAGCTGTTTATCGCGTTCATCGCTTCATCGGTCGGCAAGGAGGGCGCGGTCGGCGTTATCACGGCGCTGTATTCGGGCACTTCCTACGCGCAGGGCTTCGCCGAGGCTATGAGCGGCGCGGCAAGAGCAGCGAACTTAAACGAGCTGCTTCTCGCGAACGTCACCCGCCCCGAAGCCCTCGCATTCATCTTCGCCATAACCTTCAATCTGCCCTGCGTTGTGGCGCTGGCTGCGACCTATCAGGAGATACACTCGGTCAAGTGGACTGCGAAGATCGCGCTCTACTACACCGCGACCGCGCTGCTGCTTTCCTGCATAGCCTACCACATCGGGCAGCTGATCTGGTGATGCCATGAAAAGACTGCTTGAACTATTGAAAGACGGCAACTCCCGCACCATAGAACAGCTCGCCGCGGAGCTTGGAACAACGCCCGCGGACATTGACAGACAGCTCGGTTTTCTCGAACACATCGGCGCGATACGCAGGGTGTCATTCTCCGCGCAGAAGACCTGCGGCGGCAGCTGCAAGGGCTGCAACCCCGCCGAATGCAGGGGCTGTATGCCGAAAAACGCGGCGCAGAACATGGGCGAGATGTGGGAGGTCATAAAACAGCACTAAGGATTTGCAGCAAAATAAATTGAACATTTTACACCAAATGAGGACAAAACCAAAAGTCTTAGGAAAGGGGTGTGGGGGATAACCCTTCTTCAGAAGGGTTTCCCCCACAAAAGTGAAGGGCTATCACAAGCGCAACGGAGAAAGAAAATTGAGCAGTTCAAATATAAAATCGGCAATTTCAAGAAAATCAAACAAAAAGGCACAAGCTAATAGTTCAGCAATATTTTTCAAGAACAAGCGAATTGCCGATTTTATTGCGTGAAAGAGCGGAGCGATTTTCACGCAACAACGGTCAGCAGTATCAACCCGGGCAAGAACGGTTCAAGCAAACTCTTACCGAAGCAGAACCGCATTCTGTTCATTTGGGAGTGTTCAAGTTATTCTGAAACAATTCCTAATCTTTCTCCACCAATATAAAGACGGGCGGGAACAGCCGATTGGTCGTTCCCGCCCGTTTGTTTTGTCTGCTTATTTCCGTGAAAACAGACCCTTCTTTTCGTAGGGTTCGGTCTGTATGGAAAGCACTTTGTAGCCCGAGCCGTCAAGGGCTGCTGCTATCTGTTCGGCAGTTATTACGTTCTCGCTGATTATTACCGTCTCGCCTACTATAATAATATGGTG
>CACYSH010000247.1 GCA_902776945.1 uncultured Ruminococcus sp.
AACGTTGTCGTTGACGGAAACAGGGTTTACCAAATGACAGAAACTGATGTGCTTACTATTACAAAATCTTCGCTGAGCGTCGGTATCATTGACATTCACGGCGACAGCTTCTTTGAGTCGGTCAATAAAAAGCTGATGCAGCCGCTCAAGGATCTCTCGGGAGGAGGATCAAGATGAAATCGCAAAGACAACAGATTATTATGAAACTTGTCAGCGAGGAGAACATCGATACTCAGGAAAGCTTGCAGGCAGCCCTTGCAGAGCGCGGTTTCAAGGTCACACAGGCGACTGTTTCCCGTGACATAAAAGAGCTTTCGCTGATAAAAACAGTAGCTCCAGACGGCAGTTACAGATACAGCATCCCATCGCTGAAAAAGAGCGGTATGCAGGGTGAAAGAAATCCTGTACTTGGTTTCATAAGCGATTCGGTGCTTGCTGTTGATTATGCGGGCAATACCGTTGTGGTAAAATGCCACGTTGGAATGGCTCAGGCAGTGTGCGCCAAGCTCGACAGCACAGAGATAGAAAATGTGGTCGGTACGCTTGCAGGCGACGACACGATATTTATTCTGATGCGCACGGAGAGTGATGCACAGAGGCTACTTAAAGAGTTCAATTCAATTATCTACTCAAAATGACAGGGGTTAGGTTATGTTATCGCAGCTTTATATAGAAAACTTAGCGGTCATAGAAAAGGCAAACATTGACTTTACCGCCGATCTCAACGTATTTACGGGTGAGACAGGTGCAGGTAAATCTATACTTATAAATGGCATAAATGCGATCCTTGGGCAGAGAATGACCAAGGATATTGTTCGTACAGGAACGGACAAAGCTGTTATTTCTGCCGTTTTTACAGATGTCCCGAACGAATGCGGTGAGCTGCTTTCTCAAAGCGGTCTGAGCATAGAAGACGGACAGCTGTTTCTTGAAAGGGAGATTCGCTCTGACGGCGGCAGCGTCGCAAGGATAAACAACCGCCCTGTGAATGTTTCGCTTTTGCGGCAGGTCGGTGAGGCACTTGTCAATATCCACGGACAGCACGATAATCAGATACTGCTTTCTGCTGACAGGCATATCGACATACTTGATTCATATGCTGAGGCAGAAAAGATAATCAGCGATTATCAGGTATCTTTCCACGAGCTGCAAAAGCTCGCAAAGCAGATAAATGCGCTAAAAACTGATGCGGGGAACAAACAGTTCCGTATCTCACAGCTTTATGATATAATAAATGAAATTGAAGGTCTGAACATCAAGGAAAATGAGGGCGAGCAGATAAAAGCAGAGCTCAATGTGTCAAAGAATGCTGTTGCGTTGTCCGAGGCTATATTTGCCGCAAATTCAGTGCTTTCGGGCAGTGATGATACAAACGGCGTAGTTGAGAACGTCAGCAACGCAAACTCGTATATCGAGAATTACAGTGATATAATGCCTGAGCTTGCAGCGCTTTCGGAGAGACTTGACAGCGCCAAAATTGAGATTCAGGATATCTCACAGGAGCTTGATTCTATCCTCGGCAAACTCAATGTTGACCCGAAACGATTTGACTGGCTCAATCAAAGAAGCGAGGAGCTTCGCAAGATATGTAAAAAATACGGTCCTACGCTTGATAAAGTGTTTGATATGCTTGAAAGCTCAAAGCAGGAGCTGAAAATGCTTGAAAACAGCGAGCAGGATCTTTCAGAGCTTGAAAAGAAGAAAACCGAGCTTCTTACCGAAGTTTCAAGGAAAGCCATTGAGCTTTCAAAGTTCCGAAAAAACGCGGCAGAGCGTTTCGTCAAGCAGGTCACAGGCGAGCTTGAGTTTCTCAATATGCAGAACGTAACGCTTGTTGTGGACATAAAGCAGGGCAAATTAACGCTCAAGGGTATGGACAATATCGAATTTCTTATTTCGGCAAATGTTGGCGAAGAGCCGAGACCTCTTGCTAAGATAGCCTCAGGCGGTGAGCTTTCAAGAATAATGCTTGCTCTCAAAAACGTTATTGCTGAAAAGGATTCTATTGGAACGCTTATTTTCGACGAGATAGATACGGGCGTCAGCGGAAGGGCAGCCCAGAAGATCGGATATAAGCTGAAACAGATCGCAAACTACCGTCAGGTGCTTTGCGTAACGCATCTTGCACAGATCGCCGTGATGGCAGACAGCCATATACTTATAGAGAAAAATGTAGTCGGTGATAGAACAGTTACATCAGTAAGAAAACTGGAAAATGACGAAAGAAAACACGAGATAGCACGAATAATGGGCGGAGATAGTATAACTCCGCTGCTTCTGGAGAATGCTCAGCAACTCATAGACGAAGCCAAAACTCATGTGCCTTGCACAAATTAGAAATGAAAGAGTGATCGTGTTATGGAAAAATTGAAGCGTTTTGTAGAAGGGCATCTTTTTCAAGGTGTCATTCTTATTGTCATTTTGATAAACTCAATAGTTCTTGGCTTGCAGACATTCCCGTCTATTGAGAAAAGTATCGGCGGAGTTCTAAATGTCATAGACCTTATATGTATCGGCATATTTATTGGCGAAATGCTGCTGAAAATGATAGCCTATAAGTTTTTAGGCTACTTCAAGAGCGCATGGAACTGGTTTGATTTCATAATCATTCTGACCTCGGTTCTTTCGGGACTTGCGGTTTTGTCGTCCATGAGAATACTGCGTGTGTTCAGAGTTTTCCGTTCACTCAAAGGTCTGAGAGGATTTAAAATGATAAGCTCGCTCAAACCTCTGCAAGCTATCATTTCAGCTATCGGCAAGTCGCTGCCCGGCATT
>CACYSH010000248.1 GCA_902776945.1 uncultured Ruminococcus sp.
TGATGAAATAACGGAGGTAGAAATATAATGGTATTGGACGCAAGCAAGTTTATTCCCGCGGAGGCGACAGAGAAGCTGCCAGCTTTTGACGATAAGTGCATTGATCTGGTGGTCACGGCACCTCCCGGTTTCACCGAAAAGGGTAAAGAGCAGATATACGGCACCTCCTATTTATGGGATACGTTCGATGATTATATCGACTACATGGATAAGGTGTTCACCGAGGTATATCGTATGCTGAAGAATCAGCGTTATTGCGTGGTAATGACCGGCGATCACGAAATGGTCTGCGGTGGGGATAGAGAAAAAGTGAAGAAATATCCGCTCGCTGCATATTTTACCCTATTATACCATGAAAAAAGGTGCTTGTGAAGATGTCATGAGTCATTATGTGGGGTGACAATTGTAATTGATTTGCGGAAGTCTTTTTCATTTTGCCTGTCGGATAAATGATCCGCGGGGTACGCCAACAAAATGAAAAGGAGAACCGCCAAAGCAGTTCTCCGAAATCAAGGGGTATATAAAGGACTGACAATTATGCCTTATCTTCTACATATTTCACCGCCCAGTCAAGCTCATAGTCCTCCTTGTCGCGGAATATCTTCATCGCCGCGTCGTAGTCGAGAGGAATACGCACCTCAACGGGGTTTCTGCTTATCCGGTCGGACTTGGTGTCGATGTTTGGCTCGCCGTTCTCGTCAAGTATCAGCCCTGTGGGGTAATACACCGTCACAATGCCACCCGACAAAGCGCTTATTCCACCCGTTTCCTGATTGCAGCCGCAAGGGTCGGTGATGCCCGCGACCGTTACGTTCGGCAGCTTTGAGAGATACAGCGACAAGCCGTCGCCCGCGCTGGCACACTCGCAATTGGTCAGCGCGACTACCCGAAGATCGGAAAACTCGCCCGTGCCGTGTATGCCGTGTTCGGATACGCAGGTGTACTTTCCTTCCCGGCGTTTACCGAGCCCCTGACCGTACCAATCCTTGTCCGTCAGCAGATCGCACATCGCAAGACCTATTTCGTCGAAGCCGCCCATATTATTGCGCAGGTCAATGACAAGGTATTCCATACCCTGCGCTCTCAGATCGTTCAGCTTTTCGCGGAACAAATCTCTCGCATACTTCTGATTGCCCGTGAGATAGCCCATGTAATCCTGAAATGTAGAGCCCATCGTTTCTGCTGTCACCTTGAGATAACCGCACTTGTCGTCGAGCATTTTGGCGCTGAAATTCTCCTTCAGCAGCTTTCCAGGATCGAGCGGCAGTTCTGTTCCGCAGAACGCTGCCTTAGCAGTCAAATTCGTTTTCATGCCGCCCTTGTCGGACACGGTAACAGTCTGCTCTTTGCCTTTTTTATCAAGAAACGAAACTTCAAGCGTATCGCCGCCCGCAATATAGAGGTTCAGCACGTCAAGCATTTCCTCGTTGGTTTTTACGGGCGTACCGAGGTCGGGGACGTCTTCGGCGGCTGCCTGCAAAACGGGCTTGCCGTTCCATTTTGAGATGACCGTCCCGTCCTCTATACCAAGAGCGTTTGCGGTATCATCGGTGCATACGGCTATTACCTCGCCGCTGTCAAGCTTAACAGTCGCAAAGCCGTAATCATGGGGCGTGATGATCGATTTGTAATCTTCGTCGTCGAGATCGGCATCGACCCCGATATGACCGTCGTGAAGCTCGTTGCAGAACATCATCACCGCATCGGCAAACTTGCCCGCGCTCTGCTCCCTCTCGGCTTCCTCGACCATCGGCAAATATTTTGCTTCAAGCGCCGTAAAATCGACCTCTTTCCATTCTTTCAGGATATAGTGTTCGTCCATATCCATAACAAGCGAATGAAACGATTCGGTATAGCTTTCCCTTGTATGATTAAAAATATTGGGCGAAGTCGCACAGAAATAAAAACCGCAAAGGCATGACAAAATGCCCGTCAGTACGGCGGTTATCTTATAACCTATCTTGCGCTTTGCAAACAGCATAGGTATCAGAGCAAGCAATGCGATAATATACATCACATAGAATCCGCCGAGAAACATCGGCTTGCCGACAACATAAATGAAAGCGTGAACACCGCATATTATCATCGGCACAAGGCACATTACCCGCCATAAGCGAAGCTTCTTGGTATCGTATTTCCACTTGTGATGAAGCATCGCAAGAATCAGCATAGTGAGAAGCACAGCCGCACACCATACGATATGAGTTAGATTGACCGTGGCAAATATATGCCGAAGTGAGCCGAGAAAAGTATCCATTTTTGCATCTCCTGTGAGTTTAATTATCTAATCCATTAACAAACTCCGAAACGATATTGCAGCACTCGTCGGGCTTATGGAAGTAGATCACATGATCGCCGGATATTTCGACTGTCTTACAGTTTCCGAGCTTCTCGAAGTATGGGTCAAACAGATCGGTGCGGCATTCCTCCATAGTCTTCAGCGCTTCGGCATAGATCGCGTCGTCATCGGCATTTTTCAGCGAAGGCTCTACCCAAGTGCTTACCAGCGATTTTGCGGTGATACCGTTGTTTATGAAGTCGTCTTTTGAGTGAAACCCAAGCGACGCGGTAATATACAGCTTAGGGATATCGTTCGTGACTATTTCATTCCACGCGAAGTCTACGTTTCTGTCGTCAAGGGTCATTTCGTTTAAGGCGGCTCTCGAACCCAAGGTTCTGCACATCAGGTAGATCGCCTGTTCACGCTCTTTTTTGGGCAGCTTATCCGTATACTTTCCGTATTCAATGCGTATCAGTAACGG
>CACYSH010000249.1 GCA_902776945.1 uncultured Ruminococcus sp.
CTCTTATTATAACTATTTTTTCGAATAAGTCAACAATTATTCGAATTATTTTTAATTTATTCGAATAACTTATTCGAAAACTCATGAATTATATTTGATAGATATATTCTAAGGCTGTCAGAAGTAACTAAATTACCATATATATCCAAAACACTGACCCGTCACAGATAACATTGATACCGTGGCTGAATTTCTGCGTAAATATAGGCAGGTTTGCTGAAAGGCAGGGGCTTGAGTAGTACATATTGACGAAGAAAATTTGAATGACCAATTGCGAATGATCTTAGCACACCTTTCATAAGAACCCTTGTATTTATCTTCGGTCAAGCGTCCGTCAAGCTGGCATAAATCTTCCATTGCAAACATTTTTCCGTCACGGCGGTCAATGCACTTGGTAATATACGCAAGCGCGTTATTCTGCGCCTTGATACGAATAAGCGCGTGCGGAACGGTTTTTATTTTCGCCTTCTCTGCCATCTGCTTACCAGATATTCCGTATCATAAGGTGGATTTTAAGGGAAAGAATGCTGTTAACCCTTTTATATCAAGAAAGCCGGGAGACGCTCAATCTCCCGGCTTGTTTTATTTCGCTCCGCCATTTTCCAATCAATATCGCTATCTTATGCCATAAGAGATACCAAATACTTCAAAAAAGTGCAAACAAATACTTGTCATCAATAGTTCGTTATTGAAAAGTGTAAATAGAAAAGCGATACAGATAACAAGAACCGAACTTGCTTTCCTTCTCGCAATCCTTTCAAAAAACAATAAAATATTTGATTCATATAATCTATCTTTCCAAAAATCACCTTTCGGCAATACAGTATAATCTCTTTGCCAAATCACACACTATACTTGCAAGCATTTGCTAAATCATGAAATTCAAGGGAGTTTTAGATATGAAGGCTACAGGAATCGTAAGAAGGATCGACGACCTCGGCAGAGTCGTCATCCCAAAAGAGATCCGCCGCACCCTGCGCATCCGCGAGGGCGACCCGCTGGAGATATACACCGCCACGGACGGCGAGGTCATCTTCAAAAAATACTCGCCTGTGGGCGAGCTCTCGGTATTCGCGGCGCAGTATGCCGACGTGATCGCGCGGATAAGCGCCATGCCGACCCTAATATGCGACACCGACCACGTTATCGCGGCGGCCGGCGGAAACGCTCGAGAATGTTCAGCCTATCGAGGGCATGGAACACTTCGCGGCTGTCATCTACCCCATCATTGCCTCGGGCGACGTTATGGGCACGGTGGTGCTGCTCAGCGGCGAAAACGTCAAGCTGCCCTCAGCCGTTGAAACCAAGCTCGCCCAGTCGGCGGCAGCGTTCCTCGGCAAGCAGATGGAAGCTTAGGTCAAACCACAACAAAAGGCGTGCGGAGCTCCGCACGCCTTACTTATGCACTAAAATTATTTATTAAAGATGGACATGATATCGTAGAAGGTATCGTCCTCGTCGTCGGTGGTATCCTTTACCGCGCGGCTGTTTCTCTTGGGAGCGGGCTCGGGAGTATCAACGATAACATTGTCGATAGGAGCTGCGGTCTGCTGAACCAGCGGAATTGAATCCGCTGTGCCGAAGCCTGTCGCGATAACGGTAACGCTCATCTCGTCTTCCATTCTGTCGTCGATCACGGCGCCCCAGATGATGTTCGCGTCCTCGCTCACCTTATCCTTGACCATGGTGGAAGCCGCGTCGATATCGTCGAGGCTTACATCGGAGGAAGCGGTGATGTTGATGATAAGACCCTTTGCGCCGTCGATAGAGGTCTCGAGCAGCGGGCTGGAAATAGCCTTGTCGGCAGCGACCGTAGCCTTATCCTTACCTGTAGCGGAGCCCATGCCCATGTGAGCATAGCCGGCATCCTTCATAACGGAGGTAACGTCGGCAAAGTCGAGGTTTACCAGACCGGGAAGCAGGATCAGGTCGGAAATGCTCTGTACGCCCTGACGGAGAACATCGTCGGCGATAGCGAACGCGTTCTGCAGAGTGATACTGGTATCGGAAACATATTTGAGTCTTTCGTTGGGAACGATGATAAGCGAGTCTACGCAGGCGGAAAGCTCGGCAATACCCTGCTCAGCCTGAGTCATTCTTCTCTTGCCCTCAAACGCGAACGGCTTTGTAACAACGCCTACGGTGAGGATGCCCATATCCTTAGCGATCTTCGCAACAACGGGAGCCGCGCCGGTACCTGTGCCGCCGCCCATACCTGCGGTAACGAATACCATATCGGTGTCCTTGAGCAGAGCAGCGATCTCGTCTTTGCTCTCCTCGGCAGCGCTCTGTCCGATAGAAGGCATTGAGCCTGCGCCCTTGCCGCGGGTCAGCTTTTCGCCTATCTGAATCTTCTGTGAAGCCTTTGAGAGTCTCAGTACATGCTCGTCGGTGTTGATAGCGATAAACTCAACATTCTTTACTTCCATGGCAACCATGCGGTTGACAGCGTTTCCGCCGCCGCCGCCTACACCGATCACCTTTATCTTAGGCATATACTCATTTTCCAATTCCAGTTCAAAAGCCATTTTAACTTCCTCCTTATTGATTACGAATCTATTATAAAAACCGCATAGTATCTAAAAATACATACTTTGCTAATATATTACCATACTTTTTTCAAAATAGCAATGGTTTTATCTGCATTTTTTCGGTAAAATTCAGCGTCAGCCTTCGTACGGCTGCCAGTCATACTCGACGTCGCCGCCGTTGTCGTATGCGTCGCCGCCGTTATTATACGCTCCGTCGCCGTAATATTCGTCGGTATAACCGCCGTTATTATACGCTCCGTCGCCGTAGTATTCGTCGGTATAACCGCCGTTGTCGTACGCGCCGCCGCCGTAATATTCGTCGGTATAACCGCCGTTGTCGTACGCTCCGCCGCCGTAATATTCGTTGGTATAGCCGCCGTTGTAGTATGCGTCGCCGCCGTTGTCGGCAGCGCCTCCCCCGTTATTGACCGCGCCGCCGTTATTCACGGGAGCCGTTGTGCTCGGCACGGTAGTCGGCTGCGTTTCGGATGGCTTATAGCGCGACATTTTGTTCTTGTTGCAGGTGGAAACATCCAGCGTTCCCGCGACCATACCGGTCTTGTTGGGGTCAAGCTTTTCGTTGATTATGGTGAACGCCGTTCTTATTTTATAATCGATATCCTCGGGCAGTCCGATATTGATGTCGATCCTGTTGTCGTAGTTTATAATGATAGCGGAAAGGTTGGTAACGTCAAAGCCGGTGATCTTGTCAACGCCGTTCGCCTCAAAGCTCTTTGCGACGCTGTTGAGCACCTCCGGCGCGCTTTCATCACCTAAATCGAGATACTCGCCCTTTTTTGACTGCTTTATCTCGCCGCATTTAAGCTCGATAAGCTCGTCGCTCTTCTTATCGGTAATGTCGAGTATCCTGCCCTTTGAGCTGACTACAAGATAACCCTCGGGGCACTTCACCGCGTATGTCGGCACGGCGTTAGTCACCTTTATTGTGACCGTGTCGGGGATAGAAACGCTAACGGCGGCGCTCTCGATAAACGGCAGATTTTTTACAATCTCCTCGGGAGTACTATTCCACGAACTGATAAAAATATTCTGTCCGGACGCAACGTTGCTGAAAGCGACTATCTGATCTTCCTCGTAGTAAACGTCGCCCTCGACCTCGATCTTTTCTATTTTGAACAGCACGGTAAGGCTGAGAACAACGCCGATGATGATCACCGCCGCGAAGATACCGGAGGAAATAAGTATCCTTTTTAAGCGTATCTGCTTGCGGGTCATCGGCTTTTTGCTGCGCGAAATGACCTCTTTTTCCTGCTTGCGGATCTCCTTGGCGAATTTCTCCTCACGGCTGAGGTTTTCGTCGCTATCCAGACGGCGTTTCGCGCGACGTCTGCTCACAGCGTCCTTGATCTTGCTTTTACCCTTGGATTCGTCTGCCTTGATGCTGCTTTCAGAGGATTTTTTATTCTGTTTTTCCTGTTCTTTGTGGTACTTCTGTGCCTGCTTAGCGTTTTCCTTGCGCTGCTTTGCAAGCTGTTTCTTTTCCTTGGAATCCAACAGACGTCCTCCTGTTCGGATATATAATTAATAGTGTTGATTTTGAGGAAAGGTTCCTGCAAATAATCCAACGTATCAAACTTATAACTTATAACTTATTACTTATAACTTATTACTTATAGCTTAACTATCTCCGCGCCGAGCGCCGCAAGCTTTTGCTCAAAATCTTCGTAGCCGCGTTCAAGATACTTCACGCCGCTTATCTCGGTTTTGCCCTCGCAGCAAAGTCCCGCCGCGACGAGCGCCGCCGCTCCGCGCAGGTCGGTCGCTTCGACCGCCGCGCCGTACAAGCGCGGTACGCCCTCGACCACCGCGAGCTTGCCTTCGGTTCGGATATCCGCTCCCATCCGCGCCAACTCGGCGGCGTGACGGTAACGGTTTTCAAATATATTTTCAATAAACACCGTGGTTCCGTCGGCGACCGCTGCCGCCGCAAGCACAGGCGCCTGCGCGTCGGTCGGAAATCCGGGATACGGCATTGTTCTTATAAGCTTCATAGGTTCAAGCCGTTCGGGAGCCTTTATCCTCAGCTCGTTCCCGTCGGCTTTAAAAGCACAGCCGGCGTCCTCGAACACGGAAACCACCGCGCCTAGATGGCTGTGGATAACGCCCTTTAGCGTGATATCTCCGCCCGTCACGGCGGCGCACGAAATAAGCGTGGCCGCAACGATCCTGTCGGGGATCACCGCGTGAGCGCAGCCCTTCAATTCATTCACGCCGTCGATGATCACAGTGCCCTCGCCCGCTCCGCTGATCTGCGCGCCGCAGCGGTTCAGGAAATCTGCGAGGTCGCCGATCTCGGGCTCTCTGGCGGCGTTCGTTATCGTTGTTGTGCCGTCCGCCGTGCACGCCGCGAGCATGATGTCCTCGGTAGCGCCGACGCTGGGAAACGGCAGAGCGATCTCGCAGCCCTTTAAGCCGTGAGGCACGCGGCAGTCAAGACATCCGCGCCGCTCTTTAATGACCGCTCCGAGCTTTCTCAGCGCTTTTATGTGCATGTCGATGGGACGTATCCCGATATCGCAGCCGCCCGGCAGACAGATCTTCGCTTTTCCCTCAGCCGCCAATACCGCGCCGAGGAACACGACCGAGCCGCGCGTTTTGCGCATCAGCGAGTCGGGGATGTCGCTGCGTCTCAGTCCGTCGTTACGGACTATAACAGTGTTTCCGCTTCGCTCCGCCCTGCATCCCAGATAGCGCAGGGTCATAAGCGACGCCTCGGTATCCGAAAGCACGGGGCAGTTGTAAATAACACTTTCGCCCTTGCAAAGCGCCGTCGCCGCAAGTATGGGCAAGGCGCTGTTTTTCGCGCCCTGAACCTTGACCGCACCGTTCAGCCGCTTACGTCCTGTAATATACAGCTTTGACACACAAACACCCTCTTATAGAATCATAGTTTATTCTATGTAGAAGATGATATTCTGTGCCCCCGTTGCCACGGGAGGGCAGTTCGCGGACTTAAACTTTTGTTTATCGGTAAATGCACGTTTACGCGAGATAGGTCGGAATCAATTTCAACGTCTTTTAACTGAGCCTTGTCAGTCGC
>CACYSH010000250.1 GCA_902776945.1 uncultured Ruminococcus sp.
CTTCGCCGAGCTTTATCATCCACTGCGAATCGTTATTGTCAAGATAGGACGACGGACCCGAAACGACCTCGATGTACGCAGAAGCGTTTACCGCAAGCATTGTCAGAGCTGTCAGCAAAGAGCACGCTATGCTGATTATTCTGTTTTTCTTCATACTTTTCTCCTCCGTTAATTCTTGTAAAACACAAAACAAACCGCACAGGAAGCCTGCACGGTATTGTACGGCTGTCTGTAAAACCGCCCTTATTTCCGCCGCCGGCTGAAATAAGGGCGGTTCTGGCGGAAGCGGTGGGATTCGAACCCACGAGCCCGTGAGGGCTACCTGATTTCGAGTCAGGCCCGTTATGACCACTTCGATACGCTTCCAAAATATGATTTACCTGTACATTATACAGCATCACTGCCGTTTTGTCAACAGAGTAATTCAAAAATTGTACTCTATGACAGATTTTTCCGGATATCAACAGAGTTTATTTATACTATTTACCGTTGCCGGATAAGTTAAAGGGTGTAATCATCTCTGCGGGAATACTTTAGGCAATATTTTTTCCGTTCATGGTTGACTTGACCGCCGCAGGGTGATATAATAATAGAATAACAATATCGGAAAGGACGAAAAAACATTGAACATAAAACCACAGAAGGGAATGCAGGAATACCTGCCGGAAGCGGCTGCACAGAGAGACAGACTCATGTCGCTGATACTTGATACATATACGAAGTGCGGTTTTACAAGGATATACACTCCCGCGATAGAAAGCGCGGAAAACCTTGATAAAAGCGACGGCGGTGACAACCTCAATCTGATATTCAAGATACTCAAGCGCGGCGAAAAGCTCGCGTCTGCGCTTGAAAAAACACCCGTTGACGAGAAGGAACTGTGCGACCTCGGACTTCGGTACGACCTTACTCTCCCGCTTTCAAGATACTACGCGAATAACCGCAACAGCCTGCCGAATCCGTTCAAGTGCATTCAGATAGACAAGGTCTATCGCGCCGAGCGGCCGCAGAGAGGCAGACTGCGCGAATTCGTACAGTGCGATATAGACATACTCGGCTCCGATTCGATATGCTCGGAGATCGAGCTTATCTCCGTTACCGCAAAGGCACTGGGCAGGATAGGCATTGGCGCGTTCACCGTCCGTGTGAACGACCGCCGCATACTTCGCGATTCACTGAAGACAATGGGATTCCCGGAGGATTCTCTCGATACCGTATCGGTGACATTTGACAAGCTCGACAAGATTGGCGCGGACGGTGTTTCCGAAGAGCTTCGCGAAAAGCAGATGCCGGAAAGCGCGATAACCGCTCTGCGCTCGCTGCTTGAAAAGGGCAGCATAACCCTTGATGCCATGTCGGAATACTGCTCGGACGGCGCAAAGGAGATAATAGCGTCGCTGAAAACCATAATCGAAACTTCAAACAGACTCTCGGACGATTACTCGGTAGTATACGACCCGTCGCTTGTACGCGGGCAGGGCTACTATACGGGAACGGTATTCGAGGTCGCAAGCGAGAAATTCGGCGGCACGGTCGCGGGCGGCGGACGCTATGACGGACTTATCGGACGCTTCACCGGCGAGAATATCCCCGCGGTAGGCTTTTCGATAGGCTTTGAGCGCATTTTCTCGATAGTGACCGAGAATAACATCACACTCGCAGGTTCCCGCCGCAAGACCGCTATCCTTTATAAAGAAGACGCTGTCCTCGAAGCGATAGCCAGGTCTTCGGAGCTTGAAGCCGAGTCTGATGTAACGCTTATCCTTGTTCCGAACCCGAAAAAGGTAGATAAGATCTATTCCCGCACCAAAAGCCTCGGATTTGATGAGATAATCAAGATAGATATGTAAAGGCTTTTCATTCAGACAGACAATAAATCAGAAGAACCGCATTTACTACGTCATGTAGTTCAGCGGTTCTTTCTTATTATCAGCAAAATTATGACAGACAGGATAACTCCTATGCTTATTCCGGAAAAATCGACCCATACATCGGAGACAAGCGCTCCGCGGTCGGAGAACATCTGCACGCTCTCGTCGATAAAGCCGATGAACAGCCCTGCTCCGAACGGCACAGCCGCGCTTTTCAGCTTTTCTTTTATGCTGCCGTCCTCGTTCACCCGCGGCAGGAAATACAGTCCGAGCAGCAGACCTGCTCCCGCATATTCGGTAATATGGGCGAGCTTTCGCACAATATGGTCGGTGAGGTGAATGGGGATATGCAGAAAATCGAGTATTTTCTGCAAAAATATCATCATTCCGAGGCTCTCCTCCGCTGAACGTGACTGCGGTATCATCGAATGTCCCCATATAAACAGCAGCACCGCCGCCATGATTATAATAAACGTCCTGCGCTTCATTCAGCCCTTCCTTACTTGAAAAAAACTCCGCTCACAAATATCTCTATGCCGTCCTCGATAAGATACCTGTAATGCCTTACCCGATTGTAGTCGACCGGAATGTCATGAGCATGCATGCAGTCAACAAATGCCTGGTATCTTAACTGGTTTTCTTCGTGTGTGGCAGGGCCTCCCATATAATTGAGCACGCGGCACTTATGATATGTTATCATGTGCTCGACAAGCTCATACATGGATGCGTAATTATCGATGCCGAAGAAAGGTGTCCCATCGACGTGCTGGTCTATTGTGAGCGCAGGTTTCCCTGTCTTTTTGAATTCCGA
>CACYSH010000251.1 GCA_902776945.1 uncultured Ruminococcus sp.
TATCCCCTTGCACGAGCTTGCTGGCATTAACATAGTTAATGCAGCAACCCCCTTCCTAAGACTTTTGGTTTGCCCTCACTTTTAGTTTGCCTTCACTTTGCATTTACATCTACTTTCTGATATATCTTCTGTGCAAACTCCTCCGGCGGCGTTTCAAGATAGCCTATCTGCGAAAGCCCGTTCACAAAGTATTTCACATCGTCCTCAACGTGCTTATCCCAGTTCTCGTCATGCTCCGCAGCCGAAGGAAAACCATAGCTCTTTATCAGCTGCACAGCAAGCTCCTTATCCTCTATCGAAGCATAATTCTTGTTGACGATTATATCCACCGCCTGTTCGGGATTCTCATAGAGCCATTCCTGCGCCTTTCTGTAAGCACGGAGCAGAGCCGCCACCTTTTCGGGATCCTCGTTCAGCACCTTTGTCGATGCGTAAAGGAAACAGCAGAAATGGTCGGCAAAATAGGGGTCTGTACCGAGATCGAAGAGTATGCGGACATCGCCCGCCTTTTCGTGTATCGAACCGAGCGGATCCCACATCGCCGCAACGTCTATCTCGCCGCTTTCGAGCGCCGCAAATTCAAGGTTGCCGTCCGAGAAAGGCAGGAACGTCACTTCGCCCTTAGAAGGGTCAGCCGAAATGCCCGCGTTTTCGAGCCAGAGTGAAGCCACCTGATGAGGAGTGCCGCCTATCTCGTCAACGCCTATTTTCCTGCCTTTCAGGTCATCGACGGTCTTTATATCCGAATCAGGCTTTACCGCGAACTTTATGCAGCCCTCGTGCAGTCCGTCAACTACCTTTACGTCAATGCCGTTCTCAATAGAGGGAAAGAACTGAAAATCACCGTTTACTATCGGTATCGAGCCGTTGTTGAGACCGATCTTTCTTGTTTCGAAATCGGCGGAAATAAGATTTACGTCAAAGCCCTGCTCGGCAAAATAGCCGTTTTCGTAAGCTATGTATATCGGCGCTCCGCAGAGTGCGCCGTCCTTGCCGGGAATGTCTATCTTGCCGTATTTGAAATCATTGCTCTGTTCTGCGGTGCCGCCCTCCGCCGTGTCTGACGCTTGCGCCGCAGGCTCGCTGTTGTTGGTGTTATCAGATGTTTCCGCCTCGCTTACCGCGCACGAAGCGAATGTAAGTGCGGCAAGCACAGCCGCCAGAATGTTCATTTTCTTTTTCATTGTTCATTACTCCTTTTATTTCATCAGATATAAGCGATATTTATTGATGTTATAGAATTATTTTATCCGCTTGCTTTGTTTCATCGAATATATTTATATCATAAAATTCAGGGTACGTCAACGAAAAAAGAGGATAACGTTATCAGCCTTTTGCAGCCGCCGCGCACAACATCACAGCTTATTTTAACGAAATATGAAATATCCGATACTTCATTGTGAAATTAGTTTCTGCGGCTTATTGAACCTGTGAACAGAATCGGAATGCCTGCGTTTTGATGATAACGTTATCCATATTTAACGGCAAAATACCGCACAAATCATTTGGCAGCAAGCATTTGCAAAAATGATATGCCGACACATACAGCAACGTTATCAGCAATATATATTTCCGATATTACAGCAAACGTTAAAATAAATTGCACATCACAAATACGAACTTGTCGGTCACACTTGACACAAGCCCCCACACTACGGTATAATGTTTAATGGACAGGTCTGATATTGAACGTTGTCAGGCAAAGCCTTGTTATAACATTATTTATAGCAAATCATTCAATTCAGGAGATGATATTATGTCGCTGAAGAACATTATCTGCAAATATGCTTTTGACTCGGAAGAGCAGGCAATTTTTTCAGAATATACCCGAAACCGTTTTGAGAATGCCAAAGAACTAAGCACCTCCGACACGGGATTTCTTGAGATATGGAACAAAATAGTGAGCTATTCCGAAATTTACGGCGCTGATATGGCAATAAATCAAAAAATAATTCCCAAGCTCCCGATCGCTTTCAATTCTCCCGATACTATTAGTATAAGGATATATGATTCCTTTGCGGGAAAGATACCCGTTATATCCGTGCGTAATACCGCCGATTTTGAACAGCTCGTTACAAATATTGTACACAAGGGTATACGTCCTGACGGAATCGAAAAAACCGGAGCGTCATTTGTATCAGGCAAAACAACACGTTTTATCATTATTTCTGCTAAACCATACAGCAATGTTCCGGCGGCTGAACTTGGGCTGAACGATGAAAATGACTGGCGTGAAAAGTCTGTTATGCTGCGGCTGGCTCACGAATGTACTCATTACTTCACCAAACAGACCTACGGCATTTCAAACAATCTCCTGCATGACGAGATAATGGCTGATTTTATCGGAATGTATGAGACATTCGGTTTCTATAAAGCAGAATGGTTTCTGCGTTTTATGGGTATCATCGAAGGGAGCGGGAGCCGGTTCATGGTCTATACAAAGGGTCTGCCCGAAGATGTGTGCAAAGCGGTTTCGGAGCTTGCTGTGCTGTCGTCGGAAAATTTGGAAAAATGGTCAAATACGGACAGCTTCAAAGCTATGTCAACAAATGAAAGAATCATACGAATGTGCCGATCGGGGTTAGGAACTGCCATGAAATAAATTGTGCATTTAGGCGCAGGATGTTTTTTCTTGTGCTAGGCGAACGCACGCAGGAATACTGTCGTATTTCAAGTGCG
>CACYSH010000252.1 GCA_902776945.1 uncultured Ruminococcus sp.
ACGACCGCGTCCTCGGGCAGGGCCACCCGCACGGCGTCCCTTGTCTTTTTCCCGACCGCGCGCGTCCCCAGTTGAAAATAATCGTTCCGGCCCCACGCCCACAGCGCGCCGTTCTCGTCTATCCCGAACGCCACGTCGCCTCCGCAGGCGATACATTCGCCGTTGTTCACGCTCCGTCGGTAGTTGAATTTTTCCCTGTCGGATTTTTCCTCAATTTTGTCACCGGGAATAAATCCCATAACACGGCAGTAAATAATTCCGTCGATATATGCCGCCATAGCAACGGCGGTGTTATCCTCAGTCTGAGACAGGTCAAATCCGAGATACACATATTTTCCATACCAGAAATCATCATTTTTCGCTGTCCTGCATTTCTGCACCTTGTCTATCGGTACATATCCCTCCGACCCGATTCCCCTGTATGAAATATTGCAGTGCTTACAGAGAAAATTCTCTTTCTGACTGTCAAAAATACGTGCCATTGCACGCTTTTCAAAGAGATTTTCCTGCATTTCCGGCTTGTTGAGCATTGCAGGATTTGCCTGAAATAAAACATTGTCATTTGTAGGCCATTCGGGAATTATTTCATCGTCCGGCTCATAGAGAAGAGCGAAATAATTCTCCGAATCCTGAATCCCGTCCAGTATTCTTTTGCAGAATTTTATGCGTTCATCGAAGTCGTTGTTGTCGTTCGGATACCTCGTTGATATGATGATACCGAGCTTGTTTTTAAGATTTATCTGAGAAGAAGTCATAGCCTCCACGGGGTAAGTGTCCATAGCACCGTCCTCGTCCGCAAGAAAAGCGTTTGCGAGCTTACCGTCAAGCCGGTCATTGGAATAGGCAAGCGGTGTGTATTCGTTGTCCGTGAGCTTGCAGGTTATCATATCACGGGTGATCTTGAAGTGCTTTTCGAGCAGCGGAGAGCATTTTATTATTTTCCGCACCGCAAGCCGTAATTCCGAGGATAATTTGTAATCCGGGGCAACAGAAAAGAGCCGTGCGAACTGCGGCTCTGTAAGTAGCATTATTATGAAAATTACGCCCGAAGTGAATGTCTTGAAGTTCTTGCGGGCTATTTCGAGAAGCGCTATGCTGTATTTTCTTGTTCCGTTGTTTCTGAACGTACAGCATACGGCGATAATGAAAAGCATAGCATAATCTTCAAGCCCTTCATACATATTTATGCGCAGATCGGGATGCATCATAACTTTGAGAAGCTTTGATATGCGGCTGTATTCGCTCTCGGAAATAAAATATCCCAGGCGTTTTCCGTCAGCGATTTCGAGCCACTGTTCGCACTGCTTTTTTACGTACCGCCCGACTTTACCCGAGGTGTCGGCGGCGCAGGCTTTCGCGTACTTGTATGCGCGGGAGTTTCTGATATCAGCCATTCAATCATCTTCCTCATTATGCCTTGTATATTCGTCGTCGATTATTTCAAGCAGCCAGTTCAGCCCATCAACAAAGCCGTTTACACGGGCTTTTTCCTCTGCATTTTTACAGAGGTTGAACACATCGCGCTTGCACTCGGTCTCGTTTATCTGCCGTTCTATGCGGTCTGTATATTCGTCCAGTCGTTTCTGAACAATATCCTCGACATCACGGCGGTAATTCCAGTTCATAGCGGTGCTTGCGACTGATTGCATCAATGTTTCAATGTCTATTGACCAGTTATTCGCCATAATAGAAGGTACCTTTACACGCGATTTTACACTTGCTTTGCAGTTTTCGCACTGAATGACTACATAAATACCGTTCGTACTATTGCAGATATGTGCCTTCGCCTCACTTCCGCATAACGGGCAGGGCTTTAATTTTATCGGTTCCATTGTATAGAACTCCTTTCGGGCATAAGAAAAGCGCATGACCGAAGCCGTGCGCTTTGTTGGTTTTTCAGTTGACTGGACAATTACGATATCTTGATTCCGTAGACTTCTAAACGAGTCAGCAGCATCTCATAGGCTTCTTCAAGACCTAATGCACGACCGCTTTTGAAAAGGTCATCGGGATCGTCTAACATTTCCTGATGTGCTTCATTTCGCCTTTTTGTTATTTCATCTACTGCATCTGCTATGAACAGTTCATTATCATCCATGTTATTTACCCCGCTTTCTTAACTCTTCCGTAGCATCCTGAATATCGTTTGTTAGAGTTTTTATCTCATGTTTCCAATGGTTTATTAAGCCTTTTTTATGCTGTTCAGTCATATTCGTCCATTCTTCGCTATATATTTCGGGAGATTTTATTTTGCTCTCGTGTAGTTTTACTTGTTCCTCCCATGATGCTATAGATTTCTTTAGTTGGTTATCGTTCATCTTCAAGATATTTTTGTTTGCGAAGAACTGCATACTGATAACAACAGGCATATTATCTTTATTGTTTATTATACCACTTTCGGGCGATTTGTCAAGAGGTTTTTCCGAGCTTCCGCCCGAACCGCTCCCCGATGTGCTCCCTGCAAATTTTCCCTTATCGTCCTTGATATAGTTTTTCCCGTTGCCTCTCAGCTCATAATAATTTACAAGCGCATCATAGTACGAATAATCTACACAGGATCGTCGGGGTCAGTTTCTTCGGCGAGGTGTCCCGTTTGTATATCAGCCCTTGTATCGCCGAATATTTCCCGTGCATTTGCGCCGCTCCAATCTGACAATCTGCGTTTTTTTTCTTCTTCATATTCCTTGTCAGCTTTCTGACGGGCTTTTTTCTTTTCCTTGGCTTCTTTCGCTGCCTCATCGGGGTTTCTTTTTCTCTTAATCATCTTTGCGGTATATGTATCTTTAATCTGCTGGTTGAGATTTTCAACAGCAGACAGGTATTTCTGACGGTCGGGTTCCTCTAATGCGGATATCTGAATTTTAAGTGATTCAATTTCATTGTCAAGATCTGACAGAGACTTGTCAGAATGTGCAAGTGCAGCCACTTTCCGACCATACTTTTTTGAATCCTCTTTGTATGACTTGTCACCTTTTTTGATAACAATCACACTGCCTCCGCCCGAGCCGCCGCCCGAGCAGAACCGCCCTTTTTCATCATGATACGGATTATACCTCAGCTCAAAATACTTTATGAGTGCATCATAGTACGAATAATCCGGAACTTCCGAACGATTTTCCACTGTTTCACCGTCAGAAGTTGAATTTATCTCGACAGTCTCATCAATACCGCCGCGATACTCGATGATATCGCCCTCGGAGCGCACTTCAACGAGCGTTCCGTTGTAGCAGGGTTTATATGCACCATCGATCAGCGACACTTCCGAGAGCGAAAGAGCCTTTACGATACGCCGGGGAACATTTCCTGCACGCTGTTCAATTTCAGAATCAATGCACACGAACCCGAAAGACC
>CACYSH010000253.1 GCA_902776945.1 uncultured Ruminococcus sp.
TGACCGAGCGAATTTCAAGTACGGCGGGCGGCTGCCTGTTCATGTGCGCTGTCTGCTCGATGAGTTTGCGAACGTCGGCACAATACCGCGTTTTGAGGAGCTTTTGGCTACCATGCGTTCGATGGAAATATCCGCGAACGTTATTATCCAAAACCTCTCGCAGCTGAAAAAGATGTACAAGGACAGCTGGGAAAATGTTTTGGGTAACTGTGATAGTTTACTGTTTCTCGGAGGTCAGGAGCCTACAACTTTGGAGCATATTTCAAAGACGCTTGGCAAAGAGACCATTGATACCCGTTCCCGCAACAGAACGAGAGGGCGGCAGGGGTCAACATCTGAAAACGACGGAATACTCGGGCGCGAGCTTATGACAGTGGACGAATTGAAGGTGATGAAGGACAACGAGTGTATACTTTTTGTTCGCGGCATATTTCCTTTTTTCTGCAACAAGTTCAAGATCGAGCGACACCCGAATTACAAGCTGTTGGAGGACTTTGACGATAAGAACGCTTACCTCATTGGTGACGTAAATACCGTGAAGTTCGATCAGGCGGCGGAGTCCAATGACGATGACCTGCACACCGAGCCGGTCGATGACGATACTCCCGAACATGAATCAGTTCCCGCAAAAATGGAAAAGTATGATGAGCTTGATTGTCATGTGGAGAGTGTTGATGTCGGCTCGGAACAGCCGCACAGCCGTATTGCCGAAATGCAGGCGGCAAAGGCAATGATGAACAAAATACCGAAGCAGCCCGAAGATGGAAAGCCGGAGCCTGCGAAGCTCGATGGTGAGGAAACCGTTGTAACAACAGAGCCGATATTTACAAAGGACAGTGATTTCATCGGGGTAGATGATGAAAACTATCTTGATGATTATTACGATGATTTTTGAAAAATAGTAGGAGTGATGTTAATTGAAGTTTTTAACTGAAAAGATCACCTCGGTAAAGAATAACATTATCGAGGATTTTACAAGCAGCAAGAAGCTGACAGCGGCTCAGCGTGACAGAAAACGCAGCCGCATGATCGGGAGGATAACCGCCGGAATGATGGCTGTGATGATGCTGACTTCCATGTTCGGTATCACCGCTTTCGCAGACGCGGGCGGCGGAGGCACAGGAGGCGGCGATGGCGTTAGTACCTTCAATACCGTTATCGAGTTCATTGTCGATTGGGTAGCCCGTATCGGTCTTGTGGTCGGTTTTATCGGCGCGGTGCAGTTTGCGCTGGGCTTCAAGGACGATTCGGCAGACGGTAAGACGAGAGGTCTGATGTGCCTGGCAAGCGGATTTATCGTGTACGCGGTCGCAAAGGCTTACAGTATGTTCACCATGTAAGCACCGCCCGTCTTGAAATGGGGTGGTGATAGATGTCAATAATCGAGTGGGATACCGTCAAGAACTGGGTGTACGACTGGCTGTGTATGGTCAACAATTCGTTCGATACCGCCATGAACGCCCTGACGATCTCCCCGTTCAGCTCTACGATTACCGCCATTGACACAGCTCTGGCGGCTGTCGAGGGCGTGGCGCTGGTGCTGGTTTCGTTGTTCTTTGCGATGCAGTTGTGTAACGAAGCTATGCTCCTGAAAATACAATCATACGAACAGGTCTTCAAGATCTTTTTCAAATTCATCTTAGCTAAGGTGATAGTTCAGAACGCCCGCGGATTAATGGGGATAATTTTCACGAGCTTCAACGGTATAGCGTCGGGGCTGGCAAGCGGGACATATGGTTTTTTGTCCGGCTATGGAACCGACGCGCTTCTGACAAGGCCCGATGATGCGGGATTTATGAACGTGAATTACTTGGTGAAATACCTTGAAACACTTCCTACGTTCCTCATTTTAATGGGAGCTTGCTGGGTAATAAATCTTGTGTTGATAGGCAGAGTTTTTGAGATAGTCGTTTACACGGCAGTCTCCCCGATACCGCTTGCGACATTTGCGGCAGAGGGCTGGCATGACAGCGCGAGATCGTTTGTCAAGAGCTATGCTGCGGTGTGCCTGCAAGGACTTATAGTGGTGCTGATGTTCTATGCTTTCACACAGGTAATGGACCTTATGGGCGGCATAGATTCGGTCGGTATAACGATAGTATCATTGTCTTTGGCAATGGGTGTGTCCAAGTCGGGACAATGGGCGCGGCAGGCTGTAGGGTGCGGATAACCGTATATGCTTTCAGCATATACTATAAGTTTTACTTCGGCGGCTGAACACCGCCGAAGTAAAACTTTTGGAGGTGATGCAAAATGCGTAAGAAGATAATGATCGCAGCCGCAGCTGTGGCGGCTGCTGTAACGGGTACGGTACTTGTTATCAGGAAGGTGAGGAGATAACCATGATATTTATAATATTTTTGCTCTCGGGCGTTGCCGGGATAGCATATACGGCTCATTCGCTCGCAAAGCTCAATGATTTCTTTGACGAGGTGTACATCTATGATAGAAATACGGATACCTAAAGAGATCAAGACCTACCGCGAAAAGCTGTTCTTCGGAATGACGCTCAGACAGTGTATCTGTACGGCAATTGCGCTTTCTATATGCGTCCCGCTGTACATCTTCGGAAATCGCTTTCTCCCGCAGGAAGCGGTATCCTGGGCGGAGATGTTCCGCTTCAATTTCTCTGTGCAGAAAAGGATATATGAATATGAGCCGCCGTTCATGGGGTTCAGAAATGAGTATATTGCGGAGGAAAAAGCGGCGGAGATTAACGCAAAAAAGCACAGGAAAAGGAAGTGAGAGAAATTACTTCGAGTAATATAGAGAAAGAAACGGCTGCCGAGAGCACGACTGCGGTGACTATTACCGTGGAGCTTTTGACGGAAGCCGAAACGACCGTGACCACTGTTCCTATGACGGAGATAGTCACGGAAACTACATACGCAGAGGGAGTTGAAGAATATGAGCAGACCGGAGTATCGGAATATACGTCGTGGGAAGCGTCCTATTCCGGTCAGACCGCCGAGACCTCAGCCGCTGAAAGCAGTGAGGTCGCTGAGGAAGCTGAAAGCGCAGACGAGAGTGTATCGGAGGCAGGGATAGAAACAGAAAGCGGCAGTACGCTTGATTCTTTATTAGATACAGAGAGCGAAGAAATATCCGATACCGTCTCGGATATTGAACAGCCTGTCATAGCTTTCAATATGCAGCAGGCGCAGGCGTTCTCGCTTATCGCGGCGGCGTTCGGCGTTCTTGTTGCGGCGGCGGTCATGGTCGCAAAGGCGAGAAAACGCAAAAAGCAGAAGGACGATCTTTCGGCGCTGACCGCTAAG
>CACYSH010000254.1 GCA_902776945.1 uncultured Ruminococcus sp.
TAGAATGATCTGTGATTCGTTTTTATATATTCCCAAACCTATCATTGTTCCGTATACCTTAGCACTTAAAAAACTATTTCATGTTGAATCTCGAAAAAAGGGGTCAGACTTCAAATGGTTGTTTTTAACTTAGGTTAATGCATATGGGGCAAGCCCCCGCCCTACAAGCCTTGCGATAGTCAAGTTTTGTGCAAATTGACAGTATTGCTCATTTATAGCTATTTTGCTCATAGTTGTTGTTTCCTTTCTTTTTGTTGATATATGGTTGACTTTTTGGTGGTGAAGATGTATAATTAAAGGTAGTAGAAACCACTTTGATAAGTCATTAAAATGGGAGTGATACATTATGGCTCGAAAAAAAGCTGTTAAACCTGCCGCAGGTGCTTGCGTTCGTTGATGCGGAGCTTGAGACCCTTGACTGCGGTATGCGCGTTATTACGCAGATAGATGTTGCCGTTGAGGAGATATTCGTCAACATTTCAAGCTATGCCTACGACCCCGAAATAGGGGCTGCGACGATAAGAGTTGAAGTGACGGACGAGCCTGTGTCGGTGGTCATCAGCTTTATCGACAACGGCAAGCCCTACGACCCGCTTGCAAAGTCCGACCCTAATCTGAAAATACCGATCAAGGAACGCAAAAAAGGCGGGCTCGGGATATTCATGGTGAAGAAGTCAATGGACGATGTGACCTACGAGTACAAGGACGGGCAGAATATACTGACGATAAAGAAAGCGATTGTGTAAAACGTGAGTGAACCTATTAAGGATTAGTGTAAAAAGGAGAAACTGTATGAAGATGAAGCCTTTGTTACTCGCCGCGCTGCTTGCCCTGTCCTTTTCATCGGTCGGGTGCAGCAAAGATAATGCCGATGTTTCCGGCAAAACTTACAGCTCTTCGGCTCCAGAGACAATTGACAGCGAAGCCGTGTCTGTGAATGATACTGATTCCGATAATGCCGACAGCTCTTCCACTCCGGAAATAGTTGACGACGAATCCGCATTTATGAAAGCCGCACCTGCTTACGATACAGAAAAGGCTAAGTCCTACATTTCCGGTATGCCGGAGATCAGGGAGCTTCTTAACTCGGCAAAAGCCGGCAGCGAACTCACCCCCTTCGGGGATATCAAAGCCCCCGATGCCGCAGTCAAAAAAGTGAATGACGAGATCGCAAAGCTCACCGCTGACGGACACAAGGTATCGCTTATAATGGTTGACCTGGAATCGAAGTCGGGCGTGGCTTACGATCCCGAGATAGCTATGTGTACTCAAAGCACTATAAAAGCCGTGTATCTCGGTTCGGTGCTGGACAGTCACCCCGAAGCCTACAAGGCTCATTCTCTCGACTTCCGCAAGGCAATAGTCAACTCCAACAACGATTCCTACATGGCTCTATATGACATCTACGGCAAGGAGCCTTTGGAGAAATGGTGCGAAGAGACGGGCGTTGACAAAGCCTTTGCCGAAAGCTCCTTCCCCAGAAAGTATTCCGCCAAGGATATGATAAAGCTCTGGACAAAGCTCTACTGCTTCCTTAACAGCGACGATATGCAGCACAGCGAATTTGCTTCCTATTATGCGGATTCCGCCTGCTCCGCCACAAAGATCATGCTTGGGTCAAAGTGCCCCGTGCAGACCAAGGCGGGGTGGGAGTCCGGCAAGGACACATGGAAAAACTACGACCCCAGAGACCCCGTACCCGAAAAATACTGCGACGGAGACTCGACCAACGATGAAAGCGCCACAAATGATACGGGCGTTGTCTATACCGATAATGGCCCGTATATCTTCGTGATCTATACCGACATTCCTTTCAGCGTTTACTACGATTACATTGATCCGAATCCGCTTAACGATCTTGTTGTCGCTCTTAATGAGCTCCAGTCGGGACTGCATATCGGCAGCAGCGACAGCAACGAAAGCAGAATATACTGACGATAAAGAAAGCGATTGTGTAAAACGTGAGTCCTGCATGAAGCGGTGCAGGACTTTTACATTGTCGGGAAATGATATATGCTGCAATTTAGCTGATATATGTATATTAGGCAACATATATTTCATCAAGTGTAGTTTAATCAACGATCCGGCTCGATATTGAATATTGAATCCTCCGCAGAATCGTGGTATCATATCGTGACAACATGAAGATATGGGCTGCTATGCAGGACGGCAAAGCGGTCTATGTTCTGCTCGGGAACGAAAATCAGAGCAAAGTCCATTACGCGATGCCTGTCAAAAATATGCTTTATGACAGTATAAACTACGCAGGGCAGGTCGATGAAGCGCGGCAGTCGTACAAGAACTTCAAGTATGATAATGACGGCGTGAAGAT
Organism: uncultured Ruminococcus sp.; assembly: GCA_902776945.1. Taxonomy (GTDB): domain Bacteria; phylum Bacillota; class Clostridia; order Oscillospirales; family Ruminococcaceae; genus YE71. The sequence continues at coordinate 2,333 of CACYSH010000254.1, forward strand.
AACCTTGACGAGCGAAGAATTCCTTTCGGGTTTCCGCAAGGGCGATATGCTTATCCCCGTGATCACCGCCGTAATTCTCTTTGATCCCGACGAATGGGACGCTCCGATGAGTATTCACGAAATGCTGGACTTAGATGAAGCACTCCTGCCGTTTATTCCCGATTACCGAATTAATCTGATAGCGCCCGCGAGAAGATCAGTGACAGCGAATTCAGCAGCAGGGAAGCGGCGGGCAAGTTCCACACCGATTTCGGAACGCTCATGCAGGT
>CACYSH010000255.1 GCA_902776945.1 uncultured Ruminococcus sp.
ATCCTGCCGAGATCGTTTCGCTCGGAAAGAAGATAGTCTATCAGGTTATCAAGTCTGTTCATGGTATCACCTCACAATGACTGCACCTACCGGACATATCGCCGCACAGTTTCCGCAGTACAGGCAGTTCTGCTCTCTGATAACGGCTTTTCCGTCGGTCATGTCGATACAGCTCTGCGGACAATCGTTCAGGCAAGCTCCGCAGCCGATGCAAGTCTCGGTCACGAAATATCCGCTTGCTTTGTTCTCCGCACCGCCGAAAGAAAAACTGTCACGCTCAATGGGCTTTTTGGAGAGGTCAAACCATTCTCCGCTGCCCTCATAGAGTTGAAATACCGTAAGAGCCTTTCTGCTGTCTTCAGTCGGGTATATCTCAAACATATACGGATTCTTCTCAAAGAGAAAATCCAACATATCAGAGCCGATCTCTTTCACCTTGCCCCGAACGGAAACAGCGACACAGCTCATAGTGTCCTCGCCATTTTTGCCCGAAAGAGCGATAAAGCCCTTATCTTTCAGCCGTTTATAGAAGCTCTTGCCTCTTGCGGTCAGGAAATAAAGACCGTTTTCATCGTCGTACATCATATCTATCACACAGGTCACAGGCAGACCGTCCTCATCGACCGTTGCTACCACTGTCGAATGTATCTGCTCGATGATATATTCCAAATAGTCTTTTGCAGTCATAATCTATTTCTCCTTGCAAAAAAGAGTGTGCCGACATACAGCCTGCACACTCTCTATTTTATTCCTCAGATATGATCTTCTTGGTATCCTCCACGATCTCTGCAAGAGTAACGCTTTTTAGCTCGTTTTCCATTGCCGCCTGAACCGCAGTTAGCCTGCCGTCCATGACCTTGTGGATATTCCTACCGACGGGGCATTTCGCATTCGGGTTCTCATGGAAATGAAACAGTCCCTCGTCATTATCTACGCATTCGACAGCCATGTAAACATCGTACAGCGTGATCTCGTTCAGGGCTTTCGCAAGGTGTGCGCCGCCGCTGCCCTGACGGGTATTCACGATGCCCGCACTTCTGAGCTGTGCAAGCACATTTCGTATGATAACAGCATTCACGCCCGTGCTTCCGGAAAGGAAGTCACTCGTTACCCTCATCTGCTCACCGAACACGTCGATACAGGTGATGATATGGACTGCTACTGTAAATTTACTTGCTATCTGCATAGAAAAATCATCTCACTTATACTTTTACTCTCTAACCACGCTGATACGCTGCTGAATGTGATTGCCTTTCTCGATCTCATCGACCATTGCAATAGCGTAGTCCGCATAGCTGATAATGCTCTCGCCCTTGCTGTTGAGTGTCAGTTCTTCGCCTGCAAGGACATATTTGCCTGTGCGCTCGCCGTCAGCCTGAAAATCTCCGGCAGGGCTGATAAATGTCCATTTGACATCGTTCCTCTTGCGAAGCTCCTCAAGCTCCTGTCCCTGTGCATTTGCGAGAGGAAGGAACATTGCAGGAAAATCAGCGCCGTCCTTGACCTGAACGGTATGCTCGGCATTCACATAAAGGCTGCCTGCACCGCCAACGATCAGGAGTCTCACATCAGTACCCGAAAGCAGGTCGCAAAGGTGCTGCGAGGTCTTAACGTGCATGGGCTGATCCTCGTCCTTCCAAGCACCGAAGCCGTCAACAACAGCATCGAAACCTGCGAGATCGTCCTTTGTCAGTTCCATGATGTCCTTCTTAATGTAGGTAGCTGCGCCGCTTTTGTTCTCGTCCTCACGGGCAAAGCCTGTTACCTCGAAGCCCCTGTCCTGTGCTTCCTTGACTACCTTCTGAGCAACTCTGCCGTTTGCTGCCACAACTGCGATCTTTTTCATAATGTGTACCTCCTGATTATAGCATAGATTTTAGGTTTTGTAAAGCTGTAACAATCTTTGTTTCAACTTTCTGATATGAGTATAACATAGATTTACTCAGTTGTCAATACGAACATTACAAGTTTGGAGATAAACACAAATTTAAACAGCAAATTTTAGCATTTATAACCAATCTGCGATAAATCATAAAAGGCTATGCCTTCCGTCTTATTCACGGAGGACATAGCCTTTTCATTGTATTATGATGATATTAGTCCTGAATTTCCTGCATCAAAGTTGCTCCGTCCTTGAAGCCGACCTTGTATGCAACTCTCATTTCAGCGGCGGCGGTATCGCTCACGCAGTCGAGGATTTTGTGGAACACATCGATCTGTTCCTCGCTCAGCGAATCTTCAAACGGAACGCAGAGATTGTTAAACTCGTCAGAGAACTCAGCGGAGTGAATATCGCCTACACGAAGGTTGTAAATCATATCAATCATGTTAGTTCGTCCTTTCGGTTATTATCGTAAAACCAACCGTCCAAACTTTACCAAATAATCGTTGTTAAGGTGTTGCCTACGGCACTCCGGTCAGCAATACTCTTTGCGAAGTGTATAATATGATGAGTTATCTGCAAATGGATAAGTTACGGGAAATGCACCTTGAGCATTTTGACGCTTGGGCTTCGACCTTTGGCGAAAATGTCACGCAAATGGAACTGGCTCCCGAAGGCAATACCTACAGAGCAAAGACGAGATTCTCCAAATTC
>CACYSH010000256.1 GCA_902776945.1 uncultured Ruminococcus sp.
GCAAAGCAGTTGACCGCAGGTTCTTGCAGATATTCAAACACATCGGCAGCGTCGGCTTCGGTGAATTGCCTGAGTATCAGGCGTTCGGTTTCGATCATCGTAATATCAATTTCCTTTTCTGAGCTTTCGTTTCCCCGTGATCGCCCTCTGCGTCCGCATCATATCCGAGAGGCGCAACGATCTCCATAAATTCCCGTACAAGCTCGACTTCGGCTGCGCCTGATCTGTGTTTTATGTAAATCTCCGCTGATGAACCCATATTATTCTCCGTTCTTCATTAACTTCCGATAAGCGTTATAACGCTGTTATGAATGCGTCAGCTTGATAAAATATAGTGTTCCGAACTCCGGATTATCAAGCATATAATTCTCGGTCGTGTAGCAGAATGTCGCTCCCTCGTGACCGTATTGGTGTCCCGCAAATTTCATTATACCGCAGCCGTAGCCGCTTTTTGTATCAAACATTCCGGCGAGCGAATCCTCGCTTACGAGTCTGCCGTTTTTCAGAGCTCTGTCGAAAGCGAGCAGGTCTGCGGCACAGCTGTGTATGTCACCGTCGCCCCTGCTGATATTCTGACACGCAAAATACCCGTTGTCGGTGTTGTTTGCAGCGTCACCCACAGCCTTCGGAACGGTGGTCACATCGCCCGTTTTTGTGGCGCTCGAATGTTTCATACCGCACACGCCGAAGATGTTTTTTTCTAAATACTCTGCGTAGCTTATGCCGGACACTTGTTCTATTATCATGCCGAGCAGATGATATTCGGTGTTGCTGTAATGGGTCGCTGTCCCGGGTGGTGTCCTGAGGTCGGCGTTATACAGCGCCTGCAGGAACTCCTCATCGGTGAATCCGTCGAACCATATCTTATGCTGTGTTTCGGGGTCGTCTTTCCCGAAAAAATGAATTATCTCGTTTTCGTCGCAATAATCGTATATACCACCGCGCATATGCAGAAGCTGATCTATCGTTATATCTTTGCCTTTTTCGTACTTGGGGAAGTATTTGTCGAGTGTGTCGTTCAGGCTCAGCTTTCCGCGTTCGGCGAGCTGAAGAACAGATACAGCTGTAAATGTCTTTGTGACAGAGCCTATCTCAAAGGTAGAGTAAGCGTTGATCCTTGTTTTGCTGTCATTCTCATATTCGTCGTTAGCAAAAAAGAACAGGATATCGTCGTCGGTCGCAATGAGGTATTCTCCGTTTGTTTTTCCGTTCTTATATCTGTCGAGAGCGAGTTTCCCTATGAAATCACTATATACTTCCGAGTCGTTTTTCCAAACACCGTCGTTGTCGGCTTCTATGTCTGCGAATGTGTGTTTTCTTGCGGGTTGTATGATTTCTGCGGCACTGCTGTCAGATACCGAAACTTCCGAGGAACTGTCCGCGGCTGTCAGTTCCTGTTGGCTCCCGCAGCCATGAAGAAATACACAAAGCATCAGAGTGGTAAGAAGTGATACTGATTCCTTTACCGTTCTTTTCATAATTTTCATCGCTCCCAAAACCGAACTATACAATAATTATATCATACTGCAAAATAATAGTCAATCAAAAAATATCGGATTTCTCACTTTAAATCGTTGACAAATGAACCGAGATGTGCTATACTATTATTATAGAGCATCTTGACAAAAGAATAACCCCTGAAATTGGACAAGCACAACGATTTATCTACCGATATTTAGAACAACAAATCTGAAATCGGAGGTAATCGTAATGGAAACCGTTTATACATTATACAGAGTATCTACAAAGCAGCAGGTCGATAAGACTAAGGACGATATACCCATGCAGAAGGAAGCCTGCCACGAGTTCGCCGAGAGAATGGGCTGGACAATCGGTAAGGAGTTCCTTGAAAAAGGTGTTTCGGGCTTCAAGGTGTCGGCTAACAACAGAGATGCTATTCAGGATCTGAAAGCAGCTGCGCTCAAGAAAGAGTTTGATATTCTCCTTGTGTTCATGTTCGACCGTAATCACCCACCCAAAAGGACAACCATTTTACAACTGATTGATTTCCACGCTATTCTGCGGAAGTAAGAGGTTTCTGCTGTCTACGAGGGGCTTGCTGATAAACTTGTAGTAAATGTCAACCTTGCGAGGTTCGTTGCAATCTTCGGGACGGGCGTGGACTACAATAAACTCTATCAGGTCAAGGCACAGTTCACGGGTAAGGCAAGGGGCATCGCTCCACTTCTTCAAACGCTGAATGAATTTCTCAACGTCCTGTTCGTCCTGCTGTTCCTGCGCTCTTGCGTTGCGGTACTGCTCCGCCTGAGCCGTAAGCTCCTTCTGCTCGGCAGTATACTTTTCAAGCATTTTTGCACTCAGATCTTCGGGCAGCTTACCGAGCATTCTTTCTTCGTAGGTCTTGCTGATGATCGTGTCAAGCTCCGCCAGACGGCTCTCAGCCTGTTTCAGAAGTCGGCTCTCGTCCTCGGTCTGCTGCTTACGCTCATTCGCCTTGATCGCAAGATAACGCTGTCTCTCG
>CACYSH010000257.1 GCA_902776945.1 uncultured Ruminococcus sp.
TGCTGCATGAAGTTGAAGTCCACTTCGCCGTTCTGAGTCTTTTCGTTCCATGTGGCGTCGGAAGCGGTGCTTACTATATCGACCGTGTAGCCCTTCTCGTTGAGCTTTGGCTCTACGTAAGCGAGTATCTCGCTGTGGGGTGTGAGGTCGGCAAGTCCCTTGATGACAGTAAGCTCCTTGCCTGTCTCCGCGGTGCTCTCCGCTGCCGCGGTGCCTGCGCCTGTTTCCGCAAGCTTGGTATTGTTTTCGCTGCCTGCCGACGAGCCGCAGCCCGCGAATGCCGCCGTGATGAATGCCGCCGAAATGACTGATGCTAATACTTTCCTGATTTTCATAATAGTTTCCTCCTTGATTTTCATTTCTTTCCTATATGTAAAGGTCTGCGCCGTTTACTGCTTATATGAGCTGACGTTTTTTCAGTATCAGCTTGGAGAACAGGTCTCCGAAGAGCTGCGCTATCTCCACCATGATTATCAGTACGAGCACCGAAGCTATCAGCATATCATGGTAGAACCTGTTGAAGCCGAACCTCACGGCTATGTCTCCGATACCGCCCGCGCCGAAGCTGCCCGCAAGAGCGGTCATGGATATTATGCCAATCAGCGCCACCGTGAAGCCGCGAATTATCGAGGGTATCGCTTCGGGGAGCATCACACGGAAAACAATCGTCGCGGGGCTGCTGCCCATAGCCTTTGCCGCCTCGATCTTGCCTTTCGGTATCTCCGCGAACGCACCCTGCACGAGCCTTGCGTACATCGGTATACATGATGCCGCAAGTGCGATGATACAGGCGTTCACGCCGTAGCTCTGACCAAGTAACATTCGTGCCAGCGGGAGCGTCACGATAATCATTATCATCTGCGGCAGCGAGCGCAGACAGTTGACTATCGTTCCAGCCGTTTCGTTGAGCACCGGAACCGGTCGGACTCCCTCTTTAGAGATGACCGAGAGCGCTATACCCAGCAACACGCCGAGTATCAGCGTTATCACGGCGCTCAACAGCACCATGTAAAGCGTGTCCCATACGGCGGGAAAGATCGTGTCCCAAACTTCTTTGCTGAATGCGTGTCTTATAACTTCCCAGAACGGGTATTTACTGAAACTCATATTCCACCGCCTCCTGTAAACGAATAGTCCTGTCTGAATTCTTTGTAAACTTCGAGGAATATCTTGCCAGTGCTGCTTTTCGGGTCAAGAAATACGTCTCTCGTGCTGCCTTTCTCGGTTATCACGCCGTTTTCCAGCACCGCCACCTTATTGCAGATACGCTTTGCGACTTCAAGCTCGTGGGTTATCATTATTATTGTTACGCCCAGCTCGTCGTTTATCTGTTCGAGCAGATCGAGTATCGCAAGGGTCGAAACGGGGTCAAGAGCGCTTGTCGCTTCGTCGGAGAGCAGAACGTCCGGCTCGTTTGCGAGAGCCCTTGCTATGCCCACACGCTGCTTCTGCCCGCCTGAAAGCGAACCGGGGTAAGCGTTCTTTTTATCAGCCAGCCCCACAAGCTCCAGCAGCTTGTCTACGCGCTTTTCGATCTCCTTTTTGCTCACTCCTTCGAGCGTCAGCGGGTAAGCAACGTTCTTGAACACCGTCATCGAATCAAACAGGTTGAACTGCTGAAATATCATGCCGATCTTTCTTCTGCGTGCCGTGAGCTGTCTTTTTCCCAGCGCCGTGATCTCGGTATCACCTATCCACACCTTGCCGCTGTCAGGTTCTTCAAGGCGGTTAATGCAGCGAACGAGCGTTGATTTGCCTGCGCCCGAGAAACCGACTATGCCGTATATCTCGCCCTTTTCTATATTCAGGTCAATGCCTTTCAGCACCTGATTGACCTCGTTTTTTGTTTTGAATGATTTATATAAGTTTTCTACCCTTATATATGCACTCATTTGCATTACCTCTTTTTCCGTACAGAACCTTTTTATTGTAATTTATAGGTTTGATTTATCACTTTGCTTTTGATTTATTGATTATATTTATATCACAAAAAACGGATTCGGTCAACGGTAGAACAGGATAACGTTATCACCGCTTCTTTTTTGCTCTGAATTTATTTTAACAAAATATTAAATATCCGATACTCTGTCGTGAAATTCGTCTGCCCGATGTATCGAACTTGTGAACATGAAATCAAGACTCATATTTTGATGATAACGTTATCTATGTGAAACGGCACAATACCGCATGAAAATCCAATAAAACTATTGTGAGCAAGACAAGACGGCAAAGGAATTCGTTAACGTTATCAATTCACCACTTTCCAAGAAATACAAGCTCAAAAAGCAGGAAAGTAGAGTCAAAAACAATTTATGCTGCTTTGGGTTGGGAAGCGAAAGTGGCGAAAAATAGTTCCTTGTGTATGCGGTAACCAAGAAGAAAACGAGCTTGCTGAGGACTTTCGCCGGCTAAAAACGAAAAGTCACTATCCAGAAAAGGCAAAAGTATCATCAAGGAATACAAAATTGTCAGAAGATTC
>CACYSH010000258.1 GCA_902776945.1 uncultured Ruminococcus sp.
TTGCCATAGGTATCGCCTCCTAAAGTCGAAATCAGAGTGCCTATTAACATTATATCACAGAATTTGATTTGTGTAAATATCATTGTGTCGGTACACTAGGTTCTCCTTGCGGGCTGATATTTTTTTGCTCAGACTTTCAACTTTGTTTCGTAGCTGATCATGATCGGCGCGGTACAGTATTCCGTTCGCCTCCATAGCCTTCCTGCATATCGTCTTTTGCAGCTTTTCGGCTTCGGTGAGTGACTCCTTCTTTGCGAGCCGGTAATATGTATCAGCCTGTTCGAGCAGGGACGCAAGACGGTTATGCTCGTCTAAAATCTGATTCAGTTCGTCCCTTTCTCTTTCATAATCGGCTTTTTGCTTTCTTATCCTACCCTCCAGATCACCGACCGAGATTATCTTTTCCTTGCTAATTACTGCCAGCTGTGCCGACAGCCTGAACACATCAAGGTCATTATCCGCGGAGTAGGGAAGTATCATGTTCTGCTTGCGGGGGACTTTTCTTGATTGCTCGGCAAGGATGCGAACATCGCCTATGATCGAAGCGTATGCGTCCCATAGCTTTGATTCGCCGTCCTTTACAGGTGTTTCTCCCGCCCCTACCTCACGATAGATGATACGGATATTCAGGCTTTCCTCCGTGTATTCCTCTCCAAGCGTTTTACTACGGACGGCTCTCTGTTGTCCGGGTGCTTTTACGGAGATATACTTCCCGCGCTTTATTTCATATCCTCGTTCTTCGAGTATCTGCAAGAGTTCATCAAGGCTCTTAACCTCGGGTATCAGCTTGTCTATCTCCTCACGTATCTGCTGTTTCCACGATGTGCCGTTCTTCCTGTGCTCCCATTCGTTATAGTATACAGTCCTGCCCGTTCCTTTAAAGTTGGGGCTCGGCTCAATGCCAAATGCCCTGCATACACCGTCCGAGTATTCGCGGACACGCTTCAAAGAGCCCTTGTTCGCATAAAACTTCTGACCGGAAAGGGAGTAGGAATTTATTATGATGTGTGAATGGACGTGTTCCTTATCGACATGAGTGGCGATGACCGCCTGTACATCGTCACCGAAGGTCTTTCTGACAAAAGCCTTAGTTATCTTGTGGGCTAATTCAGGCGTTATATTGCTTTTGGGGTCAAATGACTGTATGTATTGTATCGCCTTGACCGTTCCGTTTCCGGTCTTGGGCGGCGAGGTGTCGAACTTGTCCTTCGCGTACTGCTCATAAACTGCCTTCATCTGTAAATAGGCGTCGTGGGCGTTTGTCGTGCAGTTGAGCGAGGTCGTGTATAGCAAGTCCTCGGTCTTGTCGGGATTCAGGATATAATCTAAACTTTTGTTGACGTTAGCGTGGAGACAAACGTGCTTAACATACGGCACAGAGATTCTACTTCTCCTTTCAGTTTTTCATAATCCTCGGCATAGAGGTTATTAGTCTCATTTGCCTTTTTAGCTATCTGATTGATGTTGTTTGAAATTATACGCATACCGTTCAGAATGGGCGCTGCCTCTTTCATATCATAAAAGTAAGCATTTCCACGGACGGCTATGTTCCTTATGTATGTTCCGGTCTTGCAGTGACACGCGGCAGCCCTTCTTTCGATTTCAGCCCATTCGTTCATATCAAATGTTACCTTCTTCTCTTTTACCTGTTTGTATTTTCTCATTAGTATTTGCTCCTTCAAGATTTATTGTTGTATTTATTCTTCTGCCTCACGCTGAGGCTTGATGTTAAGGGCAAGGGTTCCCTTAACAACCAAATTCGAGGGGTACAACTCGAATTTGAGAGAAAGTGGTAAAGAATGAACTACTTTCCCTGCTTGCTCAATCTGCCAAGCATATCTACACGAAAAATCCGTTTGCACGATTTTTTCAGCACATGGGCATCACCCGCTATCATATCGTATGAGCGGTTTCGGAAGGGCGGAGAGAAGCCCTTCTCATAAGTACCTACATAATTCATGAGAAAAGGAAGGTGAAGTTTAAAATAGGGCAGATTATTCTACACTATCAACAAAATGTATGACTGCATTTTGTGCAATTAGTAGAATGAAAAATTATTTTTGAGTTTGACCTTCCCTTTTTTGCAATTTTTGTAGGTACTTATGAGAAGGGTTGATCTCCCGATGAAGATCTTGCCAATCATTTCATCGGCAGACGCCAATGAGAACGACCCGGATCACATCAATTTTATTGTTAAGGGAGGCTGATATGTCAAACGTATTTCAGGACATTAAGGACAGGGTAGACTTTCGGGAGCTTGTACGATACTACGGGCTCGAAGTGAACTGCCTTAGCTACGCACGGCTGGCGGTTTTGCCAGCTGCCCGTTTCACAACAAACGGACGCCCAGCTTTAAAGTCTATGAAGATCATTTCCATTGCTTCGGGTGCGGTGCTCACGGAGATCACATCGACTTCGTACAGAAGATGTACGGGG
>CACYSH010000259.1 GCA_902776945.1 uncultured Ruminococcus sp.
AAAGACAGAAATATTTTTGATGATTCCGACGACTGATGTCCGCTAAAAATTGTACATTTTAAATGAGCGTTTTTCGACATTTTCACTTGACATTTACACGAAGATCTCCTTGGAGCGGCTGCGATCAAAGTGGACAGGAGCGCCGTCGGGTGTGAACACGTCGAAATTGCCGAAGCACTGAACCTTCAAAAGCGCGTTTTCCTTCGGGACAACCGGAAAGCGAAGATCAGAAAGCTCGCGTTCAACGTCCTCTGCGGTGACGGGCTTCATGATATAGCCGCTCGCATGTAGCTGCATAGCTTCGCCTGTATACTCGCTGTAGCCTGTGACAAAGATAATATTCATCTTCGGATTAACCGCCTTGAGCTCCTTTGCAAGCTCTACGCCGTTCATTCCTCTCATGTGAATGTCGAGAAACGCGATGTCACAGCCGGTTGCTTTAGCCTCTTTCAAAAGTTCCGTCTGACTCGAAAAAGCCGTGATATCCGCGTCCGGCTTTGCTTCCCTCACCGCAAGCTCAAGCATTTTGAGCATCAGCGGCTCGTCATCTACACAGAATATCCTCATTTATTGTTCTCCTTTGGAATTATAACTTTTGCTATCGTTCCCTCGCCTATCACACTTGTTATCCTGACCTCGGCGCTGCACATTTCCTTCAGGCGCCTGCGGGTGTTTTCCATTCCTATATGCGAACGTCCGTCGTTCTTTACCGACTCTGTATCAAACCCTACTCCGTCGTCAGAAATGATAACCTCATACGTTTTTTCGGTTTCACGCGTGGCTATTGTTACCGTGCCGCCTTCCTCCTTCATTCCGACACCGTGCTTTACGGCGTTCTCAACCAATGGCTGAACCGACAAAAGAGGAAGCTCAAAATCCCTGCACTGAATATCGTATATAATATTGAGCTTGTCGCCGAAGCGGAGCTTTTCTATATAAAGATACTTTTCAAGGTGGTCAAGCTCCCTTGCGAACGGAACGGGAGAGGTCTGCTTGAGCGAATCCATATTCCCCCGCAGGTATTTGGTGAAGGTAATGGTTGCCTTCTGCGCCGTATCAGGGTCGAGCTTGCAAAGCATTGCTATACTCGAAAGAGAATTGTACAGAAAATGCGGCTGTATCTGGCTCACCATAATTGCAACTCTTGCCTCGTAAAGCTCATTCTGCATTTGTTGATAACGGATAGCTTCCTTGTACTGCTTCTTCAAGTCGCGAATAAAACGTATGATCTGATAAACCATTGTTATCGCGCTTCCGAAGATATAGAAATGAATATCGGTGAAGCTGAAACATCTGTTCAGCACATCGAGAATTATCGATATGGTCAGCGGCGTCCATGAGGCTAGTATGAACACTGCCTGCCGGTTATTTCTTGATTCAATAATCAACAGCACAGTGATAATAACCGTACAGATTGCGGTATAGATGTAGATATTCGGGGTCGTAGCATACAGATCGGCGATTCCCGTAAAATGAAAAACAATCGCCGCGATAACAATAAGCAAATACACCGAAGCGGAGACTGTCGCGATGATTCTGGTAACGGGACGCTTGAGATTTGCGCGAAGATAGAATAGCACTGAGATGATAAAGAAATAATTTAGAAGTATTTCGAACATCATACAAACCGAGCAGTCGAGGAACCACAGGTTCATATACTCGCTGACGCTCTGTGCTATCATATATAAACCCCAAAACAGACAAAGGACTCCGAAGGTGAGGTATTTATAATTGATTTTGCCGAGAATGAAGCCTGCTACCGGAAACAGAAAAACACCGAAAAAGCAAACCAGAACAAATAACAGCAGCCACGGAAACGATTCAAAAAAGAATTGAAGATAGCTTCCGTTAGCGAAGCTCATCGTGACCTCGAGGCTGTCGGATAAATTTGTGCGCGATATCGGATACGGGTTATTGAGCTCCAAAACCAGTTCAGTGTCCATTGAAACGCCCATCTCATTGAAATATTCCATATTCAGGGTCTGAACACAGTAGCCGGGCGTGTTCGGCAAATCCATATCGAAAGAAACGCCGAGAGGATAGTGCTCAAAAAAATAATCCTTATCAAGCATCGGGTCATCGGGCTCGGGAGAATTGGAGATATAGGCATCGTACAGTGAATCAAGACACTCTTCCCTGCTGAAATATATATGGTCTGCTAAAAGTGTGCCGTCAGCAGTCTTAAGGGTATACCAGACATTCTTTGTGGAAATATTAATATCGGTGAAAAAACTCATCTCCGAAATAAGCTTGCCCTTAAACACTACCTTATGAAAGTCATGGGCTACAATAGGCTTATCGGGGTCAATAGTCAGCCATTCTCCGTCGTCAACAGAATATTCTCCCTCGAGAAAGACCGTCTTTTTCTCGTAAAAATCAAATC
>CACYSH010000260.1 GCA_902776945.1 uncultured Ruminococcus sp.
AACGATACTGCTGTCGGACGGATTTTGAAGGACATCCTCCACACGCTCAAACTGTGTGCGCATGGTCTGGAACTTCTTTCTTGTCCCCGAAAGAAAATAAACGGGAGACATGAGCAGGTTCAGAAGCCCCAAAAAAGTCCACACCGCGCCGAGTGTAAAACTGCCCTGCATGACGTATATCAGACCCAACAGCATTATCACAAAATACGCTGTCTGTGACAGCAGTTCGGGGAGCCTGCTCAGAAATGTATCCGAGCTTTCCGAACGGACTTTCTGCGTGTTTGCGGCTGCCTGCAAGCCCGACCACTTCTCAAAAAAGGAAGTCTCCGCACCGCTGACCTTTATCGTCTCTATCATGCTCAGCCCCGAAAGCGTTTCGGAAGTGAGTTTTTCCTTGTTGCGCTCCATGACACGGACTGTGTTTTCGTGCGTCCTTGAAATAAACCTTGACAGAAACAGGTTCACCGCAAGCACGCATACGCTGACCGCCGTCATGGTAAGGCTTTCTCTCAGCATCAGCACGATACACAGTACCGTAGTGACGGTATTCATCACAAGCGGAGCGATAAGACCCGCAACGGAAGCTGTCAGGCTTTCGAGCATATCCATACGTATAAAAACATCGCTCGCAGGTCTTTGAGAGAAAAACTCCAAAGGCAGCTGCATGACCTTCCACATATATGTGGAACAGCCGATGACCGAGAGCTTTCCGTTCGTCCGAAGCTCATATATCGTCTTTATCCAGGCTGCCGCAAGCTGTAAGACGGCAAGTATCAGCATAACGGCGGTAAATCCGAACATCAGACCGCCGCCGTGACCGTCCGAAAGCTCATCTATGAAAAAACCCGCCATGAAGGGATACAGTATCCCGATAATTGCAAGGACAAGTGAAGCCGCACCGATGACCTCCGAGCCTGCGTTTGTCATGCGCAGTCTCTTCAGGACAGTGTATAAAGCGCTCTGTCTCTTGCCGTCGGGCTTGAAATCCTCACCCGGAACGATATTTATGGTGATACCCGTAAAGGCTCTGTCAAATTCCTCTTCATCGACCCTTATAGTTCCCCTTGCGGGGTCGTTGATATACGCATACTTCCCCTTAAACCCGTTCAGCACGACAAAGTGGTCGAAGTTCCAGTGGATAATGCAGGGGAAAACGCCCTTTTTCCGTATGCTTTCTGGATTTCGCTTGTACTTGTTCACGTTAAATCCGTAGCTTCGTGCCGCCTTTACAATATTGACAGCACTCGAACCGTCACGGGACACTCCGCAGTCGGTGCGGGCTTTTTCGAGCGTTACCCATTTTCCGTAATAAGCCGCCACCATCGCAAGCGAAGCCGCTCCGCATTCGAGGGCTTCGAGCTGTAATATAACGGGGACTTTGGCTACTCCTCCCGTGATTGGGCTTTTTATCTTCGCACCCATAGACTTACACCCCGAAAAGAAGCTCGAACGGGTGAGCAGTCCGTATCACGATACTTGCGGGATATGTACCGTCTGCTATATATGCGGCGGCATAGCCTACGGGCTTCCCGAACTCATTGACTTCTATGCTCGTTATCGTGGTCTCGCTGTCCGCTATGACTGCTTTCATTCCCTCGGCGAGCCGATATTTCTCATTGTCTTCAAGCATTATCATCGCCTCACCGTCCGAAACGACCGCATCACCGTCGGCGGTCATCTCGACATTCCCCGTCAGGCTCCAGACGAACAGACCGACCAGGAGCACAAGAATCGCCGCAAGCACAAGCCATACCGCAGGCTTTGTCACACGCAGATAATCTGTGAGCTGATCGGGTTCGGATATTCTGTCAAGTGATTTTTTTCTGAATAATGAAGGTTGTTTATCCATTTCTATCTTCCTTAAATCTAAATACTATGTAAACTACAGTCATTCGTGACGTGAGTTACATTTCATCTATAATTATATCACACAAAGCGTAAGAAATCAACACTTTTGTATGATTTACAACACTATGCTATGATATTATTAACCCTGAATCTCCTGCATCATAGTTGCACCGTCCTTGAAGCCAGCCTTATATGCAGCTCTCATTTCAGCGGCGGCAGTATCGCTCACGCAGTCAAGAATCTTGTGGAATATATTGATCTGCTCCTCACTCAACGAATCTTCAAAGGGGATACAGAATTTGTTAAACTCGTTAGAGAACTCAGCCGAGTGGATCTCACCCTGTCTGTAATTGTACATCGCATCAATCATTTGTATTCGTCCTTTCGGTTATTATCGTAAAACCAACCGTCCAAACATTACCAAATATTCGTTGCTAAGGTGTTGCTTACGGCACGCCTTTGAGCAACTCCATTACAGAGCTGCACACCATGATGCGTTACCTTGAATACGACTTCCTGCGTGACCACGGCTTA
>CACYSH010000261.1 GCA_902776945.1 uncultured Ruminococcus sp.
CAAAATATCTTGACTATGTTTTCTCAGTTTGATTGGTTACAAATCGGTAACAATGAATGGAGAATTGTTTAAGAATATTTGTTCGTGCGTTTGGCGTGATTATCATGTAAAAGCACTTGATTATTTGTCCGATTTGTGATATAATATCGTAAAGGACTATTTTTCGACATATTTTGAAAACACTATCCACAACTTAAGAAAAAGATTGACGAAAATCATCTTTAAAAACGTTCATTTACGGGCGGGAGCAAGCCCCCGCCCTACACTTAATCAACCTTAAGTTGTGGGTAGTAATTATATTATATTATAGTACACTTGATTTTTTACCAGAAATGACACCCGATGCCAAATGACCCGACAAGGATTGATGACATAATGCTAACAAAAAAATCGAAGGATAAAAACAGCTTAAAGAGCTTGCTGTCTTCCCGTCAGCTGCACGGCGTCATAGCTACGGCATTACTGCTGATATGCCTTCTCGGCATTTCGGCGGCGTTCGTCCTGCGCGTTTACATCAGTACGGAAAGCTCCTGCTATGAACAGCTTGTCTCCGAGACCGAAGGCGCAGTAAACGCGCTTGAATCAAATCTGCGAAGCGACCGAATGACGCTCCGCGTTATCGCGGGTCTTATCGGCAGCGCGAGCGATATTGATTCGCTCGAAGTCGGCGGTTATCTTTCCAATTACGACGTAAACAGCCTGATAACTCAGATAGGGATACTTCTTCCCGAAGACGAGCTGATGTCGTCAAAAAGCCGGCGAGGTATCCAGCACGGGGAACTGAGCTTTGAAGAGGAATCCCACCGCGGCGAGCATATCAGCAGTCTCCAGCCCTCGGGTGCAAACCCGAACGCTATGGTGATACGAAACTATGTTCCCGTTCGTCAGGACGGTCTGTGTATCGGTATGCTGTACAGCGCCGCAAGCCCCTCGAATATTGCCAAGGCATGGCTGCCCGATCTTTACGGCAAGCAGAGCAGGTGCTATGTGGTTGACCGCAAGACAGGCGAGGTCATAATCAATTCCACATCGGACGAGCTTTCCGTTATAAACGAGCTGTCGTTCATTCAGACAAACGCCACCTACACAAAAGTAGACGCAGTTTGCAATATTCTGGACGGCAAAAAGGGCTATTCGGTCTTCAAGACCGACCGCCTTAGCGAAAATCACTATATGTGCTATCTCCCGTTCAGCATAGAGGATTGGGAAATAGTGGTGATAGTCCCCGAAAGCGCGGTATTCTCCGAAGTTACGCCCGTGCGCAAGAGCATATATACGCTTATCGTCGCCGTTGTAACAATCATTATTGCCTATGTGCTGTGGCTTGTCCGCGAGCTGCGCAGCTCGATAATGGAGACCGAGCAGAAGGCGAACACCGACGTTCTTACAGGTCTGCAAAACCGCAACCGCTATGAGATGTTCCTTAATAAGCTCGGCGGTTCGTGCAAGGGGCTTGCCTGCATCTATATCGACGCAAACGGTCTGCATGAGCTTAATAACAGCAAGGGGCATTTTGCGGGAGATCAGATGCTGCGGTTTATTGCCGATACGCTTAAAGTGCAGTTCAGCGGGGAGAATATTTTCCGTATCGGCGGCGATGAGTTTGTGGTGTTCCAGTCAGGGAAAAAAGCCGATGAAGTAAATAAGGCGCTTTCGAACTTTGTTGAGGCGCTTTCACGCAATGATTATCATGCGGCTGTCGGTACGAGTTTCTTTGAAGAGGGAATGAGTGCTGATGAGCTTATAGGCAGTGCCGAAAAGAAAATGTATGAAGCGAAGAAGCAATACTATGAAAGTATTGGCAAGACAATGCGGGTATAGCTCAGATAAAGCGCAGACAGGACGCGGGCGCTGGATCCCGTGTCCGTCCCTCACTTTGCACTTTTTGTGGACTTTGCTCACGGCATTGCTCATTTTATATAGATTATTATAAAGGAGGTATATCACCATGAAACACCGACCGCTGAAAAAAATAGCAGCCTGCGCCCTTTGCCTTGTATTTGTGAGCGGCTGCTCGAAAAAACTGCCCACACTTGAGACAGAAAGCTCCGAAACATCTGCCGAAAACATCTATAACATGGTTTACTTCGGCGAGATCAACACTCTCAATTATTTACAGACCGACACCGAAGTAGATTACGCGCTATGCTCGAATCTGGTGGATAATCTTATCGACTACGACAAATACGGCAATATCGTCCCGGGACTGGCGGAAAGCTGGTCGTCGAACGAGGACATGACCGAATGGACGTTCAACATCCGCAAGGGCGTAAAATGGGTCGATTGCGAGGGCAACGAGGTCGCGGAGGTCAAAGCCGACGACTGGGTGGCGGCGGCGCAGTATGTCAACAACGTCCTGAACGAAGCATAACGCGCAGAATTACTACAATTACACCGAATATATGCTCCTGAGCGACGGCGGCAGGCTGACAACGGACGAAAACGGCGACGAAATAACTCCCGTGCCGGAGGTAAAGCCCGAAGATATAGGCGTTTCCGCGCCCGACGATTACACGCTTGTCTACACCCTCGACCAGCCCTGCTCGTTCTTTTTAAGCTGCCTTTCGTACTCGGCTTATATGCCCGTCAACCGCGATTTTCTTGTAGAATCGGGCGATATGTTCGGGCGCAGCAAGGAAAATATCCTCTACAACGGCGCTTTCAGGCTTACCGAATACATACCGCAGGAAAGGCGCGTGCTTGTCAAAAATGAAAAATACTGGGACAAGCAGAACGTGCATATCGACAAGATCAACGCCCGCTTCCGAAAGGACGCTTCCGAACTGGAGCCTTCGGCATTCCTGAACGGCGAGCTTGACCAGGTATTGCTCGACAGCACTTCAATGGCAAAATGGATGTCCGACCCCGAAGCCGCCTCGCAGATACACAGTATGCGCCCCGATATTGCTTACAGCTATTTTTACAGCTTTAATTTCAAACCCGAATTTGGCGCGAAATACGAACCTGACAACTGGAGCAAGGCGGTCGTGAACGAGGATTTCCGCAAGGCGATACTGCATTCGCTCGACCGCCGCGCATTGGCGGAGGTCTACGAGCCGTACAACCCCGAGATACTGCTGCAAAAGACTATAACTCCCCTCACCTTCCTGTCCGTAGGCGGCAAGGATTACACCGAGCTTTCGCCGTTTGAGCAGATAATTGCAAGCGACCCATACAATCAGGAGCTTGCGAGAGAATACCGCGACAAGGCGCGTGAAGCGCTGTCCGCGGAGGGCGTGACCTTTCCTA
>CACYSH010000262.1 GCA_902776945.1 uncultured Ruminococcus sp.
AAGACTCTACCTCCATAAAATTATATATTATCTGACTATCAAATATCGACTTTTGTTTCTCCGCCGAGAAATGTCGGCAGGCTCTTACCCTGCTTTTGCCAGCTGCGGTATTCCGCCACCGCTGTGAACAGAACATCTCCCGATGAATTGAGTGCTGTTTCCATAGAATCCTGGATAACGCTTATCGCAAAGCCTATTCCCACGACCTGCATTGAGATGTCCGAGGAGATCCCGAACAGCGAACAAGCCATTGGTATCAGCAGCAGCGAACCTCCCGCAACGCCCGATGCGCCGCAGGCTGCAAGTGTACTGAGTATCGAAAGCACGATAGCTGACGGCAGGCTCACCGAAATGCCCATTGTATGCACCGCTGCAAGCGTCATTATCGTTATCACGACCGCTGCGCCGTCCATATTTATTGTCGAGCCAAGCGGTATAGAAACCGAGTAGATGTCCGGGTCAAGCCCGAGTCTTTCGCAAAGCCGCATATTCACGGGGATATTTGCCGCAGACGACCTTGTGAAAAACGCCGTAATACCGCTTTCGCGGATACATCTGAAAACCAGCGGGTACGGGTTTTTCCGCAGCGCAACAAATACGATAAGCGGATTTACTATCAGCGCGACCGTTACCATTGATACCACAAGGATAAGTATCAGCATTCCGTAATCGGAGAATATCGAGGCTCCGTTTTCCGCAACGCTTGTGAAAACCAGTCCCATTATTCCGAACGGCGCAAGATGAATAACTCCCCTGACCGCTGTTGAAAGAATTTCTGACATGTCACTGAAAAGCCTTCTTGTTGAATCCGAGCCAAGCTTTTTCATCAGTATTCCGAAGATGACCGCCCAGAAAAGTATCGAGATGTAGTTGCCCGAAGATATTGCAATTACTGGGTTTGTGAGCATATCTGTCAGTATCTTTTCAAGCACCTGCGCCACGTCTGACGGTACCGATTCCGCGCTGAAAGCCTCGCCTGACAGCTTGAGCGTTATAGGAAAAGCGAAGCTGAATCCCACAGCAACAAGCGCTGCCATAAGTGTTGAAAACAGGTACTCGAATATTACAAACCCGAACCGCCTGTCGATTTTTGATTGTCCGTTTGCAAGCGAAGAAATGACCAGAATGAACACAAGCACAGGAGCTATCGCTTTGAGCGCGCTTACAAACAGCGTTCCGAAAAGCCCTATCTCCGTTGCCTTTGGCACTGTGATGCCCAGCACCGCACCGATGACAAGTCCGATAAAAATGCGAACTATAAGATTTGTGCCCGTATACCTATGAACGACCCTTGTAAGAAAACTTTTCTTCTGCACTGAATACACTCCCTTTCTTCGTCTGATACCCAATTTTGTGCAATAAAAAACCCGTCCTGCATTTACACAGGACGGGGAGAATATACATATAAACCCGTGGTACCACCTGAATTACCGGAAATAAAAGTCCCGGTCGCTCTTTCCTCTGTAACGTGAGGATGACCCGTCTTCCCTACTGACCGAAACGGCGTTCAGGTCGCTGCTCGGAAGTGTTATTCACAAAGGCTCTGATGCGCGGTTTTCACTGTCCCGCACTCACTTTGAACGAACTCCGTTTGCTACTTGTCTTCGTCATGGCATTTATCCTGCCGTCATTATAGCACTATCGCCGCCCGTTGTCAAGCGGTTTTTTCGCATTTCTCCGAAATTTGCAGTGCCGCCGCACTACGCCCGCGCCATCTTTGGCTAAATCGCACAGACACACGCAGCTATTTTCGGATAAGTTCACGTTGAAAACACCGCGATTTTGTGGTATACTTTACTTGCAAAATCTTTTCACAGGAGAATACAAAAATGAGCAATGTTTTCATAATGGACCACCCGCTTGTAAAGCATAAAATCACCCTGCTGCGCGATGAGCGCACAGGCACAAAGGACTTCCGCACCCTCGTCTCCGAAATAGGCTCGCTAATGGCTTACGAGGCTCTGCGCGACCTGCCCACCGAGCTTGTCAGCGTAAAATCCCCCGTTGCCGAGTCTATGCAGCCGGTCATTGCAGGCAAAAAGCTCGCCGTGCTGCCTATCCTGCGTGCAGGGCTTGGCATGGTCGACGGCATACTCGCAATGTGCCCGTCCGCAAAAGTCGGACATATCGGACTTTGCCGTGACGAAACCACCCACGAGCCTCACGAGTATTTCTGCAAGCTCCCCGACCATATCGACGAGCGCATAGTCATCGTCCCCGACCCTATGCTCGCAACAGGCGGCTCTGCGGCCGACGCCGTCAATATCCTCAAACGAAAGGGCTGTAAGGATATCAGATTTATGTGCATAATCGCCGCCCCCGAGGGCTTGCAGCGCCTGCAAAAAGAGCACCCCGATA
>CACYSH010000263.1 GCA_902776945.1 uncultured Ruminococcus sp.
ATACCTTAGCACTTAAAAAACTATTTCATGTTGAATCTCGAAAAAAAGGGGTCAGACTTCAAATGGTTGTTTTTAACTTAGGTTAATGCATATGGGGCGCTGCCCCCATACCCCCGCAAGGGGCGAAGCCCCTTGACCCCTTTTCGCTAACGCGCAATTCCGGTCGGTTTTGCGTTTTGTTTTGCATTTTATTATTTATGTGAGGTATTTATATGATCGAAAAATCCAAACTTCTCGAAACGGGCAAAATTACATCCGTATTCGGCATAAAAGGCGAGTTCCGCGTGCAGCCCTGGTGCGATTCCCCCGAACTGCTCTGCGAACTTGAGACCCTCTACTGGAAAAGCGGCACCCCCGTCACAGTCGAAAGGGCGCGCGTCCAGAAAAATATGGTGATAATGAAGATCGCAGGCACAGACACCCCCGAAGACGCACAAAAGCTCCGCGGGCGCGTGCTTTACATGAACCGCGACGACGTAGAGCTTGAAGAGGGCGCATACTTCATCGCCGACCTTATCGGGCTGACCGTCAAAGACGCTGAAACAGGCAAGGTTTACGGCACCCTCTGCGACGTTACCGAAACAGGCGCGAACGACGTTTATCACATAAAGACAGAGGAAGGCAAGGTGCTGTTAGTCCCCGCTATCCCCGACGTTATCGGCAATATAGACACCGAAAACGGCACTATGACGATAACTCCCCTTGCCGGGCTTTTCGACATCTGAAGGGGTGAGCGCATGAGCATGAGATTCGACATAGCAACACTTTTCCCCGAGTTCATCGAAAACGCCCTGAACGAGAGCGTTATCGGCAGAGCGCGTAAAAAGGGGCTTTTTGAAGCATACTGCCACAATATCCGCGACTACACACTTGACAAGCACCGCCGCGTGGACGATACCCCTTACAGCGAAAGACAAGGTATGCTGATGCAGGCGCAGCCGATCTATGACTGCTGGAAAGCCGTCTGCGGCGAACGTAAGCCCCATGTTATCTATATGTCGCCGCAGGGAAAGACCCTCACGCAGAAAAGGGCGCTCGAACTGGCGCAGATGAGCGATATTTTTATACTGTGCGGACATTACGAGGGCGTAGATCAGCGCGTGCTTGATAAGATAGTCGATGAGGAAATTTCTATCGGAGATTACGTCGTTTCGGGCGGCGAGCTGCCCGCGCTGGTGCTTATCGACTGCGTGGTAAGAACGCTCGACGGTGTGCTTTCGCAGCCCGACTGCTACGAGGACGAGAGCCATTTCAACGGTCTGCTCGAATATCCGCAGTACACCCGCCCCGAGATATGGGAGGGCGAAGCGGTGCCGCCCGTGCTGCTTTCGGGGCATCATGCCAATATTTTGAAATGGCGCAGGGAGCAATCATTGTTAAACACGCTGAAAAAACGTCCCGAACTTCTCGAAGCCGCAGAACTGACCTATAACGATTTAGAATTTCTGCACAATACTTAAACAGAGTTTTTGAAAGAAAATGTATAGATTGTGACTTATCGTAATAGATTGTTAAGTTTATTTGTACAACTGAACATAATTTGCAAAAAAAATTAGCGAGACTGTACAAATCAATTCCACCAAATCAGTTTAATATTTGTATAAACATTAGAAATTTTGGAAATTCGAGTTCTTTGTTGATTTTTCGTGTTGACGAAACGAAAAGTCTGCGGTATAATGATATTGTGGAAATCAAAAAGCATGAGTACAAGAATCGGGACAAATGTTCCTGCTCCGCTGATGGTGCGGTATTTGTGCTTATCCGCGCAAAGGTAAAAGAGCAAAATATGAATTATGAATGGAGAGGTTATTATGTTCGTTAAAGATGTTGTAGTACAGAATCAGGTAGGTCTCCACGCACGTCCGGCTACCTTCTTCATCCAGAAGGCTAACGAGTTCAAGTCCTCTATCTGGATCGAAAAGGAAGACAGAAGAGTAAATGCCAAGAGCTTGCTGGGCATTCTCTCGCTGGGTATCGTGGGCGGCACTTCTATCAGGATCATTGCCGACGGTGCTGACGAGCAGGCTGCCGTTGAGGGTCTTGTTGATCTCGTTGACAGCGGTTTCGCCGAGGAAGCACGCTGAGAGCTTTCTGTATTACATTACGAATGTTTATTAAAGTGCCGTTTCCGTCTGCGGAGGCGGCACTTATTTTGAAATGCGCAGGGTTCACCCGCACGGAAATCGAATTTCAAAATTTGTATGCTATAAATGAGTGCTTTTTGTCAAATTGCATAAATAATTATCGTTAGATAAAGTCTTTACATGAGGACGGCGGGGGCAATGGCTGCATTAACAAAGTTAATGCCAACAAGTTTGCATCAACGCGCTGCTTATTTATAGTTTGTATGATAAAATTTGTATATTATGTAGGGGCGCACTGCATGAACAAGTTCATGCCCGTGTGCGCCCGCAAACTGCACCATTTGACCCAAAAACAGGCGCACACATAGGTGCGCCCCTACAAGGTCTCCAACAAATGGAGTAAAATTGATTTCCGTTGTTCACGCGGTCAGCGGCTTGACAATCCGCCGCATTTATGATAGAATAATCTTGAACGTTTTATGTTAATACAGAAAGGAAATATTATGGTATTTTTAGAAAATTTACGCTCCGAGCTTGAAGCCTGCCGCCCCAAGATACAGGAGCTGCACGATGTTTACGATATAGAAAACAGCAAGGAGCGCATTCTCGAACTGCGCGAAAAGGCGGCGGAGCCGGGCTTCTGGGACGACCCCGAGAAAAGCCAGCCCGTGCTTAAAGAAACACGCACCCTTGAAGGCAATATCGAAAAGTACGAAAAAATGGTACAGGCTGCCGAGGACATCGAGGTAATGCTCGAAATGGCAGCCGAAGAGGAGAACGGCGAGGAACTTGTCGCCGAGATAGAAGAGGAGCTTAATTCGCTCAAACAGACTATCGAAGCGCTTACGCTCGCTTCCCTGCTCACGGGGCAGTACGACAAAAACAACGCTATCGTGACTTTCCACGCGGGTTCGGGCGGAACCGAAGCTCAGGACTGGGCGGAAATGCTCTTCCGTATGTACAACCGCTGGGGCGAGGCTCACGGCTTCAAGGTGCAGACCCTCGATTACTTAGAGGGCAGCGAGGCGGGCATCAGCAGCGCGTCTATCATCGTCGAGGGCGAGAACGCTTACGGCTATCTGAAGGGCGAAGCGGGCGTACATCGTCTTGTGCGCGTATCGCCGTTCGATTCGCAGGGCAGAAGACACACCTCGTTCGCGGCGGTGGACGTTATGCCCGAGCTTGACGATTCGGTGAATGTCGAAATAAACCCCGCCGACATCGAAATGCAGGTTTACCGTTCGTCGGGCGCGGGCGGTCAGCACATCAATAAAACCTCGTCGGCGGTACGTCTGATACACAAGCCGACGGGCATCGTCACCGCCTGTCAGACGCAGCGTTCGCAGTTCCAGAACCGCGATTACGCGATGAAAATGCTCATCGCCGAGCTGGTGAAGATCAAGGAGCAGGAGCATCTCGACACGATAAACGACATCAAGGGCGTTCAGAAGGAGATAGCGTGGGGTTCGCAGATACGCTCGTATGTTTTCATGCCCTATCAGCTCGTAAAGGACACGCGCACGGGCTTTGAAACGGCGAACATCGGCGCGGTAATGGACGGCGACCTTGACGGCTTTATCAACGCCTATCTGAAATCGCTGTCACTCGGCAACCTTAACGCCGACGACGCAAGAAGCTAAAAAAGTGAAGAGTGAATAGTGAATAGTGAACAGTTAAGGTGTTCGCTTCGCTCACGGATTTGATATTTTAAATACACTATCCACAACTTAAGAAAAAGATTGACGAAAATCATCTTTAAAAACCGTTCATTTACGGGCGGGAGCAAGCCCCCATATGCATTAACCTAAGTTAAAAACAACCATTTGAAGTCTGACCCCTTTTTTTCGAGATTCAACATGAAATAGTTTTTTAAGTGCTAAG
>CACYSH010000264.1 GCA_902776945.1 uncultured Ruminococcus sp.
GCTTATGTCGTTTACTATAACTATTCACTATTCACTTTTTATGCGTTTAGTTTTCTTTCAAGCTCTCTCAGCGCGTTGCCGCGGTGTGAAACCGCGTTCTTATCCTCTGCGGGAATCTCCGCGAACGACTTGTCGCCATACATGAATATCGGGTCGTAACCGAAACCGTTCTCGCCTCTTGGTTCTGTACCTATAAGACCCTCACAAACACCTTTCGCTGTTATTTCCGTGCCGTCCTCATAAATAAAATGGATAGCGCAAACGAACCTCGCCGAACGCTCTTTGCCCGTCTTGCCTTCAAGACGGCGTATTATTTCGGCGTTTTTGAGCGCGTAGTCGTCAAGCCCCAGCCACCGCGCCGAGTACACGCCCGGCTCGCCGCCCAGCGCGTCAACCATAAGCCCGCTGTCATCGGCAAGAGCCGAACAGCCGGTCATTTCATACAGCGCCCGCGCCTTTATCGCGGCGTTTTCCTCGAAAGTGGCTCCTGTCTCCTCCGGCTCGCAGGTTATCCCCGCTTCTTTCAGCGAAAGCACCTCGTCAAAACCCGCTCCGGCGAGCATCTGCTTGTATTCGCGTATCTTCCCCGCGTTGTTGCTTGCAATTATTATCTTCATGTGAATTGTCCTTTATTTATTTTAATTCTCCCGCGCAACGCCGCAGTTATCAGCATAGCCGCCGTACCTATAATGAGATACGCCGCCGCGTAAAGCAAAAACGCCCTTTCTCCCGGCTGAAAACTGAGCCACGCGCCCGCAAGGTAAAGCCCCGCCGCAGTACCCGGCATGAACCACCGCTTTTTGATGTCTCCGCCCGCGTCAGTTCCCGAAAAGACTGCGTACAAAGGGTCGATAACGAAGAACAAAAGTACGCTTGCCGCCATTCCCGCGTCAGCCTTAACGAACGTCACGGCGAGATACGGCAGACCCAGCATAACGAACGCCGTCGCCGCGAGCCACGCTGTAATCTTCATCACGGAGTACTCACCCCCGCCGTTATTTTTTGTACTCTATCCTGACGGGCTTCTTTTTCTCCGGCGGCTGCGGCTCGTCCTTTCCGGCAGAATTTTCCTTATTCTGCGAGATACGGAACAGCAGCACCGCGCACACTCCCGCCAGTGCGCCTATTATCGCTCCGGTAAGCGACATTTTCTCACTCCTCAAACAGGGCGTTGGCAAAATCACGCGCCACGAACGGCTGCATATCGCCTATCTTCTCGCCTAAGGTTATCAGCTTGACGGGAATGTGCAGCTCGTCGGCTATCGTTATGACTATGCCGCCCTTTGCCGTGCCGTCGAGCTTCGTTAAGATTATCCCCGATATGTCGCAGGCTTCATTAAAGAGCCGCGCCTGATTTACGGCGTTCTGCCCCGTAGTCGAATCGAGAGCCAGCAGCACTTCGAGCGAACAGCCCTCCGCCTGCTCATGCACGATGCGGGAGATTTTTTTAAGCTCGTTCATAAGATTTTTCTTGTTATGCAAACGTCCTGCGGTATCGCAAAGCACAACGTCCGCGCCGCGTGATTTGGCGGCGTTCAGCGCGTCATAGACTACCGCTGCGGGGTCGCTGCCCTCGTTATGTTTTATTATATCACATCCTGCGCGATTTGTCCATACCTCAAGCTGATCTATTGCGGCGGCGCGGAAGGTATCTCCCGCCGCGACAAGGACTTCCTTGCCCTCGCTGCGCAGATTATAAGCCAGCTTGCCGATAGTGGTAGTTTTTCCCGCGCCGTTCACGCCGATGACAAGCACCACGCTGGGCTTTGTCGAAAGATCGAGCGGCTGATCCTCGCCCAGCATCTCGACGATTATTTCTTTCAGCTCGTCCTTGATAAGCAGCGGGTCGGTGATCTTCTTTATCTTCACGCGCTCGCGGAGATTCTCGCATATCTTCACCGAAGTATTCACGCCGATGTCGCAGAGGATAAGCGTTTCCTCCAGCGCTTCAAACAAGTCCTCGTCTATCTTGGTAAACGACCCGAGAAGCCGCTGTATCTTGCTCATCATGGTATCTTTGGTCTTTTTCAGACCAGCCTTTAATTTCTCAAAAAAGCCCATCAAATAATCCCTCCGAAAAAATAATCACAAACATATTAAAAGTGAACAGTTAAGAGTGAATAGTGAATAGTGAATAGTTATGGTGTCCGCTTCGCGGACGATATTATGCGGACGCTGCGCGCCGCACTAATATTTTTCACTGCACACTTGCGGTTAAAACTGACGAGCGCAGCGAGTCAATGCGCGGCACGTTCGCCGCGCAACGTCCGCGAAGCGGACACCTTAACTATTCACTATTAACTATTAACTATTA
>CACYSH010000265.1 GCA_902776945.1 uncultured Ruminococcus sp.
AAAGCCGAGGAGGCTGTTTTTGCAGCGCCTCCCACAAAGATATATGAAGCCGAGCCCAAGGCGGAAAAGGTTTGCCCCAAGTGCGGAGCCGTTCTTGAGGACGAGTGCATGTTCTGCACCGAATGCGGCGCCCGCGTTGAGGCTGAGGAAGCCGCTCCCGCGCCCGCTGAGGCGCCTGCTGCCGAAGGCGGCGTAAGATTCTGCACCGAATGCGGCTTTAAGTCCACCGACTCCGAGGCTGTTTTCTGCAATAACTGCGGCGCGCGCCTGCCCGCTGCCGACTCAAGCGCCAAGAGCGTTCCCGCGGGAAAGAAATGCCCGGCTTGCGGATTTACCACAACCGATCCCGAGGTATTCTTCTGCATTGAGTGCGGACATAAGCTATAATTTATCACATCGCGGCAGTTATGCCCGCACTCTGCGTTTTGAGTGGGGTGTATTTGCCGCGTTTTCTTTTAATGCTAAAAAGACGGTAAAAAGCCGAAGATCCTTGGCGGCGCGGTACCCGGGGTGCTGCACTGTAATACTAAAAAAAGGAATGAAAGTATGAAAATAAGCAACAAGGTTTCACGTATCGCGCTGGCGGCGATCATTATAGTCAGCCTGTCATTAAGCTTTATCTTTATGGCGGTCAAGCAGGGCTATCACGAGGACGAGCTGCTGACATATAATCTGGCAAATTCCTCAAAGCAGCTCGGCGTGGACGGCGAATGGAACTCGCCCGACGACTTCAACGAATACCTCACCGCGGGCGAGCACCGCTTTGACTACGGAAATGTGTATCATAATCAGGTTGTCGACGCGTCGCACCCTCCGCTCTATTACGCGCTGGTGCATACCGTCTGCTCGTTCTTCCCGGGCGTTTTCAGCCGCTGGCTGGCGTTTGCGATAAACGTTGTGATGATGACCGGCTCGCTTATATTGCTGTATAAAATCGGAAAGCGCGTCACGGGCAATAATCTTTACGCGCTGATAGGCGTCGGAGGCTACGCGCTTAGCATAGCCTGCATAACAACTACTATCTATCTGCGCATGTACGCTTCGCTCACCTTCTGGGTGCTCATGTTCCTGTACGTCACACTGCGCATGTATGACAGGAAAAACGAAATCAAGATCCTTGACTGCGCCCTGCTTTTGGTTACGGTCGTGGCGGGCGTGCTGACGCAGTATTATTTCATCCTCTGCGCCGGGCTTATCGGCCTTGTTATGCTTATCTATAAGATCAAGGATCGCTATATCAAAAGCCTTATCGCATATGCAGCCGTCGCGTTCGCGGGCGCGGGAACAGCGCTGGCTATCTACCCGTACATCATCACAAACGTACTGGGCGGCAACCGCGGCTTCGGCTCACTTAAAATGGATATCGACACAATAACTATTGTGACATATTTCTGGTACAAGGTGGTCTGCTATATAATGCTGCTCGCCAAGGACATGTTCCTCGGTCAGGGCTGGCTGCTGGGCTTGTGCACGGGCTTTTTGCTTGCGGCGTACATCTGCATGCGCTTTATCAAAAAGAAAAAGCTGCCGCGTAAAGCGTGGTTCATCATCGTTCCGGGCGCGGTTTACTTCATCTTTATCGCGCTTGTATCGCCATTCAACAGCGACCGCTACGTTATGGCGTGCCTGCCGCTCATTTCGCTGATATTCAGCTATGGGTTTATCAAGGCCGTTAATTTCTCGCGCGTCGGCAAAAAGAACAAAAAGGCTGTGCTTGCGGTTCCGGCGTGCATTGTGGCGGCAAGCGCTCTGGCGTTTATCCCCGTTAAACCCTACTACATTTACGGCGAGACAAATCTTTACGATACAAAAACCGATAACTGCGTGTTTGTCGGCACGGCTATGATGGAGTGGAACAAGTGCATCGACAAGTTTATGAACTACGACAGCGTTATGATAGCCAAGACGACCGAGATGTCAAAAACCCTGTACGACGAGCTTGACGAGTTCGCCCAGAGCAGGGGAGTCATCACAAACGGAAAGGTCGGAAAGCTTGCCGAGAGCTTTATGACAAACGGCGACGTCGAGCGCAAGGAGAGCGACAGCATCGACAAAATGACCTCCGACGAAAAGCTCAGAGGGCTCAGCGAGGTCACGGTGTACATTTCGCGCCTTGCCGACAGCGACTATGTCATAGATAAAATCACAAAGAACACCGACCTGAAAAAGTACGATATCATTCAGAAAGACAGACAGTTTGAGGAGTTCTTCAACTGGTACGACTATTTTGTTGAAACCGAGTCATACTGTAATGTTTACAGATTCTATAAATAACCGAAGGGAGAT
>CACYSH010000266.1 GCA_902776945.1 uncultured Ruminococcus sp.
GGGCACGAAAGGCATTTTTCATTGCAAGCTGTCTGCACGACCGAAATTCCGCATTCCGCATTCCGCATTCCAAATTAAAAAGCGTCCCGATCAAAGGACGCTTTTAAACTATTTCTTTGCGTGTATTCTTTTTTCCTCGCCTCTTCTAAGGCGTTTTATGTTTTCCTTATGCATTACCGTTGCGAAAATGCCTACTACCAGCGCACAGAACGTTGACACAAGCACATACCACAGGCAGCTTTGAGTCAGTAGGTGGTCGAATATGAACGTCACAGCAAAGGTGTACGGAGCGTACATCAAAGCGCCTGTAATGCTCCCAAGCGATATTATCTTGCTGATTATAAATACAATAAGGAAGGTCGCCAGAATAAGCAGGAACACTCGCCAGTCGGAAGCCAGCATAAGCGCCGCCGCCGTGACTATTCCCTTGCCGCCCTTGAAGTGGAAGTAAAGCGGAAAGCAATGTCCGAGAATGCAGAATACGCCCGCGAAATACTTTACGCATTTCAAAAAACAGGTTTTGAACCATTCGTCGCCGCCCGTAATATTTCCGAACCATAAAAAAATGAAGTAAGCGATAAACACCGCCGCGATGCACTTCAGCGCGTCGCATACTATCGTAATAACAGCCGGAACCTTGCCCACCGAGCGCAGAACGTTTGTAAAGCCCGCGTTGCCGCTGCCCATATCGCGGATATCAGCCTTGCCCTTTGTGGCGATTTTGGTGACGATGACCGCAGGGTTGATGCTGCCGATAAGGTAGGAGATCACCGCGCAGATAAGAAAAAGATACCAGTTGTTTACAAAATTCTCTGCCACTATTTTAAACATTATTTATCGCCCCTCTCGCGTATGATGATTTTAACGGGTGTTCCCTCAAGCCCGAACGCCTCTCTTATGCGGTTTTCAAGATAGCGCTGATACGAAAAGTGGAACAGCTCCTTATCGTTGCAGAAGAACACGAAGGTCGGCGGCTTTACGCCTGCCTGAGTCATATAGAATATTTTTAGGCGCTTGCCCTTATCAGACGGCGGCTGGACACGGGTTGTAGCCTGAGCCAAAAGCTCGTTGAGCATGCCCGTTGTTATGCGGCGGCTGGTGTTTTCAAAGCACATAACGATGCTTTCAAACAGCTTGTCGATGCGCTGACCTGTTTTAGCCGAGATAAACACCTTCGGAGCGTAGGACATGAACGCGAAATCGGTATCGAGCTTCTTTCTGAACTCCTGCATCGTTTTGTCGTTCTTCTCGACCGCGTCCCACTTGTTGACGGCGAGAATGCACGCGCGCCCCGCGTCATGGGCAAGTCCCGCGACTTTGGTATCCTGCTCGGTAATGCCCTCGGTGGCGTCGATCATGATAACGCATACGTCGCTGCGCTCGATAGCCATTTTTGCGCGGAGTATGCTGTACTTTTCGATGTCGTCATATATTTTGCTCTGACGGCGCAGACCTGCCGTATCGGTAAAGTTGAATTTTCCGAAGCGGTTTTCTACCAGAGTGTCGATCGTATCGCGCGTTGTGCCCGCTATGTCTGACACGATACAGCGCTCCTCGTCGGTGATTTTATTGACAAGCGAGGATTTGCCCGCGTTTGGCTTTCCGATAACGGCAACATTGATAACCGAGTCGTCCTCGCCGTCCTCGTCGGAAAAGCTGAGGAACTCAAACACGCGGTCGAGCAGATCGCCCGTGCCGTGGCCGTGAACAGCCGAGACCTGAACGGGATCGCCCAAGCCGAGGTTATAGAACTCATAGAACTCCATAGGCGGCTCGCCCACGGAATCGCATTTATTTACGCAGAGCACAACCGGCTTGCCCGACTTTTGGAGCATTTGAGCCACTTCAACGTCGGTCGCAACCATGCCGCTTTTTAAATCGGTCACAAGGATAATAGCCGAGGCGGTGTCGATTGCAAGCTGAGCCTGACGGCGCATTTGCGAAAGGATTATATCGTCGCTTTTAGGCTCGATTCCGCCCGTATCGACCACCATTACAGTCCTGCCGCACCACTCGGTCTCGCCGTAGATACGGTCGCGGGTAACGCCGGGAGTGTCGTCGACGATAGAAAGGCGCTGACCTATTAACTTGTTGAATAAGATGCTTTTGCCGACGTTAGGTCTGCCGACAATAGCGATAACGGGTTTGCTCATTTTTACCCCCTTAAATAATGATTTGCAAGGCAAATCAATTGTCGCGTGACGCTTGACCCATTTCGCGAAACATATGTTTGTGATAAACAAAACTTCCGTTCTCGCGCTTTATGACGCGCCGTTGCAGAAACC
>CACYSH010000267.1 GCA_902776945.1 uncultured Ruminococcus sp.
CTTTTCTGGATAGTGACTTTTCGTTTTTAGCCGGCGAAAGTCCTCAGCAAGCTCGTTTCCTTTTGGGCTACCACATACACAAGGAACTATTTTTCGCCATTTTCGCTCCCAAACCCAAAGCAGCATAAATTGTTTTTAACACTACTTTCCTGCTTTTTGAGCTTGTATTTCTTGGAAAGTGGTGGAAAGTTACGAGTAAGGATTATGTGCCGCCAAAAAACTATTGAAACACGGTTGACTTTGCCGCGAAAATGCGGTATAATATAGCTAAAGATCATTTCATGGGAGGTGCGCCGAATGGGTATCTATCTTAATCCCAATAACGTGAATTTCTATAACGCCGTGCATGACGATATCTACGTTGACAAAACGGGCATGATAGCGTTCACAAATGGCTGTCTGAACAAATCGAGCAGATATATCTGTGTCAGCAGACCGAGGCGTTTCGGCAAGAGTATTGCCGCCGCCATGCTTGCTGCATATTACAGCAAGGGCTGCAAATCGGCAGAGCTTTTCAAGGGACTTGAGATCGAAAGTATGGCGGGCTTCGACAGCGAGCTGAATCAGAATAATGTGATCTATATTGATATGCAGGCTATGCGAACTGCGGCAGGCTTTGAAAAATCCGATACGCTCACAGTAATGCAGAACAGGGTCATAAAGGAGTTCAGGGAGACTTATCCCGATATTGTCGGGAATGATGAAGTGTATCTGCCTAACGTGCTGTCGAAAGTATACGCTCAAAAGGGCGAACAGTTCATAGTGATCATAGACGAATGGGACTGCGTCTTCCGTGAGGACAAAAACGACACGAAAAAGCAGGAGGATTACATTCAGTTCCTGCGGGGTATGTTCAAGGGCGTGGAGTCGGAACGGTTCATCAAGCTTGCGTACCTCACGGGCATTCTCCCGATAAAGAAGTACGGTACGCAATCGGCGATGAACAATTTCCGCGAGTACACTATGGCTCGCCCCGGAAGGCTTGCGGGATTTCTCGGCTTTACAGAGCAGGAAGTCAGGGATATTTGCGAGCGCTACAATATGGACTTTGACGAGATCAAGAGGTGGTATGACGGATATTCTCTCGGAAAAATTAAGTCGATATATACGCCTAATTCGGTCGTTACTGCCGTGACAGAGGGTGAGCTTGGGAACTATTGGACAAGTACCGAGACCTACGAATCCATGAAGATGTATATCGAAATGAATTTCGATGGACTGCGCGACGCGGTCATCAGTATGCTGGGCGGTCAGCGGGTCGAGATAAGCACCCGAAAGTTCCAGAACGATATGACCAACATCAACAGCATGGACGATGCGCTGACGTTGCTTGTTCATCTGGGCTACCTCGCCTTTGATTCGGAAGAAAGCGAAGTTTATATCCCGAATCAGGAGATAGCGATCGAGTTTGCGAACGCCGTTGATGACAAGGGCTGGGGCATAGTAGGCGAGGCGATCCGTCAGTCTAACGCGCTTGTCAAGGCAACTATCGAGGGAAACTCCGCGCTTGTCGCAGAGCGCCTTGAACAGATTCACGAGGCGAATACTTCTGTGCTTGCGTACAACAATGAAAACTCTCTGAGCTGCGCTGTCACTATCGCTTATTACTCCGCGAGAAAAGACTACACGATGATAAGAGAGCTGCCCACGGGCAAGGGCTTCGCGGACATAACATTCATTCCGCACAGGAACAGCAGCAAGCCTGCGATGGTAGTTGAGCTGAAGTATGACAGCTCTGCAGAAGGCGCGATCGAGCAGATAAAATCCAAGTGCTACACGGGTGCGCTCGATGATTATTCGGGTGAGATATTGCTCGTCGGGATCAACTATGACAAGAGCGAAAAGAGGCATGAGTGCGTCATTGAAAAAGTAACAAAATGAGCAAAATTATATCCGCACGGGTCGGTGAATGATCGGTGCGGATTCTTATTTCATCGAGCGATCACAGCTGAAAAAATCCTTTTGCAAAAATTTGGTAAAACGTAAAAAATCCCGAACCGAGTTTTGGTTTTTCAGAGAGTTTAGCCGAGCTTGTAAAGAAGAAAAAGTAATCAATAGCGCCCTAATTTATTATCTTGAATTATCTGAAGCAGGCTTTTGAAAAACGAAAAGTTCATTGCAGAAACCTGCCCGAACTTTTTGAGCTGCACAAGCATTTTGCAACAGAAGTTTTTCATTACATAAAGGGTATCTCTAAAAACCTATCTTTTTGCAGTTTTCATACTTGAAAAAGCACGCAAATACGTTATTATAATTTGAAAATCAGGGGTTTTTAGAGA
>CACYSH010000268.1 GCA_902776945.1 uncultured Ruminococcus sp.
TGAGTTTGCAAACAACGAATATGACATAATGGTCGGTACACAGATGATCGCAAAAGGGCTGAATTTCGAGAACGTCACGCTTGTGGGGGTTCTGCTGATAGACCGTTCTCTGTATGCCGGCGACTATCTCGGTTACGAAAAGACTTTCTCGCCGGAGCATTATGTTCTGGAACTGGCGGCAAAACAGGATTACAAGGGTTTTTATGAGCAGGAATCCGAAGTGCGGAAAGCACTTATTTTTCCGCCGTACTGCGATATATGCATGATTGCTTTCTCGTCCCAAGAGGAGGAACTTCTCGGAAAAGCCGCGGCCGTATTCCGCGATCTGCTCAGAACAGAAGCCATGAAAGCGGGGAACGAAATCCCTGCAATAATACTCGGGCCTACGGCAAGCGGAAGGATAAACGGAAGCTATCGTGCTAAAATAATCGTGAAATGCCGCAACAGCAGAAAATTCCGTGATATGCTGCGTTTTGTCATGCTCTCGGCATATAAGATGCCCGAATTCAGAAAAGTA
The DNA here is from genome assembly GCA_902776945.1 of uncultured Ruminococcus sp. GTDB lineage: Bacteria > Bacillota > Clostridia > Oscillospirales > Ruminococcaceae > YE71. The sequence goes on from CACYSH010000268.1 coordinate 518, forward strand.
AGTTTTTACGTTGATTTCAATGGGGAGATAATATGAGAATATTCGCGATAGTCGGTACGCCGCACAATGGCAATACGCGTGCAATAACCGATCTGTTTCTTGACGAGTTCCGTGCGGGCGGTGCGGAGATAGACGAGCTTGTACTCCCGCGGGATTTCGGAGAGACCTGTCTCGGCTGTGCAAACTGCATACTTCACGGTGAGGACAAATGTCCGCATTACGGAAAGACAGCTCCGATAGTCGAACGTATGGAAAAAGCAGATCTGATAATACTTGCCACACCGGTTTTTGTCGGTTCCTGTACAGGTGCGCTTAAAGAGCTGCTTGACCATTTCGCGTATATGTGGCTGGTGCATCGTCCCAAAGAGGTCATGTTCGGCAAGACGGGACTTATAATAACCTCTGCCGGCGGTTCGGGTGTTAAACAGACTGTTAAACTGCTCAGAAGCAATATGTCGTTCTGGGGGATATCATCTGTACATTCATACGGCGTTACCACAATGAAAATGAACGGAAATTATGCCGATTACAAGGATAAGGACAAGATAAAGAAACAGGTAAGAAGTGCAGCGGGCAAGGTCGCCAAAAGTGTTGAGAGGAGAAAGGTCAGCTTCGGTACAAAATTTTTGTTCGGTATTTTCAAGATGTCGCAGAAAAACGGCTGGAACAAGACGGATTCCGATTATTGGAAAGAAAAGGGCTGGCTTGACGGCATGAAGCCGTTCTGATAAAGTTAAGAAGTATTTTACATAAAGAAAGGAAACAAAAAATGGCACTCAGAAACATTGTAAAATTCGGAGACGAGAGATTAAGAAAGAAATGCCGCGAGGTCACCGCTTTCGACGATAAGCTGTGGGTACTGCTTGATGATATGTATGAAACTATGCAGGCATCCGACGGCGTAGGACTTGCTGCACCTCAGGTAGGCATACTCCGCAGAGTGGCGGTAATAGACGTTGGAGAAGGCCCCATAGAGCTTATAAATCCGGTCATCACCTCTATGCGCGGCAAGCAGCATGAAATCGAGGGCTGCCTTTCCTCACCCAATCAGTGGGGATATGTCGAGCGTCCCGCAAAAGTAAAGGTCACTGCATTCAACCGCTACGGCAAGGAGTTCAAGGTGGAAGGCACCGAGCTGCTTGCAAGGGCACTTTGTCACGAGATAGATCATCTGAACGGCATAATTTTCACCGATCTTGCGGACGAGATGGTCGAGCCTGAAGATAATAAAAAAAAAAGAAAGAAGTAAAGGATATGAAGATAGTGTTTATGGGAACTCCGGACTTTGCCGTACCCTGTCTTGAATCGCTCATCAAAGCCGGTCATGATATTGCGGCTGTATATACTCAGCCGGACAAACCAAAGAACCGTGGTCACAAGATGATGTTCACACCCGTAAAGGAATGTGCGGTGAAATATGACATTCCGGTTTATCAGCCGTTGTCTCTGCGGAAAGGCAGGAGCGAGGACGCGGAAGAAGCAGTGAATACATTGCGTGATATCGCACCGGATTGTATCGTTGTCGTGGCATACGGACAGATACTACCGAAGGAAGTGCTCGATATACCGACGTACGGCTGTGTTAATGTGCACGCTTCTCTGCTTCCGCGATACCGCGGGGCAGCACCGATACAGCACTGCATAATCAACGGCGAAAAGGAATCCGGAGTTACCACCATGTATATGGCGGAGGGACTGGATACCGGAGATATGATACTTGTCGATAAGATACC
>CACYSH010000269.1 GCA_902776945.1 uncultured Ruminococcus sp.
TTTATGATTTTTGATTACGACCTTACGACCAAAGCCCAAAAAGCATTGATATTACGGGGTAAAATGGTCGTAGGCAATTGGATTTTCCGATTACGACCGTTTACGACCAACTATAATTAATCCCAAAAATTCTTTTTCTGTTTAAATATGGGAACCTTACGCATTTTTATGCCCGAACTGCCGACTTTTTGCTGTAAGGCTTCAATCCCGCACTGTTCAAGCGCTCGTCCTATCTGCTGTGCCGAATATTTCCGCAGACACAGCCAATACCCCGCCCAGTCGGTGACGGTGAGCATTTTCCACTCGTACTTCGCGGGATTTTCCGCCGCGTCGTTCAGAATATCGCGCACCTCCTGCTCGGCGGGAATGGTCTTGGTAAAGCCGCCGTTGCGCTCACAGAGGGCTTTCAGCTCGTCGGCGTTCAGGCGAAAGCAGGCTGATTTGTCCGCTTCTTCGGACACTTCCGCAAAAATCTGCGCCCACAGCTGCACCATATCGAACTTGGCAAGCTCCGCCAAATCAAAGCGCTGTTCACACGGAATTGTGAAGAATCGGCGGTTGCCCGTCGGGTCTGCAAGAAAATCACGGCTGTTGCATGAAGCCGCGAAGGACGTGCGGCGGCGGGTGCGGGTGGCGGCTCTCGCGTAGGGACGGCGCACCTCGTCGGTGTGGGCGGTGAGAAAGGCTTTCAGCGCGGCGAGGTCGCGTTTCATGGTGCTTTCAAGCTCGCCCAGCTCGCAGACAAAGCAGCCGGTCGCCTGAATTATGTCGTCCTTGTTGTGCGGGTCGATGTTCACGCCGAGCTTGCAGAGCCTGCTGTTCAGCCCCAGCCGCCCGATGAGGGTAGTTTTGCCTATGCCCTGTCTGCCGCAGAGGGTCAGCACGCCTTCCGCGCCGAAGGGCAGCCCCGTTTCGTTAAAGCACGAAAGCGCTATGGTCTGTCCGAGCCACCTGATGACCAGTTTTTTGGATAGCAGGTCGTTATCTATCCTCATTATGGAGAAGAGTGCAGGCAATCTGTCAACGCCGTCCCACTTCACGGCAGAGAGAAGGTCGCGCACGGGATTGAAGCGGTCGTTCACGGCAATGAGCGAAATGAAGCTCTCAATGGTCTGCTGACTGACCCCCGAATAGCCGCCGTCGGCACGGAGCAGCGAGAAAAGCAGGGTCGAAAGCTGTTCGGTGGAATGCTCGGCGGGGAGCGAAGTGCCGCTCACGCAAAGCTCGTGGGTGATGTCATCGTAGCGCACGCGGATTTTGTGCTGTTTCATAAATTCGCATAAGCTCTCGGCGGTGAGGGGCTGCTTCTTCGACTGCGCGTTCGGAACAAGCTCTTCTGCAAGGCGTTCAAGCTCGGCTTTCATAGCGTTTGATAAATTCGTCATAGCTTTCTATCTCCTTTTTGTTAAGTAAGTACCAGTTTAATATTTCAGTATCATTGTAACCGCGCAAAAGCTCGGCAAGCTCCTCCGCCCGCGAGAGATTCTGCATGGCGTAGACAAACCGCGGCGGGAGCGGCTCGTCGGGCGATTCGGGCGAAAACTCGTCAGCCCATTTGTTCAGCAAGCGAAAGTACGCCGTCGCCGTCTGCCGCGCCTGCTCGATACGCTCGTCGAGAGCGCCGTGCAGCACCCGCGAGAGAGCCGCTTTTTCACGTTCACGGGCGAATTTACGGCGCTCGGCGGGGGTGTACTCTCTGCGCGAAAGCTCCTCAATGCCGAGCGCGAAATCTTCGTTGAGCCGCCGCGCCGCTTCGATAGGGCGCAGATTCAAAAGCCGCGCCGTCAGCGAGATCACGTCCCCGCCCGCGCCGCACCCGAAACAATGCCATATCTGCTTCACACGCGAAAGTGAAAATGACGGCGTGCGCTCGGCATGGAACGGGCAAAGGCACTTCCCCGCACGGTCGGGATTCAACCCGTACAATTTCGCCGCTTCAACGATGTCTGCGCGGTCTTTTACTTCCTTGAATACGTCCATTTTTTCGTACTCCTTTCATTTGATGCCAGCCTTTATTGTCGGAACAGAGCGGCTTCGGGAGAAAAGCCTCTCTATATATAGCGAAAAAACGGCGTTTTGTTGCATACAAACGTGCAACAAAAACGCAAATATGTCTAAGTTAAAAGAAAAATCATTTGTCTGCACAAATTTAGATACAGATTTTTGTGCGGAAATCACAATAAGTTCGTTAAGTTAATCACAATCTTTTTGGGAGGGATTTTCCGTGAATTATAAATAAACAATATGACAGTGCTGATAAATGGAAACAAAAAATGCCCGTCCTGCGGGCAGAAGGAGTGATAAATAAATGAACAAAATCTGCAAAAAAACAGCCGCTGTATTTGCGGCGGCGGTGCTGATAATGCAGTCCGTGATGTGCGGAGAAGGGGTCTTCACATTTTGTATATAAAGGCAAGTATGTTAAATACAGTCAGACTTCCTCAATGCGGATAGAATATACCGAGATCGAAAGGCTGTGAAAGAGTATAAAAAGAGGGCTTCAACTTTCTCAAAGGACGGATTTTTCGGCATAGTTACACCTCCTCCTGCTCATCATTCGGCTTGTCTGGCTCAGGATCGAAGTCAGAAGCCATAATGCTTGTTTCTGTTGCAATCATGGTCACCACCCCCTTTCCCGGTTGTCTCCGCAAAGAAAGACAAATGAAGAAGCAAACACCGGCAGTCTCCGAAGAAACTGCCGGTGTATTATTATGCTTGTCTGAACCGAATTTCAGGTCATGCTATTTTAACATTGAACGCTCTGCTCTTAAGGCTGCTTGTATCCCAGTTTCCGTTGATCTTGGCACATACGACCATTTTATAAGTGCCGCTCTTCATCTTGGGAGATGTATAAGATGTGGTATTGCTCTTGACCTGAACCTTTACACGCCAGCCGCCCGACTGATAAACCGCTATGCCGTACTTCTCGGCACCTTCAACAGCCGTCCATTTCAGACGGAACTGCCTGCCCTGAACCTCGGAGGTAACAACGGGGTACTGATGAGTTGTTACCGGTATATCAACATTCTTTGTCTGTTCGGCAAAGGCTGTATTTTTGAATGTTGCGGTGTAAGTTCCTGTTCCCTTTTCAACGTTGGTAGGCTGCTTTGTTACAGAGTATGTTGTGCTTACGCTCTCCGTTTCCACATGGGTTGAATCATTCGCACATACTCTTATTGCGGTACAGATCTTGTTGTCAGCTGACCA
>CACYSH010000270.1 GCA_902776945.1 uncultured Ruminococcus sp.
CCCCGCCCCGAACAAGTTCGAAGCGGGAACCGGAAGCATCGCCGACGCGGTAGGTCTCGGCGCGGCGCTTGAATACCTGAACTCGATAGGTATGCCGGAGGTAAACCGCCACGAGCATGAACTTCTCGTCTACGCAATGAAAGAGATGAAGAAGATAAACGGTCTGCACCTTATCGGCACGGCTACCAACAAGGCGAGCGTGCTCTCGTTCGTGCTTGACGGCGTGGATAACGAGGCGGTCGGACAGCGCTTGAACGAGCTTGGCATAGCAGTCCGCACGGGTCATCACTGTGCGCAGCCTATTCTCCGTCATTTCGGGCTGGAAGGCACCGTTCGTCCGACCCTTGCGCTGTACAATTCCTTCGGGGATATTGACAGGCTCGTGCAGGGCATCAGGACTTTGGCATAAATATATCACCCACTTTGACTTTTCCTCCGACGGTTTATAGCTGTCGGGGGATTTTTTTGCTCCCGAGTTATAGGCAAAACCTATATTCAAATCTAAGAAACATGAATTGGACAAATAGCTCCGCGGGTGATATAATGTAATCACAGAAGGGAATCTCTAAAAACCCCTGATTTTCAAATTATAATAACGTATTTGCGTGCTTTTTCAAGTATAAAAACTGCAAAAAGATAGGTTTTTAGAGATACCGTTTTTAGAGATACCCAGAAACGAAAGGGAGCTGATAAAAATGAAGAACAACACATTTCTTCTCGGCTCGATAGTCAAGGCGATCGACCGAATGTGAAGCACGAAACCCGAATATGTATGGAGAAGAAAAAGAATACAGATTTTGGAGGGAAAGAAATGGCAGAGAAAAAATACAGATTTGAAACGCTGCAGCTTCATGTAGGACAGGAACAGCCCGACCCTGCTTCGGACGCAAGAGCAGTACCGATATACGCGACTACATCTTATGTGTTTCGTGACTCACAGCACGCGGCAAACCGTTTCGGTCTCCGTGACGCGGGCAATATCTATGGCAGGCTCACCAACTCGACGCAGGACGTATTTGAAAAGCGCATAGCCGCTCTTGAGGGCGGCGCGGCGGCTCTGGCTCTTTCGTCGGGAGCGGCTGCCATAACCTACGCTATCGAGGCTCTTGCGGAACAGGGCGAGAATATCGTCGCGGCGAAGACTATTTACGGCGGGACATACAATCTACTCGCCCACACGCTGCCGAGATACGGTATCACGACGACCTTCGTTGATCCTTACGAGGAAAACGCATTTGAAAAAGCCATAAACGACAAGACAAAGGCGATATTCGTCGAAACGCTCGGCAATCCCAATTCAAATGTTATTGACATAGAAAAGGTCGCGGCTGTCGCTCATAAACACGGGATACCGCTCGTTGTGGACAGCACCTTTGCAACGCCCTTCCTCGTAAGACCGATCGAACACGGCGCGGACATCGTCGTACACAGCGCGACCAAATTCATCGGCGGACACGGAACGGCGATAGGCGGCGTGATAATCGACGGAGGCACCTTCGACTGGAAGGCTTCGGGCAAATACCCATGGATCTCCGAGCCGAATCCGAGCTACCACGGCATCAGCTTTTCCGACGCGGTTGGGGCTGTGGCGTATATCACATATATCAGGGCGATACTGCTGAGGGATACAGGCTCCTCGATCTCGCCGTTCCACGCTTTCATATTCCTGCAAGGGCTCGAAACGCTCTCGCTCAGGGTAGAACGCCATGTATCCAACGCACTTGAAATAGTAAAGTACCTCAGCTCTCACCCGCAGGTCGAAGCGGTGCATCACCCTTCGCTCGAAAGCGAGCCGAGCCATGAAATTTACAAGAAATACTTCCCGAACGGAGGCGGCTCGATATTCACCTTCGAGGTCAAGGGCGGCGAGGCAGAAGCGAGGAAGTTCATTGACAACCTTGAGATATTCTCGCTGCTCGCAAACGTAGCCGACGTGAAATCGCTGGTAATTCACCCCGCGTCTACTACACATTCGCAGCTTACGGAGGAAGAACTTCTCGATCAGGGCATCAAGCCCAATACGATACGTCTTTCGATCGGAACGGAAAACATCAAAGACCTTATCGAAGCCCTTGACGACGCTTTTGCGGCTATAAAATGATAATACATTCAAACCGATCTCATGATAAATAACCTTCTTAAAACAGCCTTCTTTAAATAAATACACTTTGCCAAAAGACCTCCCCGTTTGTGCAGAATCCCGGGGAGGTCTTTTTATGTTTTATGGATCAATTTCCACGTCCTTGCAGTTGTTGAATCTTGCAAAGCCCCGCAGAGTCCGCATAAGCGCGGTGTCCGGCTTTTTTGTCGGGCGGATACCGTCCTCCCACCAAAGCCCACTGACGCGGAGGATATTCTCTTTCCTGTCGGGAACGGCTTCGATACGCCCGACGAACTTTTCTCCGAAAAGTATCGGCAGTGTGTAATAGCCGTATTTTCGCTTTGCCGCGGGGGTGTATATCTCCCACGAGTAGCGGAAATCCCACAGCGCAAGTATCAGCGATTTGTCCCACATCAGCGGGTCGAGCGGCGCGATAAAGGACATTCTCGGTTTCAGATCAGCCGTGCCTTCAAGGACAGATTGCATTAGCAGTTCGTCTGTTGACGGTCTTTTCAAAATGCATAGAAAGGGCTTCTGTTGATATGATATGAACACGTTCATATTTCTTGTTTGTTCCTGCCTTAATTGCAGCATA
>CACYSH010000271.1 GCA_902776945.1 uncultured Ruminococcus sp.
GTTGATGCCGCAGCCGCCCTACAAGCCTTCTGATAGTCAGGTTTTGTACAAGTTGACGGTGCTGCTCATTTATAGTATATAGCGATCCACAACCCGCCGCGCAGATCGGGGCGAGACAGCTGGCATTATAAAATAATACGCAACTGGATATATGCAGACGCTTATTTTCATGATATACTAAGACTATCGAAATAATATGAAACGAGGTAATCACAATGAATAATTCGGAACAGTACAGACTTAACAAGGAACTCGCGCAGATGTTAAAGGGCGGCGTTATAATGGACGTTACCACCCCCGAACAGGCTAAGATCGCCGAAGAAGCGGGAGCCTGCGCGGTTATGGCGCTCGAACGCATTCCCGCCGACATACGCGCAGCGGGCGGCGTTTCCCGCATGAGCGACCCCGCCATGATACGCTCGATCCAGGAAGCCGTGAGCATTCCCGTCATGGCAAAATGCCGCATCGGTCACTTTGCCGAAGCGCAGATACTTGAAGCTATCGAGATAGACTACATCGACGAAAGCGAGGTACTCTCCCCTGCCGACGACGTTTACCACGTTGACAAAACGCAGTTCCGCGTGCCGTTCGTCTGCGGCGCAAGGGATCTGGGCGAAGCTCTGCGGCGTATCGCGGAGGGCGCTTCGATGATTCGCGCAAAGGGCGAACCCGGCACGGGCGACATAGTTCAGGCGGTGCGCCACATGAGAATGATGAATACGCAGATTCGCCACGTTGTTTCTCTGCGCGATGACGAGCTTTATGAAGAAGCCAAGCGCCTTGAAGTGCCGCTCGACCTTGTGAAGCAGGTGCATGAAAGCGGCAGACTGCCCGTAGTAAATTTCGCGGCGGGCGGCGTTGCGACCCCTGCGGACGCGGCTCTGATGATGCAGCTCGGCGCTGAGGGCGTGTTCGTCGGCTCGGGAATATTCAAGTCGGGCGACCCGAAAAAGCGGGCGGCGGCTATCGTCAAGGCGGTCACGAATTACAATGACCCGAAGCTGCTGGCGGAGCTTTCGTCGGGTCTCGGCGAAGCAATGGTAGGCATCAACGAACAGGAAATAGCGCTGCTAATGGCGGAAAGGGGCAAGTAAAATGCGTATCGGTGTACTTGCGGTTCAGGGCGCGTTCGCGGAGCATATCGCGGCTGTGGAAAGGCTCGGCGCGGAGGCTTTCGAAATACGGCAGCTGAGAGACATCACAGAGCCTTTCGACGGGCTGATACTTCCCGGCGGGGAAAGCACGGTCATGAAAAAGCTGCTGCGCGAGCTTGGGCTGTTCGAGCCGCTGAAAGAGAAGATAGAGCAAGGTATGCCCGTTCTCGGCACCTGCGCAGGAATGATACTTCTCGCCCGCGAAATAGACGGCGGAGAACTCCCCTGCTTCGGCACTATGGACATAACGGTAAAGCGCAACGCCTACGGACGGCAGCTCGGCAGCTTCGTCTGCGAGGAACAGTTCGCGGGCAAAGACATCACGATGAGGTTTATCCGCGCCCCCTACGTTTCCGAAACCGGCAGAAATACGGAGATACTCGCCGTGCATGACGGAAAGATCGTCGCGGTTCGGCAGGATGATCAGCTTGCGGCGGCGTTCCACCCCGAACTGACCGACGACAGCACGGTTTATGAATTATTCTTCCGAATGATTGAAAAAAAGCTCGCAGCGTGATATAATAATAGTGAACAGTTAATAGTGAATAGTTATAGTAAACGACATTAAAATTTGTGATTTGATTGTGTATGTTGGTGACTTGCCCATACGCGCTAACCTAACACAAAAATATCGAAAACACGTTGATTTTAGGGTCATACGGACGCAACGGGCGGGAACAAGCCTCCGCCCTACAATCCACATTATACCTATTTTATGTAGAGGCACACCTATGTGTGCGCCCGTTCGGAAAAAACGTGCCTATTGGCGGGCGCACACAGGCATGAACAAGTTTGCACAAACAAGGTTTATGCCGCAGTGCACCCCTGCAATTTGTATTGCATCGCCCGCAAAACCGCTGAAAAGGGTACGAACGAGTGTCACAACAAAATGCTTCGGCGTTTTATCCCCAAGGGCAGGAGCATGGTCAAATAC
>CACYSH010000272.1 GCA_902776945.1 uncultured Ruminococcus sp.
CTTTGCCTCAGCGCCCGCTGTGCGGATTGCGTCTGGCACAGATCGACCAAGACACCATTGACGCAGTTCTTTGCCTCAGCGCCCGCTGTGCGGATTGCGTCGGCAAAAATGCACAAATGATGACGCAATATGTTGTACATAACGCTGTGAGCAGGTAGATAGCTTTTCAGGCTGAACGCCTGCGCTGACTATTTTCCCTTGCTCTTCTGCTGCCAAGGCATCCTATGACGCCATTTGCGACAGCCTCGGACTGACAATAGACCGGTTTGGGAGGTGCGAAGCTCCCAACGATTTCAGATTAGCTTGCCCTTCGCACAAGGCCCATACTCGCAAGTGTTTTCGGTGCTCTTCTCAATTCTTCGATGCATTGGTCGTGGAGCACGGTGAATTGTTCATAATCAATAGATAAAGCGTTTTTATCAAAGTCAGTCTGTGCTTCATTCATGTGCTGTAAGAGGAATGCCGAGTATAGATCGCGCTGGATTCGTCGTCCGTCTGACATGTTGTTCCAGCGCTCGCTCAGCTCCTTCTTGTGGTAATCGTCTGTTAGATGATTATACTGGCTTGCTCTGACTTTTGTATCTACTCTGACCACACCGGCCAGTCCTCGTGACTTCAATTTGATATCCAGCAATCCGATTAAAGTGGCGGGTGCCTTGTTTCCAACGGACTTCCCAAAGCGCTTTTTTCGCTTAAACCTGCCGGTTTTCTCTGATATTTCGGTTTTCTTTGCCCGGTGTGTCAGCGCGGGCCATTCCATATCTTCGACAAAAAATCGATCTCCCAGGGAAAGCAAATGATTTGCAAGCTCATTATGCTGGCGTTTTCGTATATCTGCCTGTCGGCGCAGTAAATAAGCTAACTCTCGCTGGGTCTTGATGTATTGTTTTGATTTATTGTGCGTCAGCTTCACGCCGCGTTTGATTGTCCCGTCAACTTCATAGTTGTCCGGATTCGTAGCACGGCGACTGCGGTCTAACCTTCGCTGAAGGACACGCTTTTCCCGTTCGATGTTGTTGACCTGATCTGCCAACTCTTTCAAAGCTACTTCTTTTTCCGATACATAGGCGATGGTCTGCGGCCCGATGTCGATGCCGACGGCTCCCTGCCCGACGGGGTGAAGGAGTTCCCCGGTGTTCTTGTTGACCTTGATGACAGGCTTGCCCTCAAGCATAAGCTGAACATACCAGTGAGTCTTGTTTTTGCCCGGCTTTTTGACGATCCGACAATACTTTACCCGCTGCCGCAGCATCTCGTTTTCGTACTCGTTCTTCGGATCGAGCTTGATGGGAAGCTTCAGACCTTTCCACTCGATATAGGTCCCACGGAAAATGATCTCCACACCGCCGCTTTTTCCGGCAACGGAATAGCCTCTCAGTGATGTCAATTCGCCGCGTCTCTTGAAATGAACGGCCTTTCCGTTCCCATAAAACAGATGTTCGAAAGCAGTCCATACTTGAGGGGCAATACCATGAACAGCTACGCTTGAGCCGATATTATCATTAAAGTGTTTATAGAAATCTTTTATATCGGTCTTGAAAGAGTATTTTGAAAAGCCTGCGTCCTGACGGAGCTTGTTTAACTGCTTATACAGCTTGTTTCGCTCTGCGCTGTCTATAGTTTCTTTGAGCTGAGTTTGTATGTCGATATACTCTCTGCTTTCTTCCAGACAATGCAGCTTTTTGAGTTCAAAGTGAAGCAAGGTGTTATAGATCTGTCTGGCGATATCCAGCCGCTTTTCCAAACGGTCAGCCTGCCATTTTTCAAGCTTTAAAGGCAGAGTCAAACAGCAAGTATCGGTTGTAGCCTTAGCCAACAGGTCTCACCTCGCTTTGCATTCATAGTGTTATTGAATATACCATCAATTCTGTCAGGTTTCAATAGTCTTGGAAGGGCCCGGTGAACATACCGGAAGTAAACTGATCGAATCGAAGCCCAGCGCAGCGGGTTCTATTTGGAAAGGAGGAGCAGCGAAATGAGCGCGAGATGACTTTTGATGCGAAGCATAAAAAGTCGTCGCAAGCGATATGCAGCTTGCGACGACGTGGCGGAGAA
>CACYSH010000273.1 GCA_902776945.1 uncultured Ruminococcus sp.
GACATTAAGGAACAGGGTTATTGAATAACTGCAAGCGGCAGAATTAGCAACAAAGATATTAGCTGCCCCCTTGACAACCGCCGCCCAAAGTGATATACTCTTCTTCGGGCGATGACGTAAGGCGAAACGTCATTTGACAAAGGGCAATTGAGCTTCGGCTCAAAGATCGTGGGGCTGCTGCGTGGCAGCCACCTTTCTTTTTGCCTTGAACGGAATTATTACAGCTTTTTCTTCCGCTTCTTCGCCTCCTGTTCCTTTCGCTGACGTTCTTCCTCGACGAGCTTCCCAATATAGTCGCCCTGCGAGATTTCGACGTAGGTATCACGAATATCCTTGTATACATCATACCGCTGTCGGCAGCCGTCAAGACTTTCCTTGATTTTTGCTATCTTTTTATCCAGTCGATAAGTCTGTTCACGCAGTCGGTCGGCGTCGGCAGCGGTCATAATGCCGCTGTCATTTATCGCCTGTCTGCAAATGTTGAGCTTCACCTGTTCCGCAGAGGACAGCTCATTTTTCTTAGACAACGCAAAGTATTCCTGCGCCTGCTCCAAAAGGCTAACCATTCGGTTGTGTTCCTCGATATATTCGTTTATCTCCTGCCGCTGCTTTTCATATTCAGCCCGATGTTTTGTGATCCTTCCCTCTAAATCGCCAATAGACACAATATTATCTTTGTTGATGACAGACAGTTGTGCAGACAGCCGATACACATCAAGGTCATTATCCACAGAATATTCTGCGGTGACAATGCGTTTGCGTGGTACTTTCTTCCGCTGTTCCGCAAGTATGCGAACATCGCCTATAATTGCGATATACGCCGCCCTCAGTTGTGACTTGCTATCCATTGTGGGCGTTGTTCCGGCACCTACCTCACGATAGAGGATTCTTGTTTTCAGGCTTTCCTCGGTGTATTCTTCTCCGAGGGTCTTGGTGCGCACAAAACGTTCCTGCCCCGGAGCTCGGATAGAAATATACTTCCCGCGCTTTATTTCATACCCACGTTCTTCAAGAGCCTGCAACAATTCATCGAGCGAATTGACGGAGTTTATCAGCCCGTCAATCGCCTGCCGTATCTGCTCCTTCCACGAAGAACCGTTCTTCCGCTGCGCCCATTCATAGTAGCTGACAGAACGTCCTTTGTTCTCGAAGTTCAGCGCAGGGGTAACACCGAACGCCCGGCATACACCGTTTACATTTTCCCTTGCCTGCCGCAGAGAATTACGGCAGGCGTAATACTTTTGTCCCGAGAGCGAGTATGAATTGAGTATCACATGACAATGCACATGGCTGCGGTCAACGTGGGTTGCGATGACCGCCTGTGCGTCCTCACCGAAGTTCTTTCTGACGAATGCTTTTGCTATTTTGTGGGCGAGATCGGGCGTGGGCGTGACGTTCTCCGCGTCCGCAAAGCTCATAATATAATGGATAGCTTTCACTGTGCCTTTTCCCTCAAGCGGTTTCGGACTGCTGAACTTGTCCCTGGCGAACTGCTCATAGACCAGCCGCATCTGATTATAGGCTTGTTCGGCATTGGTAGTGCAGTTTATCGAAGTCGTGTAGAGCAAATTCTCGGTCTTGTCGGGGTTCAGAATGTAGGCTAAACTCTTTTTGACGGAGTTGTGAATAGAGATTGACTTAAGATAAGGGATAACGATTCCACCTCGTTTCTCAGCTTTTCAACGTCATCCGCATTTATGTTGTTTGTTTCATTTGCTTTCCTGGCGATCTGATTTATGTTGTTGGAAATAATGCGCATACCGTTCAGCAGCGGGGCGACCTCCTTCATATCGTAGAACGTCGGCTCGGCGTTCAGTATCACCTGTCTCAGATATTTCGATGTAGTGGTAAGACACGCTTCCGCTCTGCGCTCGATCTTCTCCCAATCATTTATATCGAAGTCGATCTCTTTGCGGTGTACCTGTTTGTATTTTCTTGCCATAGAATGGCTCCTTTCATTTTTAAAAATAATTGGTTCAAAATCTTCATTCTGCCGATTGACACCGCCACTATAATATTGTATAATTATAGTGCTGTATGTCACAGCGATCTATACCCCGTGAGGCAGTAAAAATGGATAAGATAACAGTAGGCATGACAATAAAGCTGGTCAAGGATATTGGCGAAAATATCCCCGTCGGCTCGACAGCTACAATAGTTTATATAGACGACTTCGACCAGATCTTCATAGACTGGTCGGAAGGCGGTCAGGCGAAGATCTCCGAAGAACAGTTTTTGAAGAATTTTGAAATCGCCGCATAATCGTCATCACCAAGAGGGCTGCCGTGAGCAGCCCTCGTTTTATCAGCCGCGCTTTCAATTGCCGGCTTTCATTTCTGCCAGCCTGCGTTTGATCTCTTCAAAGCGTTTTGGTCGGTTTATTTTATCGACCACCTTTATCGCCCTGTCATAGCAGTTCTTGTCGAAGATAAATCCGAGAAACTCCCTGCCGTACTTATTGGCTGCCGCTGCTGTCATACCGCTTCCCATGAAAGGATCGAGTATCTTATCACCAACACCACTGTAATACAACACCGCCATTTCAGCTATCTCCATAGGAAGAAGCATGGTATGGGTGGTCGTGGTATATTCCTTGTAGTCTGTCGTTACAGGAACGGCGTGAATAAATCCCCTGCGGTATGCCATCTCCAGTTCTTCCGGTATACATAGTATCCTCCTGTTCTTTGTTATAGTCGGCAGGCTTATAGGGTATAATATCACGTTGCCACGCCATCATCGCTTACCCCCTGCGGAGCATCGTCCTGCTTGTTTTCTGCCAGCCGTTCACGGTAGTTCTCCATCAGCAGCCACAGCACTTTGTCCTTTACGTTATCCGCACTCTCCTTGAAAGTGATGGTAACGTCGCAGTCACCATACCTGCGCTGTATCTTCGGAATATCGCTCAGACTATCCCCTCCCCAGCCGTTAAAGCCTGACGCAGCGACTTGCCTGCGCAGAGCACTGCGGTCTTATTGCCTTCGAGATCGGTAACAACGGTAAACTTACCGAAGCTCCCTATCTTAATCTCATCACCCTCGGCAAGCACCTGCCTTACGGTATCCATGACCGAGTTTACATAGCGGTAGGCAGTCATCTCGGATATGCCTTTGCGCTTTGCAAGCTCCTTTTTAAATTCTATCGTATCCATTAATCTCTCTCCTTCACTATCTCGGCAACAGCTGCACTTACCCTTAACGCCTGTATGATACCCATATCGGTATTGAGCAGGTCACAGGTCTCAGCGTCAGTTAAACCGAGCTTGTCAGACAGCTCGCTTATGCTCACGCCCGCGAGCAGCATATTATTTCTTATCTTCTCGTTAGGCATCTATAGTCCCCTT
>CACYSH010000274.1 GCA_902776945.1 uncultured Ruminococcus sp.
TGCGCCCGAAAACACCCCGACCAACACCACGATTCTGTCCTCAATAAGATTGAACGGTGAGACTGCCTATACGACATATTCGGGCGGGACAACAGGAGAACGTTTTGTTGATTACCTTGAAAAAGTGCTGATTCCCACTCTGCATGAAGGTGACATCGTGATAATGGACAATATGCGGTCACATCACGTCAAAAAGGTCGCTGAGGTATTGCAGAAAGCTAAGATACAAGTGTTATATCTTCCACCGTACAGTCCGGATTTCAATCCGATCGAGAAGATGTGGTCGAAGATGAAAGCGATCATGCGAAAAATGAAGATTCGTGACAGTACTCTTTTGCCCGATGCAGTAAAGAAAGCCATTGGATATGGATTGCTATAGATAAGTCCACTAAGAAGATCTAAAACCGGGGGAGAGTATGAACTAATATTTGAACTTGGGACTAATGGATACATCAACTAAACCGAAGGGAGCAAATATGAAAAGAATAATGATAATGCTGCTTTGCCTTGCGTTTGTCTCGCTTGCGGCTTGCGGGAAACAGACCGATGTATCGCCCGATATGGTTACAGTTCCGGCGGCTAATTCTGTTTCCGAGGACTTGTCGCAGTTCATTGTTACCTCGAACGATCTGCATGACGGTGTGTGGGATACTGTAATCACCAATACGGATTACGGAAAAAACGTATCCCCGCAGCTTTCATGGGAGCCTGTCGATGGCGCGAAAAGCTATGTTATCTACATGGTCGATACCTCGGCAGGGAACTGGCTCCATTGGAGAGCCGGGAATATTACCGTAACAACTCTGGAACAGGGCAGCGCGACCGCAAGCGAATATATCGGTCCGTATCCTCCGAGCGGTACGCACAATTATGAGATATATGTATATGCGATGAAAGCCGATATCGAACAAATTCCCGGAGCCTTCGACAGTACAAACGATGGTTTCGGTCAATTTGAGAGCCTGCTTGACGAGAGCGGCAGTGTTATTGCTTACGGGCATATTTCGGGGACTTATACGCATGGGGATAAATAAGGAATATAATGATGAATATATACGACATTTTGGATAAGATATATCCCGCCGTGACCGACAGCGATATTAATATGGGAGGTATACATTTTTACGCTCAAAGCGATATAACCTGCTATGTGATTAAAGGCAGACGCGGCGATCTATTGATAGATACGGGTATGCCTCAAGTGTGGCGTGGTCTGAAACAATGGCTTCAAAAATATGATGTAAGATATGTTCTGCTCACTCACGCACACGCCGATCACGACTGGAACGCCGCCAAGCTTCAAAAAGAGGGAAAGAAGATACTGCTTAACGAGCGTGATAAAACTCTGCGGCAGAATTATCTTTCTCAGAGGGTTATGCCCACCATGCCGAAATACCGATTCAGAAATTATACTCAGTGGGTGAACGGCTTTCTGTTCAACAGCCCGCATTATGACGCGGATATATATTTCGGCAGTAAAGACCGCGATGTGCTTCGCGATCTCGGTATAGACGCGGATATTATCCCTCTGCCGGGACACACATACGGTTCGGTCAGCGTAATGTGCAGCGATGTTCTTTATTGCGGCGATGCTTTCACCGCGCTGTGGAAGCGTCCCGACATCACCCCTCACGCGGTAAGCCCGAAGCCGATGCGGAGGTCGCTTGAACGTATAATCAGGCTCTCGCCTGAATGGTTAGCCTGCGGACACGGGCTGCCGATTAGGTTTGAAAAGGCTCTGCCTGTGATAAATGATTACCTTCTGTTTTTTTAGAAGAACACTTATCGATTAAATGAAAGGGGACAGTTCCGGCTGCACCCTTTTTCATATTTACAGCTTTTTCTTGTGCTTCTTCGCCTCCCTTTCCCTGCGCTGTCTTTCTTCCTCCTCCAGCTTTGCTAAATAGTCCGCGGCTGATATTTCACGATAAGTGCTCGCAATATCAACATAAACATCATAAGTCATCTTGCAGTCCTCAAGCTTTTCCTTGAGGGCTGCTATTCTTTTGCCCATATTCTCGGCGCGGTCGCGCAAGCGTATCTCGTCTGCGATGGTAAGGATACCGTTCTGTTGCATGGTCTGCTTGGCGATAGTAAGTTTAAGTTCTTCGGACGCGCTAAGATCACCCTTCTTTGACAGCTCGTGATACATTCGTATCTGTTCGAGCAGGGAGGTCATCTGCGTGTGCTCGTCTATAATACTATTTATCCACCTCCCCATAGACAAACTGATGATAATATGATATAATAATATAGGGTGATATAAATGGGAAAAAGCTATAATATCAGTGCTGAAA
>CACYSH010000275.1 GCA_902776945.1 uncultured Ruminococcus sp.
CGGCAGCCTTTTTCAAACTTTTGATAGATGCTTTTCTTGACATAATTCAAAATCCTTTCTCAAACATAATTACTGTAATAGTTATCTTTTCGGTTTCTTTTTCTTCTTAAATTCTTCCTGCCGCTGACGTTCTTCCTCGACAAGACTTTCGATGTAGTCCTCCCTCGATACATCTTCATAGTAGGTATCACGAATGTCCTTGAACACCTCATACTGTTTCTTGATCTTATCGAGCGTTTCCTTTCGGGTGCCGATCTTCTTTCCGAGATTCTCGGCGCGATTCCGCAGACGTATCTCATCAGCAGCGGATAGTATTTCATGGCGTTCAATAGTCTGCTTAGCGAGAAGCAGCTGCACTTCTTCTTTTGAAGTTAGCTCACCCTTTGCCGAGAACTCGTGATATATCTTAATCTGTTCGAGCACATTGCGGAGCTCAATATGTTCATCAATAAGTTCATTTACATCGTTCCTGTACTTTTCATGTTCATCTTTCAGCGACTTGATCCTGTGTTCCAGGTCAGAGATACTGTTAATGTGATACTTGTTGATAACGTTGAGCTGCGCCGAGAGGCGGTAGACATCGAGGTCATTATTCGCGGAGTACGGCAGCGAGATATTTTGCTTGCGGGGGACTTTCTTGCTTTGCTCAGCAAGAACGCGAACGTCCCCGATAACGCTGTCATAAGCATCCCATAGGTCGGAGTGAAAATTGTCAAGCGGTTCGACGCCCTCACCCATATCTCGATAAAGTATGCGGATAATGAGGCTGTCCTCTGTATACTCCTCTCCGAGCGTTTTGGTGCGCACGAACCTTTCCTGCTCGGGTGCTCTTACAGAGATATACTTTCCGCGCTTGACTTCATAGCCACGTTCTTCGAGTGCCTGCAACAGTTCTTCGAGCGTGATGACGGTGGGTATCAGCTTGTCGATCTCGTCGCGTATCTGCTGTTTCCATGAGATGCCGTTCTTACGGTGCTCCCACTCATTATGTTTCATACCCTTACCCTTGCCTGTGATGTTGGGGCTTGGCTCGATACCAAATGCACGGCACACTCCATCAGAAAAGTAGCGAACGCGCTGCAAGGATTCCTTGTTCGCGTAAAACTTCTGACCGGATATTGAGTATGAATTTAGTAAGATGTGCGAATGGATATGGCGCTTATCAACGTGCGTTGCTATGACCGCCTGCGCGTCATCACCGAAAGTCTTGCGGACAAATGCCTTGGCTATCTTGTGGGCGAGCTCGGGCGTGACGTTGTCTTCGGGCGAGAACGACTGAATGTAGTGAATAGCCTTCACAGAGCCTTTCCAGTCAAGTGGCGGAGGGGTGGTGAAGCGGTCGCGGGCGTACTGGGTGTAGACAAGCTGCATCTGCTCGAACGCGGACGCGGCATCGGTCATGCAATTTATGGAGGTCGCGTACAGCAGGTTCTCGGTCTTATCGGGGTTCAGTATGTAGGTTAGACTTTTGTTGACAGCAGTGTGGAGAGCGATGTGCTTACAGATCGGAATAACGATTCGACCTCCTTCCGCAGTATTTCGACGTCCGCGGCTGTGACGCTGTGGGTCTCGTTCGCTTTACGGGCGACTTGGTTGATATTATTGGAAATCACTCGCATACCGTTCAGCAGGGGCGCGAGGTCTAAATCAGTCCTTTCGATATGTTTTACTTTTATATTTCCGCCCTCGGACGAGGGCTGCGGTTTAGGGTGACGGGTTCCCTAAACGTTGATTTTGCGGGGTAACGCAAAATCGGTATACGATTCTTTCGCGGTATACGAAAGAATCTCTGCTTGCTTTTGCTTTTGGTAGAAAGCGATATTACCCCGAAAATTCAATAATTCTATACACCCTGCCGTCCTCGGCAGGGTCTCAAAATACACGATCAGCCTGCAATACCCAAGTATTTGAGCAGCGATACCTTGCTGACAAGTATCTTGCCGTTGCGTCCTGCGCCCGCACGAACGTGGGCGATCTTATCCTGCGAGCACAGCATACGCACCGTGTGTTCGGACAGCCCGTCCACAAGTGCGGCGCACTCCTTGATAGTCAACATCTCCATGGGCTTGTTGATAGGCGGCTCTGCGGGCGCACAGGGGCTCTCAGCGTCCACGTCGATCAGCTTTTCAAGCATGGAGGTTATCTGATTGATA
Organism: uncultured Ruminococcus sp.; assembly: GCA_902776945.1. Classification (GTDB taxonomy): domain Bacteria; phylum Bacillota; class Clostridia; order Oscillospirales; family Ruminococcaceae; genus YE71. The sequence goes on from CACYSH010000275.1 coordinate 2,154, forward strand.
AGATCTTTCTTTTCGGTGAATGTCATTGGACATCTCTCCTTTCGGTTTTATGAATACGGTTGTGGTGGTTGGGTTCGGCTATTCACTGAAGTGAACTGTGCTGGGACTACGAAGGGCGGCGGATTTCGTGCGCGGAACAGCGTATAGCACGATATGAAGGTTATGGGATAATAGCGGACTACGGCGGAATGCGGAAGTATAGGCTTATTCGGGACATCTCTTTTCTGCTGGGTCTTGCGGTTCGTGGGCTTATGAAATTATGTGACTGCGGTTGATTCGACGGGATTATGGGTATAGGGGAAAAAGGCAAAAAAAGACATAAGACGGTTGAGCTTGCACTGCGTACCTCCTACGGTATGGAGATCATAACGGAAAACGTGATTATGGCGGTAGGGATAGCTGAGATAATCTTTATGAAAGACATTCAGGAGAATACTGTTCTTGAAGCGCTCGGAAGCGGAACGCATAGGCAGAAGGTGCGGCTTTCGACTGTATATTTTGTTCAGAGAACAATCCGGCGCACACTGCTCTCCATAAATAAGCACACTAAGTGCCGTTTTAACTGACCGATTTTCGAGGATTTTCTAAGGCTTGTGAGACCTGTCAGTTGAGGACTGCGCTGAAATGGCTTCTCCGTTAGTCTGCATAACAGATTTAGGAAACGTTTGTTAGGGTTATAAAACTCAGCGCATTTCGACCAAAGGCTTTCAAACTTATTATCATGCTATCAACTGCTTTGAAAAAGTCCTCCCAATAGTAAGCACATTTTCGCCACTTTTTTTAAATAGCTGAAAGAGCTGTTTCAGAAAAATCGTAGGAGCTTACAAGCCGCGGGAGTAATATGTTTATAAATATCGTGATAATTGATATTGACAGAGTGGTTCTCCGAAATTGGTATGAATCAAGCAGCGGGAGAATCAGAGACGTAGCTTTCGGTGCTCTCAGGGAATACTATTTCGCGTAAGACAGTGCGGTGGTTCGTCTCTCAAATTATATACATGACTTAATGGGGGCTTGGCTGTGAGGATGGTAATGACTGCGCCGGTTATTCGGTTTCTGCGGAAGAATAATCTTTCGGGCGTTGGCAGTTATTCTTTGTAAATGTTCGGTTATTCTTGGAAGTACATTCTGGTCATTCCTTTCTGGACGAGGATTAATGTTCGTGGGGATAGGTCGTTATTTCTTTCTTGGAAGAACGATTTGAAAATGTCCCTCCATAAGTTCATACAAAAACAGCCATTTTTGTAACCCGATTTCGGGGTTTCCTGAGATTGTTTACAAAATGTTAAGAAACAT
>CACYSH010000276.1:0-2013 GCA_902776945.1 uncultured Ruminococcus sp.
GCCGTATCCGCCGAATAACACGGCAAAATCCTCGAAACGTTCTTCATTGTCGGCTCCTTTCAAATTAAGTGAATAGTTAATAGTGAATAGTGAATAGTTAAGGAGCGCCTGCGGCGCATATTATGCGGAGGCTACGCCCCGCAAAAAATTATCCGTCAATCACAATCTTTGCAGTTAAAACTGACGAGCGAAGCGAGTCAATGCGCGGCACGTTCGCCGCGCAACATCGCCGTAAGGCGATACCTTAACTATTCACTATTCACTATTCACTTTTAACTTTTTAAACTATTCACTTTTAACTTTTTAAACTATTCACTTTTAACTTTTATTAGCTGTTTAGGCAGCTTGCGCAGCCGAAGCCCTTGTGACTGATGACGGTCTTTCTGTCCTTCTTGCAGAGGAAGGCGTTCTCCATGAGCGCGGCGAGCTTTTTTATTCCCGCGAAGCCGTACAGCCCCGCGTTCATGACGATGTTTACAAAGTTGTCCGTCGCGAAATAGTACGCCGCCTTCTGCCCTATCGCAAGGACTTCCCCATGCGGCTCGCGGCAGATGTTCAGCATATTGACGTTCGCCGCCGCGTATACCATTATATCGGGGCAGCACGCTTTCAGCCGCTCAAAGGCTTCACGCTCGGTCGCGGCGGTATCGGCTATTATGTGCCGCACGTTGAAGCCGTGCGCGGCAAGCAGCTCCGCAAGCTCGAACGGGCGCGACACGGCGGTAAAATCGATCGCTATCGGCACATCTCCGACGGTCTCACGCGCCTTGTCAAGCGCCTTGTCGGCGGCGGCTTTGTCCTCCGTGAAGTCGGGAACAAAAACGCCCAGAGCCACACAGAGCCGTGCATAATTCGCTTCAAGCAAATCGTAATCGAACGCGGCGGGCAGGTGCAGATGCTCCGCGCCGAAGCGTTCGGCAAGGCTGTCGCCCGCAGGCACGGCGGTCGGCAGATAGGTGATATTGATCGCGCTCTCTGCCATTTGCAGATATTCGCCGAAGTTCTGACAAAGCGTTATATCCCGCAGCTTGAAGCCGTTTTGCCGGATTATCCGTACAAGCTCACTGTCGGGGTCGGTGGCGCGGTCGTTGCCGATAATGCTTACCGAACGTTTGTTCAGCGGCAGGGGCTTTAATGCGGCATACAGCTGCTGTGCCATTTTCGCAACGGGCGTGACTGTCGTGCGCATGGTGGGGGTCATGTAGCAGTCAACGAAAGCAATGTCGGGGAAACGCCCTGAAAGCTCGTCTAAAATAGCGTCGAAATCCACTCCCGCGAACAGATGTATGCAGCTTAAATACAGCAGAATAACGCGGGGCTTTGGCACGAACGGGGTTCGTGCAGACAGCTTGCCGATTATCTCGCTCACGCCGTCCACTATATCGCTTTCAAGGGTGCCGTTACCCATATCCTCCTCCGACACGGAGATCCAGCTAAGGCGGTCGAGGGCGAGCATTTCGGCGGCGGTAAGTATAACGCCGCGCAGACAGCCCTCCGCGCAGGCGAAGATCTGATGCGCACCCGGCACGAGCATTCCGGTATGGACGATATTCCACATACCGCGTGCGGGGGTATTGTATTCAAGCCCCGATTCGAAGAATCCCTCTGCCGAAAGCTCGCCAATAGGCTTCATTGGCAGCTTCACGAATGCCAAATTGTCCATACAAACACCTCCACACATAAAAGTTAATAGTTAATAGTGAATAGTTAATAGTTAAGGAGCCGCTGACGCGGCATATTATGCGGAAGCGGCACGAACTTCGTTCGTGCAAGCTCCACAAAAAATATGCTCTGCTCAACTGTGCTTTGTAAAACGCGGAGCGAAGCGTTCGCAATAACGTCCGCGAAGCGGACACCTTAACTATTCACTATTCACTATTCACTTTTAACTTTTGAAACTATTCACTGTTCACTTTTAACTTTTGAAACTATTCACTGTTCACTTTTAACTTTTGAAACTATTCACTGTTCACTTTTAACTTTTGAAACTATTCATTGTTCACTTTTTATCAT
>CACYSH010000276.1:2046-3880 GCA_902776945.1 uncultured Ruminococcus sp.
GCTTGCCCGCTTTCTCCGCCTGCGGAATCTCCGCGCAGCGGTCAATGTCGCCGATGATCTTTGTTTTGAAATCGCCTGCGAGCTTTTCGGCGGCTTCGATCTCGCCTTCCACGCCGCGACGGTTCAAAATTATCCCGCCGAGCGAAGCATAGCCGCGCCCCTTGAAATTCTCCACTGCCATACAGATATTGGCAGCCGCATAAACGGACATCATCTCGCCCGACGTTGCCACATACACCTCGTCGGCATAGCCCTTGCGCATCGGCATGGAAAACCCGCCGCACACCACGTCGCCCAGCACATCATAAACCACAATATCGGGCTTATAGACCGCGTAAGCGCCGAGCCGCTCCAGCGTTTCAAGCGCATTGATGATTCCCCTGCCCGCGCAGCCCATGCCCGGAACGGGTCCCCCCGCTTCGACGCACTTAACGCCGTGAGCGCCCTCGAACACGATGTCGCCGAGCGCAAGCGCCTTGCCCTTTTCGCGGGTGAGCTGCAATACGGTCGGGGCGCGGTTTCCCCCGCGCAGCAGCGAAGTGGAATCGGCTTTCGGGTCGCAGCCTATCTGCATGACGGAAAGCCCGCTCTCCGCGAGCGCCGCCGAAATATTACAGGCGATAGTCGATTTGCCGATACCGCCCTTGCCGTATATCGCTATCTTCTTCATTCGCTGTAATCTCCTCTCGAAACCTCGACCTCGCAGCCGACAGACTTCATTCGCGCCGCTATGCAGCCCTTGCACTGCTCCGAGCTGTCCTCCGTGCAGATCTTGTTGTCGTAAAGCTGATACTTTTTCCTGACAGACGTGGGCGACAAATTCGGCATGATGACGTTCGCGCCGTGAAGCACGCCCTGTTCCCTGCCACGCGGGTTTATCGTCCCGAGCGCGGTCGTAGCGGGCAGCAGCACATTCGGCAGCATTATCCGCACCAAAGCCAGCACGAAAAGCGTCAGCTCATACGAGCCTTTCGGCTGGTCGCGGAATATCGTGTCCCTGTGCGGCAGAAATGGTCCCGTGCCGACCATGTGCGGCTGAAATTCTTTGAGGAAGATCATGTCCTCCGCAAGCTCGTGAGCGGTCTGGAACGGCGAACCGATCATCATTCCCGTACCCGTCTGAAAGCCAAGCTCCTTTAGCGTGCGCAGACAGCCCATGCGATGCTCGAACGACATGAACGACGGGTGGAGCTTTTCGTAATGCGCCCTGACCGCCGTTTCGTGCCGCAGCAGATACCTGTCCGCGCCCGCGTCGCGCAATAATTGATACTCGGCGCGTTCAAGCTCGCCTATCGAGAGCGTAACGGCGCAGTCGGGGTAGCGGAGCTTTATCTCGCGCACAAGCTCTGCCATGCGCTGCGGCGGATAGGCGGGGTCTTCGCCGCTTTGCAGAACGAACGTCCTAAAGCCCGAATCATAGCCCTCAGCGCAGCATTCAAGAATATCGTCTTCGGTAAGGCGGTAACGTTCGGCGTTCTTGTTCGAACGGCAGATACCGCAGTAAAAACAATCATTCTTGCAGTAATTGGAAAATTCCACAATGCCGCGTATAAATATTTTATTGCCGAATTTCTTTTCACGAAGCTCCTTTGCAATAGCGGCGGCGTAGGCGCGGTCGCTGTCGGTGAAGCCCTCGAAAAGGCTGACCCATTCCTCGTGCGAAAGGGTCTTTTGTTCGTTCAGCTTGTCTATAAGGGCGATACGGTCGGTCATAAACTGGAACTCCTTTTCACAGCGAAATAGTTAAAAAGTGAATAGTTAAGAGTGAATAGTTAAGAGTTAAGGTGTCCGCTTCGCGGACGATATTATGCGGACGCAAGCGCCGCACTAATGG
>CACYSH010000277.1 GCA_902776945.1 uncultured Ruminococcus sp.
GCCCTTCGTAGACCAAACGCAGCTGAAAACAGAGAGTAGCTGAATCCAACCACTACAACCATGTTCATGAAACCGAAAGGAGAGATGTCCAATGACATTAACCGAAAAGAAAGACCTCATCAATCAGATAACCGCCATGCTCGACAAACTTATAGACGTGGACGCAGAGAGCCCTGCCGCGCCCGCAGAGCCGCTCGTGGACAAGCCCATGGAGATGCTCACCATCAAGGAATGTGCCACGCTTGTGGATGGGCTGTCCGAGCATACAGTGCGTATGTTATGTACGCAGGACAAGATCGCCCATGTTCGTGCGGGCGCGGGCAGGAACGGCAAGATTCTTGTCAGCAAGGTATCGCTGCTGAAATATTTGGGAATTGCAGGCTGATTGTGTATTATGCGACCCTGCCGAGGACGGCAGGGGAAAATGTGAAATGTAATATTTTGGTAAGATGATTTTCTAAAAGACAGCAAGCAGAGATTCTTTCGTATACCGAAAGAATCGTATACCGATTTTGCGCTGCCCCCGCAAAATCGTTGTTTAGGGAACCCGTAGCCCCTAAACCGCAGCCCTCATTCGAGGGCTGGATAATCATAAAAAATCAAATGAAAGGACTGATAAATATCGCAAGAAAGTATAAACAGGTTCACCGCAAGGAACTCACCTTCGATCTGAAAGATTGGGAAAAGATCAAGCGCCAGGCTGAGGCGTGCCACACCGACACGACGAAATATCTCCGCAAGATGATACTTGAAAAGCAGCCGATATTCTATGATATGAAAGACCTCGCGCCCCTGCTGAACGGTATGCGAGTGATTTCCAATAATATCAACCAAGTCGCCCGTAAAGCGCCGTAAAGCGAACGAGACCCACAGCGTCACAGCCGCGGATGTCGAAATACTGCGGAAGGAGGTCGAATCGTTATTCCGATCTGTAAGCACATCGCTCTCCACACTTCTATCGACAAAAGTCTGACCTATATACTTAATCCTGATAAGACCGAAAATTTGCTGTACGCGACCTCGATAAACTGCATGACCGATGCCGCGTCCGCGTTCGAGCAGATGCAGCTTGTCTACAACCAGTACGCCCGCGACCGATTTACCACCCCTCCGCCGCTTGACGGGAAAGGCTCTGTGAAAGCCATTCTCTATATTCAGAGCTTCTCGCCCGATGACAACATTACGCCCGAGCTCGCCCACAAGATAGCCAAGGCATTTGTCCGCAAGACTTTCGGTGATGACGCACAGGCGGTCATAGCAACGCACGTTGATAAGCGGCATATCCATTCGCACATCATATTAAATTCATACTCGATTTCGGGTCAGAAGTTTTACGCGAACAAGGAATCCTTGCAGCGCGTCCGCTATTACTCCGACGGAGTGTGCCGCGCATTCGGTATCGAACCGAATCCCAATATCACCGGCAAGGGTAAGGGAATGAAGCACAACGAATGGGAACACATAAGGAACGGAACCTCGTGGAAGCAGCAGATTCGCGACGAGATCGACAAGTTGATACCCACCGTCATCACACTCGATGAACTGTTGCAGGCGCTCGAAGAACGTGGGTATGAAGTAAAGCGTGGAAAGTACATATCTATCCGCACACCTGAGCAGAAACGCTTCGTACGCACCAAGACGCTCGGGGAGGAGTACACCGAGGACAGCCTCATTATCCGCATACTATACCGAGACATGGGGGAGGGCGTGGAGCCGCTCGACAATTATCGTTCCGACCTATGGGACGCTTATGACAGCGTTATTGGGGACGTTCGCGTTCTTGCCTATCAAAGCAAGAAAATCCCCCGAAAGCAGAATATCACACTACCGTACTCCGCTGATAATGACCTTGACGTTTATCGCCTATCAGCGCAGCTCAACGTAATAAACAAATATCACATTGGGTCTATCTCTGATTTGAAGTGCAGGATCAAGTCGCTGAAAGATGAGCATGAAAAGTACAGGATCAAGGTCAATGAACTGATCGACGAGCATATTAAGCTCCGCAATGTGCTTGAACAGATTAAGATATATCACGAGCTCTCGGCAAAGGGTGAGCTCACATCGAAAGAAGAAGTTCAGCTGTTGCTTTCCAAGCAAACCATGCAGCAGCATGGGATACTAACCGCAGGCGACGAGATACATCTGCGTAATCGCGCCGAGAATCTCGGAAAGAGAATAAGCACCCGCAAGGAAACGCTCGATAAGATCAAGAAGCAGTATGAGGTGTTCAAGGATATTCGGGACACCTACTATGATGATGTATCGCGGGAGGGATACATCGAAGGACTTGTCGAGGAAGAACGCCAGCGGCAGGAACAGCTGCGTAAGAATAAGAAACCGAAAAGATAACTATTACAGTAATTATGTTCAAGAAAGGATTGATGATTAATGTCAAGAAAAGCATCTATCAAAAATCTGAGAAAGGCTGCCGATGATACTACAACAAGAGTATCCGAGCTTGAAAAGCAGCTTGAAGAAGCTAAAGCGAAGCAGGCAGAAGCTCAGAATAAAGTGCGTGAGCGCGAGAAAGAAATCATGCAGGAGGAAAATAATGATCTCGCGGAGAAAGTAAGGTTATTCTTCGGAGCCGACATTACTCCCGATGAGTTTGAGAAAGAAATGAAAGAGATGCTGCTAATTAACGAAGTCAAGGAATATAGGATACACCGCACAAGTTTGACAAAGCAAGCGGAATATGGTATAATATAGACATGAGTAATTTTATGCAGGAAACGATGTTCACAGATGCGCTCTGT
>CACYSH010000278.1 GCA_902776945.1 uncultured Ruminococcus sp.
CTGTTCGCAGTTATAACATGGCTGCTGACCCAAAGCAAAACACCTGTAATAATTGCGGGACTTATCGGGTTCATCGCCGGACTTGTGCTGCAATTTCACCTTCACGACGGGCTTTCGGGCAAAGCGACATTCAAGAAAAGTCTGCCTGCGATCATCGTAGCGGTCATATCTGCCGTGTATGCGCTTTTGACATTTTAAAACGCAAGAAAAGCATTGATCATCGACATGACAGTATTAATTACAGGCGTTGGTAGTGCTGTATTTTTTTCATATCTCTTATCATATCAAAGGTTAGTTTAAGCGAAAGAAAGGGAATAGATAATGAGAAAAAGAGGATACAGACCCGGAGACGGTTTCAGGTTCGCAAGCGTCATTATATTATTTATACCATGCATTCTGTACAAGATAAAATTCCATCCGACAGCTCGTAATGTTTACTTGCCTGTTGAAGGAATATTGGAAATGATCGCCCTCTTTGGCGGTATATATGGCGGAAAACTGATCTACCGGTTCATTGTCAGGAAAATCGGCGAAGAACGCGCAGCACGCATCGACTTTAAAGTGTTTATTATCACAATGGCTGCCGTTATTATCATGCCATTGAGCATTATCCAAAAATCTTGATAAATTATCCGCATTGAAAAATATCTGCAAGGAGGAATTTTGACAAATGGCAAAAATTCAGATGAAAACGCCGCTCGTTGAAATGGACGGCGACGAAATGACCAGAATTATCTGGAAGGAAATAAAGGACATTCTCATCTCCCCTACGTTGACTTAAAGACCGAATATTACGATCTCGGGCTTGTTCATCGCAACGAGACAAACGATCAGGTGACGATAGACTCGGCTAACGCCACCAAGAAATACGGCGTGGCGGTAAAGTGCGCGACGATCACCCCGAACGCGGCGCGTATGCCCGAATACAACCTTAAAGAGATGTGGAAATCCCCGAACGGCACTATCCGTGCCATGCTTGACGGCACCGTTTTCCGCGCTCCTATCCTCGTAAAAGGCATTACTCCCTATATCCCGACATGGACTAAGCCTATCACCATTGCCCGTCACGCTTACGGCGACGTTTACAAGAACGTTGAAATGCAGGTTCCCGCAGGCGCAAAGACCGAGCTTGTCTGCACGGCTCCCGACGGCACCGTAACTAAAGAGACCATTCACGAATTTACCGAAGGTGCGGGAATCATTCAGGGTCTGCACAACCGCGACGATTCGATAGGTTCGTTCGCCCGCGCCTGCTTCAACTACGCGCTCGACACCAAGCAGGACGTTTGGTTCGCGACAAAGGACACTATCTCCAAGAAGTACGACCACCGTTTCAAGGACATTTTCGCCGAGATCTTCGAGAACGAATACAAGGCTAAGTTCGAAGCGGCCGGCATTGAGTATTTCTACACGCTCATCGACGACGCGGTGGCGAGAGTTATCCGCTCCGAGGGCGGCTACATCTGGGCTTGCAAGAACTACGACGGCGACGTTATGAGCGACATGGTAGCGACGGCTTACGGTTCGCTCGCGATGATGACCAGCGTGCTTGTTTCGCCCGACGGCGTTTACGAGTACGAAGCGGCTCACGGCACGGTTCAGCGCCATTATTACAAGCATTTAAAGGGCGAGCCTACCTCGACAAACTCCGTTGCGACGCTCTTTGCGTGGACGGGCGCTCTGAGAAAGCGCGGCGAACTTGACGGTCTTGACGAGCTTAAAGCGTTTGCGGATAAGCTCGAAAAGGCGACTATCAAGACCATTGAGGACGGCATTATGACGGGCGACCTGTATCTGCTTTCGAAGCTCGAAAATAAGCAGAAGGTCGGCACGGAGGAGTTCTTGAAGGCGGTCAACGAGAGACTTGCGGCAATGATGTAAAAAACGCAAATTGAAGGCAAACCAAAAGTCTTAGGAAGGGTTATCCCCCACAAACTGAGCGGTTCAAGCAATTGAACCGGAGAAAGAAATCTGAACGGCTCAAAAATAAAATCGGCAATTTCAAGCAAAGCCCACAAAAAAGCGCGGTTTAATAAATCAGCAAAAGTGAGCGGAAACAAAGAAATTGCCGATTTTATTTGCACGAAAAAGCGCAGCTATTTTCCTGCAACAATTGCGCGAATGCAGGAAAAATCTTGACGGTCGGGGAAATCACGCGGACACACTGCCCCACCGGAAAGAGAGTGCAGGACGCACAGTTTGCTCGTTCGCTTCGCTCACTTCGCACAAAGGTTGCACGAACTTCGTTCGTGCCGCAAGCCGCGCGAACAGTTCTGCAAGGCTGTCAGTTTGACTATGCGCGGCTTGATTTTAATGGGTGCGCTGCCCCCATACCCCTGCAAGGGGCGAAGCCCCATACGCATTAACCTAATATAAAACTATTGAAAATACGGCAATTTCGGGGTCACACGGGCGAGCGATGCTCGCCCCTACACCGTTTTTTCTCA
>CACYSH010000279.1 GCA_902776945.1 uncultured Ruminococcus sp.
CCTTCAGCCTGACGGTTCGTACACCAGCGCATCTGTACGAAATTACGGATTGTTAGAGATTTGATTTTTGTCATCTACCCACTTTGGGACTAACACCTCAGGTTTTCGGGGTTGTGAGCGTCCTCTTTTCTTTTATCCATAGTCATTTTCATTCCGACTCCCGTCTTTCTCATTGCGGAGGAAAGTATGCGTTCTTGCAGCTCGTCGGGTATCGTGCTTTTCGCGGCGATGTCTTCAAGCTCCCGCGAAATGATCTGGCAGTCCTTTTCATCGGCGTTCGCGCCGAGTCTGCCGAGCCTTGTTTTCATAAGCCTTCCTCCTCCAGTATTTTTCGGAGCTTTTTAAGACCCCGGGATAATCTTTTGTTCAGCGTGTCGGTCTTCATATTCATTTCGAGCGCGATCTGCCTGACGGGCTGCCCGAGATAATACCGCCTGACGAATATCTCCGTGTCAGGCTCGCCGAGTCTTTTGAGCGCCTGCATTATCCGCCCGCTGTCGGCGGTCACTTCCTCGTCGGGAATGATATTCTCGATCTCGTCAAGGGATATGTGCTGTCCGTTTGCTTTCTGTCGGCGCAGAACGTCGGTGCAGTGCCGCTGTGCTATCACTGAAAGATAAGCGCACACCGAGCGCGGCTCCGCGCCCTTTTCACTCACCGAGGTATACAGCTTCATAAAAATATCGCTGACAGCTTCCTCTATATCCTCTTTCGCGCAGACCCCGACCAGCCTGTTGTACGCTATCTTGTAAACATAAGCGCTGTACTTGCCGATGACAGCTGCAAGCCCCTCCTGCGGACTGCTTCCCAGCAGTTCAAGCAGTTCCGTATCGTTCATATAATGACCTCGCTTTATCGAAACGTTTCATATATTATAGACGTATATAAAACGCATTTTCGGACATGACTATGAGATATTATAGCATTTTGATTGTAAATATTTCATGAACGCAAGCAGCCCCGCCTGCTCGAAAAACAGACGGGGCTGTTGTTATTACTGTTTGGCAGCTTCCGCAAAGCTTATCTTCTCGCTGTCAAAAACGATATAATCTATCTTGCTTATCACCATAGGCTTACCTGTGCTGTATTGAAAAGATATATCCGAAAGCCCTGATTCCGCGCCCCCGCCGACCATTGCGCCCGCGCACTTTGCTGTCTCGGAAGTCCCGTCTTTGTAGTATATCTCGATAGTTGAGTTCTGATTCTTAATGTCCTTTTTGAGCAGTTCTTTTTCCTCCGCGGTAAACCGACAGCCGTAACAGTTCAGGTCTATAAGGAGCGGTGTGGCATTGATATTCATTTGTGCGCCCCTGTACTCCGTCGTATAATTCTTTGGGCTGACGGCAACTCCGTCCGAATCAGCTTCGCAGACTGCGCTGCCTTTGTAATATTCCACCGAATACTTTTCGAGCTTCGCAAAATAATCGGCTTCTGCGGCTTCGAGGTCCTTATCCTTGATATATGCGTTACTTACGATATTTACATAGTCAATAATTTCCCTGCTTTCCTCGGTCGTGGCAGCGGGAACGCAATAAAGTCCGTTTATGCCTATCTTTGTTTTGCCGGAAAACATATTGTGATGATCGTAGACGAGTAATATTGTCTATCGGGCTTGTCCGCAAACGGCGAGAGCGAGCTTTCCTCGGTATACGCGGCACTCCATTCGTAGCCTTCGGGTGCTTTCAGCGGCGTACCGTCTTTCTTTTTCAGCGTGAGTATAACGATCATCTGCATACCGTCGCATACCACGCCGTCGTAGCTTACGTCGATCTCCTCAAAGGTGTTTTCTATCAGCCTGCCCTTCGTGGAGGTCATGCCGTTCAGCAGTTCAAGTTCCTCCTCGGTGGCTTCTCTGAGGTTCCACATACGCAGATTCATTCCGTTGATTATGCCCTGCTTGTTCAGATAATACGCCCCCGCGCCTATCGTCCCGAGAATTATCATCAGCACCGCCGCGATGAGGATAAACAGCCGTTTGCCGCGCTTCTTTCTTTTGACTTTTGTTATAGTGATATTTTCATTCATCTCAAATCCCGCCTTTCGCATTACGGAGGAGAGAATGTGCTGCGCCGCTTCGTCGGGAAGCTCCGCGCCCGCCGCAAACTCGGCAATCTCGCCCGAAAGCAGCTCTGCCTCGTCGGGAGAGGTGCTGTTCAATAAAGCATTTAATCTTTCTTCCATCACACTTTCCCCTCCAGTATCTTTTTGAGCTTATCGAGTCCGCGGGAGATCCTCGTATTGAGCGTGCCGGGCTTCATGCCGAGCTCGCGGGCGATGTCGGCGTTCGACTGTCCGAACCAGTATTTGCGGATAAATATGTACCTGTCCGGCTCGCCGAGCTGCTTTATCGCTTCAATCAGCTCGGTGTCGGGTGCGGCGTTTTCGGACAGCGTGTTTTCGAGCTCGTCAAGGCTTGCGGACTTTTCCCGCCTGCTCTCGCGCCTGAACACGTCGATACAATGCCGCTTTGCGATAACAGTCAGAAACCCGCCCACCGAGCGAACATCAAATCCGCGCTTTCTGCCCTCCTCAAAGAAAGCGAGGAAAATATCGCTGACGGCTTCCTCGATATCCTCTTTGGAGCATACCTCTCCGAGCCGCGTAAAAGCTATCTTATACACATAAGCGCCGTACTGTCCGACCGTCTGAGCCAGCCCGCGTTCGGGGTCGGCTTTCAGCAGCCGCAGAAGTTCCTTGTCGTTCATGTAGTCCATACGAAGACCTCGCTTTTTT
>CACYSH010000280.1 GCA_902776945.1 uncultured Ruminococcus sp.
GGTCAAAAGGCGCAGTTTGCGGGCGCTCACGGGCATGAACTTGTTCATGCAAGCGCCCCTACTTTATCTAACAATGAAAATTTATGCAATTTGACAAACAGCGCTCATTTATAGATAGTAATTGTTCGTTGATTGTGTAGGGGCGCACCTATGTGTGCGCCCGTTCGGGAAAACGCGCCCGTTTACAGCTTTATGACAAATGTTACAGCAGCATGATAGCCGCGAATATCCCGAGCAGCACCCCGAGCCGCCGTGCAAGCTCCGCACGCTTTTCGTTTTTCGGGCGTTCGGATTCAATGCGCTGCAAAAAGTATTCCCGCGCCGTCCGCAGACGGCAAAGCTCGGAATCCCTGTCGGCGCTGCCGAGCTGCGTGAAAAGCTCCGAGAGCCTTGAAACGTCGGCTTGTTCCAGTCCGTCGGGGTATTCCTTGATCGCCCTGATAATTTCGTCCCTTTCGGGAGACCTTTGCAGGAACGCGGGCAGCTCCGCCATTTCCCCGCATACCTCGCTTATCATCTCGCCGACGGTCGGGGAGCCGTATTGCAGCTTTATCGAGAATGAAAGCAGCATATCCGCGACGGAAACGAGCATAGCGGTCTTTCGCCTGAACGCCGCCGATACGCAGACCCCGATAACGCTCCCGCACCCTGTCAGCAACAGCATTCCTATCAGTTTCATATATTTTCTCTCCGTGCAAATTTTATAGTGAATAGTTAAAAAAAGTGAATAGTTTAAAAAGTTAATAGTTTTAAAAGTTAATAGTGAATAGTGAATAGTGAATAGTTAAGGTATCGCCTTCGGCGATGTTGCGCGGCGAACGTGCCGCGCATTGACTCGCTGCGCTCGTCAGTTTTAAGCGAACGTGCCGCGCATTGACTCGCTGCGCTCGTCAGTTTTAACCGCAAGTGTGTAATGAAAAATATTAGTGCGGCGCGTAGCGTCCGCATAATATAGTCCGCGAAGCGGACACCTTAACTATTCACTATTCACTATTAACTATTAACTAAATTCACTATTAACTATTAACTTTTAAATCACTATTAACTGTTGACTAAAGCTCATAAAGCCCGGTGACTTTGCCTGCCGCGAGTATCGCCGCCGCCCGGAATATCCCTCTTTCGATAAGCTCGCCTGCGACAGGGCGGCGTTTCAGGTCGGCAAGCGTGGGCGAATGACAGGTGCAGATAAGCTCTACCCCCGAATTAGCCGCGAAACTCAGCGCTTTCAGGTCTTGCGGAGCGCCTATCTCGTCGCAGACGATAACTTCGGGCGACATCACCCGCACGGCGGTCATAATGCCCTCGTGCTTAGGATACCCGCTGAAAACGTCGGTATGCGCTCCAATGTCGTTTTGGGGGATTCCTGCGCTTGCGGCGGCTAATTCCCCGCGCTCGTCGATAAGGCTGACCCGCCGCGAATTGCCTAACATTCGGCAGAGGTCGCGCAGTACAGTCGTTTTTCCCCCGCAGGGCGGCGCGGCAATGATGAGCGAACGCACTCCGTCCGCAAAGGCTTTTTCGTAAAGCTCCGCCGCACAGCCCGGTATCTCGCTTGCTATGCGGATATTCACCGACGAAATCTCCTTTACCACCGTGAGCGCACCGTCAGTAAGCACGGCGCTGCCGCAGAAGCCCACCCTGTTGCCGCCGCAGGTGATGAACCCCTCAGAAAGCTCCTTCGGAAAGGCGTACACCGAGCCGCGAAAGGCTGTCCTGAACGTATGTTCGATGTCTGCGGCGCTGACCGTCAGGGCGTTTTCGGGCGAATCGGAAAGAGCGCCGTCCGCTTTGATGAAGTATTCTCTGTCGGGCAGTACCGCCGTGAACCAGCGCCCTCGCCGCAGTCGCAGCTCGCAGACCCGCTCCGCCCGAAAGCGGTCTATGCTCAATGCGGCGGCTTTCATCGGCTCGGGCAGAAGCGCCGCCGCCTGCGCGAATTTAGATGACCGTCCGTCTTCTCTCATTTTATGTTTTCCCCCCTGTAAAAGTTAATGAGGACAAACTCAATAACGAATCGTTTTTGCAACTCTGCAACTTTGCAACTTTGCAACTTTGCGCACCTTCTTTGCGATCATCTTGATAAATTGTATGCAGACAAGCCGCCGTTTATGCGCGAGAAAAAGGCTCCCCGATTTTTTCGGGAGAGCCTTTAAAAAGTTAATAGTGAATAGTGAATTTAGTTAATAGTTAATAGTGAATAGTGAATAGTTAAGGTATCGCCTTCGGCGATGTTGCGCGGCGAACGTGCCGCGCATTGACTCGCTGCGCTCGTCAGTT